>JAIQFZ010000052.1 GCA_020073015.1 Terriglobia bacterium | reverse complement strand
CTGTCGAAGTGCAGGGGGCGGATGTACTCGGGCTCCAGGAGTTCGTCATCAAGGCCAGCGAACGCAACGAACGTCCTACCGTGCGCATCTCGCCCGACCTGCCGGTATGCGACAACTGCCTGCGGGAACTCAAGGATTCCACGAATCGCCGTTTCGAATATCCCTATATCAACTGCACCCATTGCGGACCGCGCTACACCGTCATTCTCGCCCTGCCCTACGATCGTCCGAATACGACAATGAAGGCGTGGCCGTTCGACGAATACTGTGACCGTGAATATCACGATCCCGCCAACCGGCGGTTTCACGCGCAGCCGGTGGCTTGTCCCGAGTGCGGGCCGCACTACTCTCTGCGCCTCGGCGATGAAATTGTGTCTGGCGACCAGCGCGTGATTCGCCGTACGACCGAACTCCTGAAGTCGGGACAGATCGTTGCCGTGAAAGGGCTCGGCGGATATCACCTGGCCTGTGACGCACGCAACACGAACGCCGTGAGTGCCATGCGGGAGCGCAAGTTTCGCAAGGAAAAACCATTCGCCGTAATGGTGAACGATGTGGCTGGCGCCCGCGAGTTGGTGGAACTTTCGGAAGCGTCGGAGGCGCTGCTGACCTCGGTGGCACGGCCTATCGTTCTGGCGCCCGCCAAGGTGGACCTGGCCGGCGTCGCTCCTGACAATCGGGAGCTTGGGATCATGCTGCCCTATACACCGCTGCAGCACATGTTGTTTGACGCGGGGGCGCCGGATGTTCTCGTGATGACCAGCGCGAATCGCTCCAGCGAACCGATTGCTTATGACGATCAGGATGCGCTCGACCGTCTTTCCGGCATCGCCGATGCGTTCCTGATCGGGGAGCGTCCCATCGCCCGCCGCGTGGAGGATTCCGTGGCGCGTGCCGGGACGTTTGGCCCTGTCATTCTCCGGCGCTCGCGCGGCTACGCGCCCGGCGCTGTGACTGCCTTTCCGCTTGAACGACCCGTGGCACGGCCGATTCTCGCCGTCGGAGCCGATCTGAAGAACACGGTCACACTCGTGGTTCAGGGGCAGGCGTTTGTGAGTCAGTACATCGGCGACCTCGAACACTACGAGGCATTTCGCGCTTTTGAGGAAACGATTCGCGACCTCATGGCGATGTATGAGATCGCCTGGCAGGATGTGCTGGTGGTTCACGATGCCCACCCTGAATACCGCTCGACGGTCCACGCGCTGCAATTGCCGGCTTCGGAGAAACGCGCCGTTCAGCATCACCGGGCTCACGTAGCGTCGGTGCTGGCCGAGCGCGGCGAGTGGGAGAAACGAGTTCTCGGGGTCAGTTTCGACGGCACTGGCTATGGAGACGATCGCGGCATCTGGGGCGGAGAGTTTTTCACGGGCAGCCTGCGGAACGGTTTTGAACGCGTGGCACACTTGCGGCCAGCCGCACTGCCAGGCGGGGATGCGGCGGCGCAATATCCTGTGCAGGCTGCCGCTGGATTTCTCGCGCAAGTGGAGGGGCTTCCGGATCTAGCTCGCCCGCCGTTTTCTTTTCCGGCGCGCTACCAGACAGCGCTGCAACTGGTCCACAAAAACGTGCGGACGTTTGCGACGACTTCTGCGGGAAGGCTTTTTGATGCCGCGGCTGCACTACTCGGCTTTACACGGGAAATCACGTTCGAAGGTCAGGCTGCGATGTGGCTCGAGCATCTGGCCCGCAGCGCATCGGTGACCGAGGCGTATCCATTCCCTTATCGCGATGGAGAGTTGGATTTTCGTCCGCTGCTCCATGCCGTGGCCGCCGATCGATCCAACCGGCGCAATCCGGAAGAAATTGCGCGCGCGTTTCAGCTCGGGGTCGCACACGGCGTTGCCGATGCGGTGAAGACCCTTGCAGCGGCGGCAAAACTGGACACGGTGGTCTTCTCCGGAGGCGTTTTCCAGAACGAGATGCTCCTCGAAGACCTTAAGGCCACGTTGGAGGAAACAGGACTGCATCTCTGGACGAACCAGGCCGTGCCCCCCAACGACGGCGGCATCAGTCTCGGCCAGGCGGCACTAGCGGCATTTCACGGCTCAAGCTAGAACTGGTCTTTTGTCGCTTTCCCATCCATCACGGTGGACCAATTGTTTCCGTCCGGCGACATCTCGAACTTGAAGGTGTACGAGGTCGGTGAGAGTGTCTTTATGACGAAGCGTGTTTTCATGGTGCTACCGCCCACGTGCCTTTCGCCGTTCCACTGCCAGGTATTACCGTCCACCGTGCCGGTGGAGTGCACCGCTTCTCCCATGCTGTTGAACTCATCGTAGGTATAGACCTTCTTGTCGGGATCGTACCCCATGTAGGCCACACCGGAACCGCTCCCCATGGCTTCGATCTTGAACTCAGAGTGCATCGTCAGAAAAAAGC
The DNA here is from genome assembly GCA_020073015.1 of Terriglobia bacterium. GTDB lineage: Bacteria > Acidobacteriota > Terriglobia > Terriglobales > Acidobacteriaceae > Acidiflorens. Next base: position 31,323 of record JAIQFZ010000052.1, on the reverse strand, counting down.
CGCCATCCATCCACTGGTTGTGCTCGGTCATGGTCATTTTGCCGCCCGGACCCATCGGACTCGGCTTCATGTCGCCTTCCGAAGTCCAGTTGCCCGCAAAATAGTCCACCTTCTTGAGTTCGGAAGCGGGTTTGGGCATTTGCATTTCCTATGTCTCCGTATTGTCCTAAATCAGGAGCAGGCCGGCGCAGTGCGCCCTAACCGTGGAGAGACTAGGCTGGGGTTTGACAGTTGTCAACGAAGGGGCAATCCGGCGCGACGTCTGGCTAAGGTCGCCGACAAAATGGACCGGTAGACTGCGGCGCGGTACACTTATGCGTTTTATCCCGAACCTTCGCGAGGGCACACATGAAGCGATCCTCGGCACTGCTCGCGCTTTTCCTTCTCCTGACAACGGCCTTGAGTTTTTCGGCGGACGCGACTCAAACCGCGGAAAGGCCCGATCCCTACAAACCTGTTCTTGACCGGCTCGCTTCGTTCACGGTTGTGCCCGTGCCGGACTGGCGCTTTCATGCCGACGTGCCGCACCCGGAGGATCCGTCGCTGGACGATTCCTCATGGGAGGTCATCCAGCTCGACGAAAAATGGTCCACCGGGTCGCGCGTCGTGCGGCGAACGATCGAGATTCCCGAGAAACTGAACGGCTATGCGCTGCGGGGCGCGAGTGTGAAACTCGACCTGGTCTTCGACAGCGAGGGCCCGCTCATGATCAGCGTGTTCTCGAACGGCTCGCTGGTTTATCACGGCAGCGATACCTCAGAGCAGCCGATCCCGCTTACTCAAAGTGCTCAGCCGGGTCAGAAATTCGTAGTGGCGGTTCGGTTGGACGTGCCGCCCGTCCCAACCAGGATTGCCCGCAGCCGGTTGTTGATTGAATCTCCCAGTAGCCGTCCGAGCCCCGGTTTGCTCCGGGAAGAAATTCTGGTGGCGAGGCCGATGATCGCGGCGTATGCAGAGGGCAAGGCCGAGCGCGAACAGCAACTCGACGCGGCCGTGAAGGCCATCGACTTTTCCACTCTCGACCACGGCGACCAGGCTGCTTTTGATGAATCGCTGCTCCGCGCGCAACACAAACTGGAAGCGCTGAATCCGTGGCTAAAGCAATTCACCATTCGCGCGGTGGGCAATTCGCACATTGACATGGCCTGGCTGTGGCCCTGGACTGAGACCGTCGAGGTCGTGCGCGACACCTTTCGCAGCGTGCTCGACCTGATGCGCGAGTATCCCGACTTCAAGTTCACCATGTCGTCGGCCCGCGCGTACGCGTGGATGGAAGAAAAGTATCCTGACCTGTTCCACGAGATCGAACAGCGCGTCAAAGAAGGCCGCTGGGAGATTGTCGGCGGCATGTGGGTGGAACCCGATCTCAACATGCCGGCGGGTGAGTCGCTGACGCGACAGATCTTGATCGGGAAACGCTATTTCCAGAAGAAATTCGGCGTGGATGTGAAGATCGGCTGGAACCCGGATTCCTTCGGATACAACGGGCAGCTTCCGCAGATCTACAAGAAGTCAGGCATGGACTATTTCGTGACCCAGAAACTGCTTTGGGCACACGAGTACACCACCTTCCCGTACAAGTTGTTCTGGTGGGAAGCGCCGGATGGCAGCCGCCTGCTCACCTATTTCCCGCACGATTACGCCAGCCCGATTGACGCCGAGGGCATGGCGAAAGATCTGTCGGAGTGGGCTCCATCGATGTATGGCCCCCAACTGGAGGGTGCGCCGGAGACGATGCATCTCTATGGCGTTGGCGATCACGGCGGCGGCCCGACCCGCGCCATGCTCGACAATGCCGTTCGTTTGATGGCGCCCAATGCGGTGTTCCCAAAGCTGCAGTTCAGCACGGCGACGGCGTTTTTCGACGACATCGGCAAGAAACTACCCACCATGCAAGTCCCCACCTGGAAAGATGAGCTTTACTTCCAGTATCACCGCGGCGTGTTCACGACCCAGGCCGACACGAAACAACGCATCCGAAGCAGCGAAGAAACCCTTCTGAATGCGGAAAAATTTGCGTCGCTGGCGTCCGTCTACGGGCGGTCGTATCCGCAGGAAGAAATGGAACGCGCCTGGAAACGCCTCCTTTTCGATCACTTCCACGACATCATGCCAGGCTCGGGAATCGCGGTGAACTATCTGGACGCGAAGCGCAACCTGGACGATGTGCAACGGGCAGGCCGCGAAGTGATTGACGGTTCGCTCGCCGAGATTGCAGCCCGCATCAACACGCAGTCGGACAAAGCGCCCCTCGTGGTTTTCAATTCCCTCTCCTGGCCGCGCACCGAGGTGATCGAAGCCGAATTGCAGATGCCAACTTCCGTCCGGCAGATTCAGGTGGTCGATTCCAAGGGGAAGCCGGTGGAATCGGAGTTTCTTTCCATGGATGCGGAAACGCATCGCGCGCGCTTCCTGCTGCTGGCCACCGTGCCGGCGATGGGATACCAGACCTATTTTGTTGGGGCTGCCACGACCACACCTCCGGCGAATTCTGCGGCCGTGAAGGCTACCGCCGACACACTGGAAAATGAGTTCGTCCAGCTCAAGATTGACCGGCAATCCGGCTGCATCACGAGCCTGTTCGACAAACGCAGCCGCACCGAAGCGCTGGCTCCGGCTGAAACCGACACCGGTGGTCCGAAGAACATGGTCTGTGGCAATCTGCTCCAGGCTTTCTACGACAAACCCAAGCAGTGGGACGCATGGAACATCGATGCGGATTTCGAGAAACAGCATTGGGATCTGGACCATGCCGATGAAGTGAAGCTGGTGGAACATGGCCCGCTGCGCGCGGTCATCCGCGTCAGGAAGCACTTCCAGCACTCTACCTTTATTCAAGACATTACCCTGTACGCCGGAGTGCCCCGCGTCGATGTGAAGATGCATGCCGACTGGCATGAAAAACACATCCTGCTGAAAGTCGCGTTCCCGCTCAGTGCGCACAGCGCGAGGGCGACCTATGAGATCCCCTACGGTTCGGTGGAGCGGCCAACCGGCCGCAGCACGCCGGGGGAACAGGCCCAATTTGAGGTGCCAGCCCTGCAATGGGCGGACATCTCCGATGCGCAACACGGCTTCAGCCTGCTCAACGACAGCAAGTACGGATATGACGCCAAAGGCAACGTGCTGCGGTTATCGCTGCTGCGTTCCCCCGAGTGGCCCGATCCGCACGCCGATGAAGGCGAACACGAGTTCACCTACTCCCTGTACCCGCATGGCGGTGGCTGGCGCGAGGCGCAGACGGTACGTCGCGGATATGAGTTGAATTACCGGCTGTTCGCGACGCAGACGGGAAGGCATGAAGGGACGCTGCCACCCAGTTATTCATTCGTGCAGATCGAACCGGAAAACGTTGTGCTCACGGCAGTCAAGAAGGCCGAAGATGACAGCGCACTCGTGCTGCGTTTTTATGAATGGGCGGGCAGGGAAGGCGACGTTACTTTGCACGTTCCTTCCGGTGCCCGCTCGGCATCGGAGACGGACTTGATGGAGAGGTCCCTTGCAGATCTTCCAGTCAAGCAAGGGACCGTCCTCATCCATACGAAGCCCTACGAGATCAAGACCGTGAAAGTCAATTTCGCGGAGCATGCAAATTGACTACCCCGGTGGCTCGATCCCTGGGAGTCTCCGTTACGGCATCAGCGCCGTTTTATCCGCAACGAACGCTTGCCACCGGCTGCCATTGAACCAGCCGCCGACGATGCTCCCCGAGGCATCGATTCCGAACGAGCACGTGTATTGCGCGCCTGGGGTAAGAGAAAGTCTTGATGGTGCCGTCCTTGTCGCGGCACTCGCCGATCGGTTGGAGTTCGTGGTGTAAGAAGTAGGTCCCGACAATCTCTCCCTGGGCATTGATGGATTGCGGCTTGGTGGCCTTTGAACCTGGTGGATCGAAGGAAGCAAACGAGCCATTCGTTGTGTCGGATGCATAGCCGTGCTCGTCCTGATTTCCTGTCGCCTGGTGCGGCCGTACCTGCACAATAGGCTTGGGTTAGATTAGCGGCATCCTCACCTTCCTCGCAGTGACCCGCGCGGACGGGCTTGTTGAAGGGGGTAGTTTTTGAGCAGCTTGCTAGGCTCACGTAGATTGGTGACCCTAATCACAGATTTACGAAATGTCCCTTAACTAACCTGTTGTTGCGTCGCTTCTCCGAAGAGCAGTTCCCACCGAGGGGGAGGAAATGCATACTCCCTGAGGCGAAGGCTCAAGCAAGGAATAACCAACACCTGAGTTAGAAAATGTTAGTTCGAATATCCCGCGCTCACCACTGCTGATGTATCTAAGGGGGACATCATGGCGACAGCACCAAAAGTCACCCCAACTCTACTTCCCAAACACAATGTCCTAGCCGCGCTGGAGTCGGCGTGCTGATCTCCAGCGAACTCTAAGAACTGCCGTCAGAACGGGTGAGACTTTGCACCGGAAAGGCGCAGGTCACGCCCGCATTTCGTTGGGCCCTCGCCGAGCGTGCCCGAATCAGCGGCATTTCCGGCCAAACAAATCGAAGGAGGTTCATGATGCCACGTTCCGCTAAAGCCATTGTCCGCAATCCAGTCAGTGTGATCGTTCGGGAGCCGAGGGAGATGCCCACGCCACCACGGGTGGCTGCTGTCGGACCGGCGCCGTCACTACGCATGAGGAGAGACTTCACACTGGGATGGCTGCCCGATGTCCCCGATTATCGCGACCATACCGTCGAGTCACCGGGGGTCAAAGGATTGTTCAAATCAGGGAGACCGATCAAGACCTCCGCTCTGCCCGACCATGTCTCCGACCTGCGAGCATACTGTTCCCCGGTCGAAGACCAGCAAGACCTCGGGTCCTGCACCGCCCAGGCAGTGGCCGGGCTTGTCGAATACTTCGAGAATCGCGCGATGGGCGAATTTCTCGACGCCTCGCGGTTGTTCTTGTACAAGACCACGCGCAAGCTCTACGGGTTTGACGGGGACACTGGCGCTTATATCCGCGGGACCATCCGGGCCCTAAGGATCTTCGGCGTCTGCCCCGAAGAATATTGGCCGTATGAAACGAAGGATTTCGATCAGGAACCGACTTCCTTTTGCTACGCCTTCGGACAGAGCTACAAAGCGATCAACTACTATAGGTTGTGGGACGCCGATCCCACCAGGTTGCTCGACCAGCTAAGAGGCAGCTTGGCCAATGGGCTTCCGTTTGCATTCGGATTCTCGGTTTACAGTTCGATTTGGGATCCGGATGTGCAGCGGACCGGTGACATTCCTGTGCCCAAAGACGGAGATCGGCTTGAAGGCGGACACGCCGTAATGGCCGTCGGCTACGACGACAAAGCACGCCGGCTTCAAATCCGTAACAGTTGGGGTCCGAGCTGGGGAGACGGCGGCTACGGCACACTGCCTTACGAGTACATCGAGAAAGGGATGGCGGATGACTTCTGGGTACTTGTTACCGCCGAATATGTGTCGTTGATGGGAATCTGATAACGCCGCACGGCCAGCATGGGATGCATGCTGGCCGTGCGGGTAGCTCTCCTGCGAGGGCGGAGGTAGCGCCAAAAGAACAGTCAAGGTTTGCCGATGCCTCCCCCCTCCCGGGAGCGGTGCGAGGCGTCCGGGCGGACCTCCGGAGGCGACCATGAAGCAAAAAGGAGCCAGCGCGCGCACCTTTGGAGTCGTCGCCATGGTCTTCATGGCGCTGGTGATTTTCTTCGGCATCTTCTTCTACCTCCATGTTTCGAAGGAATCGCAATACCTGACGGAGAGAAATCTGCGGGAGTTGAACCGCTTGGATTCTGCCCTCAAGGAGAGAATCGAAAACTACACGAATAAAGTCCTTCCCAACCTGGTCAACAAAGCGGCTGGGGATTATCAGGGTTACCCGAAAGAAAAATCTGATCCTTGCTCAGTCAAAGGTGACGCTCATTCCAGAAAACAGACCTCTGACATGACCGGGGAATTCACTTGCTATCTGGATCGTGCGGCAACGGTTGTTCCTAATCTGAGGTTGGTCAGCAAGACGGTAACGATCGAGGCGGTCAGCAAGCGGACGACCACTTCCAGCCAAAGTGAATTGCCACCTGTGTCGCTGGATCCAAAACAGGAAGGAGACGCCTTCGACATCTACGTCGACTACAAGGGCCCCGGCCCGGACCCAGACCATGTCGTCAGCTTCCGCGCTGTCCTACGGATGGAAGACCTCATGCGAGGACGCCGGGGCGGTGTATTCGACGACGTCTTCATCGCCAAGTCGGGCGCCACGGGCAACAGGGTGATCTTCCAGCGGGAACGCTCGGGTCTCCTCCGACTGGATGAGCTTCCACCCCCAACGGACCAAGCCGGAAAGACCGAACCGGGAAAGGAGGAAAAGCCGAAACCACTCCTGCCTCTGACAGTCACAGCCTCGGGCGTCTTCCCGGTTGAGCTGGCGGGAAGCAGCTACAAGCTGTTCGTCCAGCCCCTACGGCTTTTGATCTCGCCCGGAACCCCGACGAAGAGCTTGACGGAAAAAACGGAATCGGACACAGAGTGGGTCCTCTGCGGATTGGTGCAGTCGGGCCGGTTCCACGACGAAAGTTGGGCCCTCTCCAACCCGGAACTGCTGCTGTTTCTCTTCGCTTTCGTCCTGCTCATGGCGAGCTCGCCGCTGTTGAAGCTTTGGAGTTTGGGGCCGGGAGACGAACTGCGGCTAGCCGACGCCCGCCTCGTTTACGTTTCTGTGCTGACGGTCAGCAGCCTCCTGACCTTCTCTTTGGTGGATCTCTACGCCTATCAGCAACTGCGAAGGCAACTCGATAACCAGCTGTCCGGGTTTGCTGACACCATGGCCACGAGGTTTTCCCAGGAGGTCCAACAACTCAGCCAACTGCTCGATAGGATGAACAACGAACTGACAAAGAAGCCCGTGCCTCCTGAGAAGAAGATCATGGAGACTTCGATACTCTGTCAGGGGAAGGATTGTAGCCATGTTTCCTGGCTGCAGCCGAATGACCCTTATTTCGATATGACCGCTATGGTGATGCCCGACGGGAATCAGGTTGGGAAGTGGACCATTGAGAAATTCAGTACCACCCGGTTTGTCTCGGTGGCTGAACGACCTTACTTCCGCAACATCATGGAAGAGCGAGGCTGGAACTTGCCCTCAGGCTGGAGGCCGTCCACGGACGGACAGTTCCGCTTCTTTCTAGAGCCAATCCTGTCATGGAATTCGGGAGAGCTGCAGGCCATGCTCTCGATCCCCGGCCCCAATCAGAACGGATCTCCCAGGTGGGTTACCACCGTGGTTGCGAAACTGATCTCACTGCAGAACACGGCGATACCACCAGGTTTTGGTTACGCGGTCATTGAGCGCGGAGGGAAGATAATGTTCCACTCCGATCCCACTCTTTCCGGGGCTGATTTTTTCCAGGAGTGTGGCAACGATCTCGAGCTACAGGCCTTGGTCTTCGCCCGGGCAAGCAAGGCGATCGACGTGCAATGTGCAGGGCGAGAACACCGGATGTTCGTAAAGCCGCTCAACGGGCTGCCCTGGACGCTGGTGGTGTTCAAGGAGTGGGAGGTTGCGCAAACCGCAAATTTGGAGCTGCTTTCCGCCTCCTTGATCCTCGGTATCTTCTACGGTGTGGTCTTTGTCGTGCCGGTTCTTTTTCTTTGTCTGCGGCGTCCGGAGTGGATGTGGCCCGATGACCGCCGCCGGGCTGACTATCGCCTGCTGCTGGCGGCGAATCTTGCGCTCATCGTTGTCCTTTTGCTGACGGAATTTATCTTTGTGCCCCATCACCACGTCCCGGTTTCGACCTTGGTGTTGCCGCCGTTCGCGCTGCTGTTGAATCGCTTGAAGGTGAAGGGAGCGGATCCCTTGCTGTGGAAGAAGCACCCCTCCTTCCTCGTGCTGCTGGTCCTGCCCATTGTGTTGTTGGGTTTGGCCTGGTGGAATCGGGCAGCTATAGGATCACCGACGCCGAGCTGGGCTCTGTTCGGCGGCCTCCTGCAAGTCTCGTTACTTTGCGCTGTGTTCTTCTTCGTTTTCTATCCGAGCCGCTCGTTGCCGCCAGGGCTTGTGAGTCTGATCGAGAGGTCAGGGAAAGGGCCGATGGGCTCTCGCGCCACGTATTTGCTAGCCACGTTTTCGCTGGTGGTGATTCTGAGTGTTCTCCCGGCCTTGGCTTTCTTCCGCTTAGCCCATGACACGGAAATGGAAATTCTGGTCAAGCATGGACAGTTTCGTCTCGTACACGCGCTGGTGGAACGCCAACACAGAGTGAAAAAAGAGTACCAGGAAGTGCCTACCCCGTCTGACTACGTGAAGGCAAGGCTGGGCGACAATCCAGATATCTATGCCGAGTTTTTCTACCACACAAGATTCAACACGAAGGCGTTGGACCCTGCGCCCAATGAGCATCGGTTCGATATTGCCATGGAGAAGATCCGGCCTCTCTACGACGAAGCGGGCGTCCAGCCCCATGAGTTGGTGCGCGACGAGACTGCGGACGGTTCTTTCCGGTGGATAGCCTCGACAGCGGAGATTCAGCTCGTGCATGCGCCAGAGGAAGCCGCGGCCTTCCTGCCGATGAGCTCAAACGTTCCCGCGTTGCGCTGGCCCGACGGCTTCTGGTGGTGGGCCGGCCTGGTGGTGACGACGGCAGCCTTCCTCTTGGGCATCTACCTCCTACTTCGTTCCGTGGCGAGGACAGCCTTTCTTCTGGACTTAGTCGTGCCTGACGCTGATCGGGTAAGAGCCACGCATCTGGGCGCGGTCAGCGAGAATACGCTTCTGCTGGGGCCGCCGCGCTCGGGGAAGAGCATGCTGTTGGCTCGGACCGCATTTCATCGGGTGGACATTGGGCAGATTGCCGCCGCGGGGGAATGGGCGGAAGCGCTTGAGCAAGAGTTGCCAAAGGACACGGTGTTGGCGATCGACCATCTCGAATACGGGATGGGCGACCCGGAGTGCAACGGCCGGAAGTTACGGCTGCTGGAAACATTCCTCTACTCCAACCGCATACTGCTGGTCGCATCCACCGCCGACCCCTTGAGTTTTTCCGTCAAAATCTCGAAGGAAGAGAAAGATGCGAAGGAAGCTCCCGATAAGGACGGAGCCGCCGAGAAAGAGGGGAAGGCTTCGACGAAGGAATCGAAATGCCGGTCTTCCCTGGATGCAGACCGCTGGGCGACGCTATGGAGCACCTTTACCCGCAGGGTCTATGTCATGAAGGAGGCAGACCCCGCACGGGACGAGGAGAAGTTAGAGGACAAGTTAAAGGCGATTGCGCGGGCGAAATTGCCTGAGGCCGTAGCCGACAAGCTGTTGCAGGAGTGTCTCCCCGCGGAGCAACTGCGTCAGGAGCAACTGAGTCAGGAGCAACTGCGTCAAGAGCAACTGCTCCACATCGGCATGGATGTCGCTGAACTTCCTGACTGCCGGGAGTTCAGCCCCGGCCAAGTGGTAGCCGAGATCCTTGACCGCGCGCGCGCTTACTATGGCGCGCTGTGGACCACCTGCTCGAAGGCGGAGAAAACGGCGCTGTTTGACCTGGCACAAGACGGTTTCGTGAACGCGAAAAGTACGGGCCTGCGGCGGCTGCTGGAACGGGGATTGGCCGTGCGCCGACCCGATCTGCAGCCCATGAACGAGAGCTTCGGGCGGTTTGTAGTGGAGACCGGCGTAAGGGAGGAGGTAACGGCGTCGCGACAAGAAGAGTGGAGTCACTGGAGAGTGATTCGAGGTGTCCTGCTAGCCCTGATGATCGGGGCGGCCCTGGTTGTCTACTTGGCGGTCCCTCAGTTGCTGAACTACTCCACAGCATTCATTGGAGCCGCCGCCGCCGGAATACCAACACTCTTGAAGCTTCTTGACCTGTTTCGGGGATCGCGTAACCAGTCTTGACTTCAGAGAGTTTATGCCCGGTGTCGAACGATCGACCCGGCAGAGCCTTAGTCGCGAAGGGTGTTGAATCGAAACCTCAGCCGCTTTAGAAGCCCGGACAAAAAGCATGCGCTGTCGCAGCGCTCAGCACGGGAAGTAGTGCACCTTCTTGCTGGCGCAGGAGGGAGCGGGTACGCAGGTCGCACCGGCCTCCTGGAGTCCTTGAAAGATTTCGTCCTCGCCCTTGACGTGATCGGTATCGAGCATGAGAGTGACTTTCACTCCGCGGGTCATCGCATTCTTGAGAAGGTCGGAGACATAGCCGGCGGTGAAATCGTAGATGCCAATCTGGATTGTCTTTTTGGCGCCATCCAGCAGACGCTTCGTGACGGCAAACGTCGATTCCGGGGAGGCAAAAGCGGTGATCTCTCCACCCACGGAAAAGGGAGGCACTTTCACCTTCGTATAGGGCTGCAGGCCGCAATTCCGCCCAACCATCTTGAGCCCGATCTCAAAGCTGTGCTCGACGCCTTCAAAGCCTGCATTCTCAGCAGTCGCGCCATTTTTCTTCACCATGAACGGCATAGGTCATCACTCCAGTTGAAATGATTTCGATTCACGCCCTACCGGCGTGAGTTCGTGCGGGGAAGAAGAAACAAAGCCAGGGTTGAGTCTGGACAAGAAAGTCATCCGAGCATTCGCCGACCGTCAGCAACCTGCGTCAGGCGGCAACGGCATGGGCTGGCGGAGCGGGTTTCGCGCGAGCCAGACTGGCGGCACGCTCCTCTCCTGTTTCCAGCAGTCTGACCAGGCGCGGCTCCCCAGCCGGATCGTTCCACTTCATCAGAAGCATTTTCAGATCTGCTCCGTTGTTTTCACGGATGCCGCAGGCGAACACCAATTCGCTCTCGTCACCCATGAGCAACTCTTCCTGGCTGAAGACCGTCGTCCAGGTTCCGGTGTTGAAATATTCTCCCGCATGGGTTGCCAGCGGTTGCAGGTCGGTGTCGTGGGTGTGCCCCATGACCACGTAACGCACTTTCATTTTTTCAGCAATCTCTACTGCTTTATGACCAAGGGTGTCGTATTCCTCAGCCGGTGGAAAGAAGCTCCTCACCCACAGGTAAAGCGAAGCAAGCGGACAGACGATCAGCAACACCGGCAACATGAAGCGAGAGCGCGTCAGGAACCGGATGGTCCGCCACAGCGTGCTCCCGGGATCTTCCTTCAGCACGCTTTGGGCTCGCAAATTGTAAACCTCGCGCAACTGGTCGAGTGAGGCATCCGAGTGGCGTGCCAAGTCCTCCATCGCTACAGCCTGCGCTGCGTCTCGTTCGGCGTACGCGCCGGGCACCAGTTGGCTCCAGGACCGGCGCATTTTCTTCAGCATGTAGCGGCCGCTGGTCACCAGGAATTTGAACGCGGCGAACGGCTGATGTGCCAGGAAGTAGGAGATGAATTTCGTCTGTGGCCTGACGTGGTCCGAAAGGGGATCGGAACTCTCCACCTGATTGAACAGGTAACGGACAAATAACGAGCCCCACGGCAGGTCCAATTCATCCTGGTGTCGATCGTACCCTGGAATCCTGGGCAGCATCGGAGACAACCAGTTCCGGAAGCAGTTGAGGTTGTCGTACTGGTTGCCGTGTTCGACCCAGAGCAGATTCTGCTCGTAATAGAACCAACTGCTGAAGCGGAGCTCTCCCGATTCGCACGTATTCGCGAGCCGGCGCATCTTCTGAGTGATGGCAGGATCGTGGGCACGCTTCATCTCTTCCTCATAGATCGTACGGAGCTTGGAAACAAATGCGCGCTGCACTTCTGGGTAAAAGAAGTCAGCGTCGTGGTTGCCCTTGATCATGGTTATACGGTTGCCATTGACCAGGAAGTCCGCCAGGGCTTTGAAGAATCTCCAGTGGCCATCCATGATCCGCCACAGCTTGTACACGCCCTCCCTGGGACCACAGCCGTAACCGTAGTCGAGGTGCGCGCGATCGTAGCTGAGCTTGGCGCGAGCTTCCTCGACCGTGCCTGCATCAAGGTATCTCAGAAACTCGGCGTCGAGCACAGGGTCGAGATCGGTCGAGGTCACCTGCAGAAAATCAAGAAAATCACCATTGATGATCAAATGCCAAGGCTTGCCGTTTTCCTGAGGATGCTGCTGATGATAGTCAAGAAAGCGGGAAAACTCTTCATCGAAGAAGAAGTCCTCGTTGCGGGAAAACTTCTTGGTTTGCGGATGGCGGCCTTCACTCAGGTGAAGATCACTGACGATCAGAAGGTTGTAGTCCTGGTCAGGTTTGCATGCCTGCCGGAAAGTACTGATGTCGGCCATAGGTACTCCTTTCCCTACACGTCATAGGGGTCAAAACCAATCTCCAGCCGCCTCTTTTGCCAATCTTCGTCCATCAGAAGGAAATAGCCAAACACGCGGTAGCTGTATGCCGAGGGATCCCTGGCGGGGTCATACTTCGCGAACATTTCTGTCGAATAGATCAGTTGGCCCAGGTAAAGGCCATCGGCAAGCATCACGAGTTCGTCGATACAGTAGTTGTCCGGTGGAAATGTGCGCAGCCCCGGCCACCGATAGTTGAACTGGAACACTTTCTTACCACGATTCTCGTCATTGATGGAGCGCGCCTGGTGAGCGATGAAGAAGAAACTCTTCCGGTCGTAACCATACTTGAGCGACTCCTCCTTGGGTACCGGTTCCGACCACATGCCGGCAAGGTTCATAAGCTGTCCAACGAACTTCTGCTTGACGGTCCTCAAAGACACCGTGTTCGAGCCCCAAAAAGTCGGAACGGTGCCTTTCTCAAATCCATCGGTGAGTTCCGCCAGTCGGTCCGCCGCGATGTCCTCAAACGTCTTTCCGGTCCATGGGGTGAAGAGCCGTCCAACCTTCCAAGCCACGTCCAGGGTGTTGAGGTCGAACAGTTTGTAGAACCCCTCGGCATGGAACGAGACGAGCGCCCCACGCAGGTAGCCGCGAACCTGCTCGGGTCCCTGGCCGCGGTTGAAGAGTTCGCGCAGCTTCAGAAAGTAAGGAGAAGAGTTGTCATAGTGCTCCATCAGTTCCGTCGAGTAGAACTTCAGGAGATCGAGGATGGTGGGGTAGTGGCTCAGTTCAGCTCGTATTTCCTGGAAAAGAACGTCATTGCAATTTCCATCCAACGGATCGGCGAGAGTCAACGTCGTATATTTCGATGTACTCGGTGACACCGCCCGGCCCGCAGATGGCACCGCGATAGGTCCACTTGGGCGCGGTGTGCTGGTGATTCGTCCTGGTTCGATGTGAGAGAAAACCCTTCTTGTCTCCGCCGCCCAGCTGTCATCCATGAGCAGGAAGTAGCCGAAGTGCTGGTAGCGGTATTCGTCGGGGGGACGGGAAGGATCGTAATGACTGAGCAGATGCTGAGTGGCCAACAAAAGCTGGCCCAGGTAGACGCCATCGGCAATCTCAACCAGTTCGTCGATCAGATAGCGAAACGGAGGCAGGTTGGAGAGATTCGACCAGCGGTAGTTCAGCGTGAACACTTCGCGGTCGGTTCCGCTGTAAACGGAGTGTGCTTTTCGCGCGAGGAATAATCCGCCATCGCGATCATGGCCGTAGAGTTCTTTTTCTTCCGGCGTGACCTCCTTGAGCCCCATCCAGAATGTGAGCGCAGACAGGCTCAGCCGGTTCATCACCGACTCCTCCAGTCTGTTGAAGTGATTAATTCCGATGTAGGTGGGAGTCTCACCGTGTTCAAAGCCGCCGCTGTAGCGGCGGATGGTCTCAGGGTCGGTGGTCCCAAAGGACTTGCCCACCCAGGGCGACACGGGCCCGATCGCCGTGCTCCAGAACATGCCCATAAAGTTTCCATAGGATGCGAGCAGTCCGGGTTCGTCCCCGGTGCGTATTCCGAGGGCGACGCCGTCGTGATGGCCCTCGACTCGCGCCGGCGTGATCCCTGCCGCAAAAAGCGCAGCGAGTTGCTTAAACGGCCGAGCGTTATTGTCAAGCTTCCCATGGAGTGCGCTGATGTAGCTCTTCATCGTGTCCAGAACGGAAGTGGATTCGACCTCCCTCTGAATCTCATCGAGCAGCGGGTCAGTGCCTTGCTTGCCAGCCAGGCAAGTCAGCGTTTTCAGTTTGTTGAGTGTTCCCAGTGGTGGGTGTATTGCAGCAGCCATGGTGTCCTCGATTCCGCGGCGAGCGTCTCGTCGCGCACCCAGACCTGCATCCGCAAAAAAGCAGAGCGGCTGTCAAGCGCCCTTGGACTGATGCGAACTGGGACCCTGGGTCAGTAGTCCGGCGCCGACACGGTGCTAACGAATTATGTTCACAAAGTGTTGTCCGCGAGACGGAATTATCTGCTTTTGAGCCCCCGGGGTAGTTCCATTTCGGGAAAAGTCGGTGGCGATTTCTTCACTAAGAACTACAAATAAGCACTGGCGCTTCGACTTAGCACTAGAATCTAATCATCCGTTTCGCGGTTGGGAGGACTGCCTATATGGTCCAGATGGACATCCCGGCTGCGTTTGCCTTTGCACAGCTCTTTGCCTGGTGCGGTCGAAAACGGCTACAACAAGAAGAACCTGCCATCCTCGGCAGGTATACCGTGGTAGCGGCGGCCTACGCGCTGGCGGTGATCGGTCCTTGTGCACTGTATCTCTACTCCGGCTGGACGGAGTGGGAAACGATGTACTGGTTAAGGCCGATTCGCATGGACACGGCAAATTTCGGAAACCCGCTGCTGGCCCTGTTTGTGCCGTTGTTTCTTATCACTCTGGCGATCGCTGCGGGCACTGGGTTTCTACTCGCTCATCGCTGGATCCGGGCCGGCAAACCGGGCCGCGTGCTCGTGGGACTTGGGTTGGGCCTTGCGCTGAGCGTTGGCGTGGTGCTGGTAACGCCGTCCGCGCCGATGTTCGTTGGGCATCTCGACGACTACCGTGCGTACACCAGCGCCGCCCTGAGTTCGGGCGATCCGTCCAAGTACGGGATTGTGTCAATCGGCCCCTGGACGCTTGGTATGCCTTGGGTCGCGGACCGTGAAATCCTGGCCCGGCACAACCTCATTACTTGTCTCAATCCTCGGTTTCTGATTCCCCTGCTGATCGACAGCGCGATCTATTTCGGCTGCACCGCGGCGCTGGCCATCTGGTTCCGGCGCCAGAACGCGGGGCAGTTGGTCGATATGCCCAGATCCGTCTTCTCAGGCGGACGGCGTGCCGGCCGCCAATAAGAGGAGGTTGAGATGATTGCCACCCAAGAGGTCCCGCTACAAGAAGTGAAACTTGCCCCCGCACTCCGGGCCCTCCGCGAGGCCTATTTTCAGGCTATCCCGGAGGTCTGCGTCGAGCGCCCGCGGCTGATCACCAAATTCAGCGTCGAAGCGGGTTTATTCGAGCGCGAGCGGATTACCGTACTGGAGAAGGCACGCCTCTACAGAAGAGTACTGCAACACCGGACTCCCGTTGTGTGGCACAAGCAGGGGCATAAGCGAACCGCCACTGGTCTGGAAGAGTTCTCTTTCGACGACAGTTCGCCCTTTGCCGGGTCGACGACGTCCAAGTTCAAGGGAGTGCCGATCTATCCGGAGTTCATGGCGCTCGCGCTGTGGCCGGAGTTGTGGACGATGTCGCGCCGGCAGAGCAATCCGTACTACATCAGTGAAGAGGAGATTCAGGCACTGAATCTTGAGGTCTTCCCGTTCTGGATGGATCACAACATCACTGAGTTGGCACGAGCGCGCGGCACCGAGGAAGACCGGCGGCGGATGCAGCTTCTCCAGAAGTTCGTGTTCTTCCTGGCCAGCAAGCCCAATTGCATTTCGCACACCATCCCGGACTTTTCCCGGGCGGTGCGCGAAGGCCTGCGCGCGGTTATTAATGATGCACTGGAGCGACAGGAGCGCTCTACGGACCAGCGCCAACAGGACTTTTATCAAGCGATGGCCGAGGTGCTGGAGGGCATCATCGCCTACGCTCACAACCTGGCCGATGCAGCAGCGGGTATGGCCACGCGGGCGACGGATGCGAAGCAGAAAGCTCACCTGACAGAGATCGCAAAGATCTATGGCCGCGTCCCCGAGCAGCCAGCGCGGACGTTCCGTGAAGGATTGACGACCATCTGGCTCTGCTGGACCGCGATTCACCTGGAGAATCCGAATGTCGGCCTGAGCCTGGGACGCCTCGACCAGGTTCTCTACGATCTCTATCGCAGGGACATCGACGCTGGGCGCATGACCGTGGAGGATGCCGTACAGCTGCTCGGCTATGTCTGGCTCAAGATCGGTGACCACGTTCCCATGGTGCCGGCCGCCGGCGAGCAGCTTTTCGGCGGAACCGGTTCGAACCAGGCTATCACCATTGGCGGAGTGGACAGCGAAGGCCACAATGCGGTCAACGAACTAACCTATGTCATGTTACGGGCGATCGAGTTGATGAAACTGCGCGATCCCAACCTGAATGCGCGCTATTATCCGGGCGTAAATGGCAAAGACTACCTGCGCCGGCTGTGCGAAGCCAATGTGAATACCGGGGCGACACCGGCGCTGCATAACGACCGTGCCGTCATTCGCGCCCTGACCGCCAGCGGACACACAGTGGCTCAAGCCCGCGACTATGGAGTGATCGGGTGCGTCGAGCCGGGCAGCAACGGCCGTTTCTATGGCCACTCCGGAGCAATCCTGCTGAACCTGCCCTCGGCGTTGGAACTCACTCTGTTCAACGGGAGGCATCGGCATTTCGGGTTGGACAACGTCATCAGCATGGAGACCGGCGACCCTTACACGTTTCAGTCCTTTGCGGAGTTCCAGGGAGCCTTCAACCTGCAACTGCACTGGGTGCTCGACCAAGCCATCGCCCTGAACGAGTTGTTCGGACGCATTCACCAACAGTTCTACCCCACGCCCATTCTCTCCGCATTGTTTGAAGGTCCAATGGAAAGCGGCAAAGATCTGATTGAAGGTGGCGCCACCCTCAATGCGTCAGGGATTGCGATCATAGGGTTTGCCGATGTGGTTGATTCGCTAAACGTCATCGAGAAATTGGTGTACGGTCAACAGCCATCCGATAACACTCTGTTCCGCGCAATTGCCAAAAACTACGAGGGCTACGAAGCACTCCTGGCGCGCGTGCGGAATCCGGAGAAAGTGCCGCGCTTCGGGGCCGACGAAGTCAACGGGGAGAAGAACGCAATCTGGCTGACCGAGGTTTTGCACGAAGCAACGCACACCCGGCGCAATTATCGCGGTGGCTACTACCGTGTGGGCTACTGGTCGATGACCAACCACGCCGGCTTTGGCCGCTTCATCGGCGCCACCCCGAACGGCCGCAAGGACGGCGAGAACTTCTCCAGTGGACTGACACCCTGCTCGGGCGTGACGCCGCACATGACCGCTGCCCTGCACGCGGTGGCCAACTTGCCGGCGGAATGCATATCGAATGGAATGGCGGTGAACCTGAAGTTCACTCCCGACGATGGTGACCGCACGCGCATGCTGGACAACTTTACAGCCGCGGTTGCCGGATATTTTGACGCGTCCGCCGATCACGGGACCGGTGGAATGGAGATCCAGTTCAATGTGACTTCGCACCGAGACTTCATCGAGGCAGTGAAAGATCCGAGTCGCTACGATCAATTGCTGGTGAGAGTCTCCGGCTACACCGCGTATTTCAAAGACCTCAATCCTCAGATGCAGAAAGAGATCATTGATCGCACCGAATACCGGCTGTCCAGCGGCGACGCCGTTCCCTACGAACCGTTTGCGCTGACGAAAGGAGCCGACCATGACAACTAGACGATCCGCGTTGCAGCTAGCGTCCCGAGCCTTTCCGGAGCCATTCCAGAACTTTCTCGTGGGCCGGCTAGCCCGGCAACTCAAAGCCGAGCTGTGTGAAAAGATGACCGACGATTTCTTGGAAGCCTTGCTGCGGGGAATGGATTGGGCTTTCCTGCTGTCGGGCAGTTACCGGCGCAACATCGACGGTTTCTGCGGCATTTGCGTGTTCCGGACGCTCGATAACAAGGTGTCCACCACCGCCGTCTTCGAGGACGGGCATATGAGCGTAGAACATCAGGCGCGTTACACCTACAACGTTCGAGTCTCTTTTCAGGACGTGCACGCGCTGTGGTCGTTCCTGTTGTCGGAAAACCAGGACATTCTGGACTCGATCCTGGCGAACACGGTGGATGTGGACGGCAACTTGAACTATTTGTACCGGTTCGGCTTTCTGGCCAAAGACCTGACGCGCCGCCTGGGCGTTGCGTAGATCGAGGTAGCGAGGTGGCGATGCCCATTGCAGTTGCTCGCACCAAGCCGCGCGAATCTCGCCGGCCGCTGATCGTCGACATTCGGCGCGGCAGTCTCGATGACGGACCCGGCATTCGGTCGGTGGTCTTTTTCAAGGGCTGCCCACTGCGTTGCGTGTTCTGCCATAGCCCTGAGACGCAAGAAATCTGCCCTGAAATTGCCTTTACCGAAGAGAGGTGCATTCACTGCGGGAGTTGCGTGAAGGCGTGTCCGCAGGCTGCCCTTGACCTCTCTTCGCCCACACGCATCGGCCGGGACCGGTGTGATCTTTGCGGCGCGTGCGAGGATGCTTGCCCAACCAGCGCGCTGCGCATCGTCGGCAAGTATTGGCCGGTGGATAGCCTGGTTGAGTTACTGCTGCGTGATGTGTCCTTCTACCGCCATTCCGGTGGCGGCGTGACTCTGTCGGGTGGCGAGTGCACGCTTTTTCCCGAATACGTTGAAACTCTGTTGCTAAAACTCAAAGCGCTCGGCGTCCACGTTGCGATTGAAACCTCGGGGTGGTTCGACTACGAGGTCTTCGCGAAAAAGATCCTGCCATTTTTGGATCTCATCTTCTTCGACCTGAAACTGATGGGCGCCGACGAAAGCAGACGCTACCTGGGTCAGTCCAATGAAAAAATCCTGGAGAATCTCCGCAGGTTGCTGGCTGAGCCGCGGAGGGCGGGGCGAGTCGAGGTCCGGCCTCGCGTTCCGCTCATCCCCGACATAACCGATACGCGCATGAATTTGAGTCGAGTTGTAAACCGTCTCTACGACCTGGGAGCGAGCACCCTGTCAGTGCTGCCGTATAACCCCCTGGGGCTAGCCGTTTACTCCCGCCTCGGCAAACCCGCGCCGCACCTGTCGACGAGCTTCACCAAACCGGATCGAGAAGCAGAGTTAGTCGA
This sequence comes from Terriglobia bacterium, assembly GCA_020073015.1. GTDB lineage: Bacteria > Acidobacteriota > Terriglobia > Terriglobales > Acidobacteriaceae > Acidiflorens. The sequence continues at coordinate 12,292 of JAIQFZ010000052.1, read as the reverse complement.
CACCGTGCGCAGTCTGATTGCTGGCGACCGCTGGCGACCGCGCCGGGGACAGATATAGACCCAATCGACTCTTTCGTGCGAGGAACTATCGGCAAACTACCGGGCGGCTTTTCAGGACTGATGTCCATCCGAGAACGGTTGGGTTCGTCCCATCAACGGAGTCGAATGGTTCCCTCGAGGTATCGATTTAGTCTTGTGAGGTGACTTCGAAGCAAGGCAATCGAACCGAAACGTCGCGTGCGGAGCTGGTCGGTGTGAGCCTCGCCTTTATGGCCGAGCCGAGTATGCGACAAGGTATACTGCCGCGATTTCTTCCTCCGTGAAATACGGGTAGGCGGGCATCACCTCGCCTCCCGTGATTTTCATCATGCCGCTGGAGCCATATTGCACCTGGTGAACGACGCCGCTGAGAGAGTGCTCCTTGGGGATGCTGGCCAGTGACGGAATGGTCCCTTGCATCATGGCCATATGCCCGCTTCCTGGGCCGGTAGCGTCGTGACAGATGTGGCAGGTCCCCCTCACGATGTGCTCGCCGACGCGAGCCGCGGATTCGGGTACAAGCAGGCCGTCGCGTTTTGTAGGCGGGACCTCGGCCAGCTTCTCCAGATATCCGAACAAAGCCTCCACTTCATCGGCTCGCAAATATTCGAACGACGGCATGCTCTTTCCACCATGCTGCAGCCGGTCTCGCAGGGAGCCCTCCGCCAGTTCGCTCACTTGCTGCACCATGTCATCATCCACATCGAGACCTCTCGCCTCCATGCGCTTTCGTGTCAGCGCTGGGGAAGTTCCCTGCACCGGGCCCAGCACCGAGTTGATTTCCGGCGTTGCCCCTTGACCAGTGGGGCCATGACACCCTTGGCAATTCCAGCGGTAAAGATCAGATCCGGCCACAACGAATTTTTCGTCCAAGATTTCTGAAGCCGGTTTCGAGCCAGAGTGAAAGGTCGCGAGGAATCTCTGAATGCTCGAGTTCAAGTTGCCAGTTGGCGTGGGAGTTCCGGTGGTAGGTTGCTGCTGGCCATGCGTGCTGGCCGGAAGAGAGTCGGTTCCTCCCACCTGCCCCATCCGAGTTTGTGAGACTGCGAGCCCGAGATGTTTCAGCCAGCTTGGCCCTTGGGCGGAGGGAATGGGATAGTCAACCGCTTTCACTTCCGAGACTGAAATCTTTGCGAACTGCTGCGCAGTCCCTTGTTCCCTGGTGGGTTGGATGTTTTGAGCCGAAGCCGAAACCAGTAACCCAGTTACCGCCAGGGTTGCGGCGAATCCGAAAGCAGCACAGAACCGGTTCATGGTATCCCTCACTTGGATGGAAAATTGGACTGGAAGCCCTGGTGCACGCTAGGCAACCGGGATGCGGCCGACGGTGTCTTGCTGGAAACTGGATCCGCGGCGCGGGGGAACCCGCGCATTTTCCACAAGATCAAGTATCCAAAAGCGTAGATAAACGCCACCCACATCGCGCCGTAGAACGCCAGGAAAGGAACGGCAATGGTCGGAGTGGCGTAGGGAGTGATCAACACACCGATTTTTGGCAGTGCAGGTGCCGGCCGGGCGCCGAAATCGACGGCGACATCGAAGGTTGCAGGAGCATACTCCTCGTCGCCGTGGAAGACGACCTGTACGGGATAGATGCCGTAGCGCCGGTCCTTGATGACCAGTTGCGCTTTGCCATCCGCCAGGGTGGGACGGCTGCCGAAGGCCAGAGTGCCGAGTCCGGTCTTGGCCGAGAACTCCATCGGCTTGAAGCTGATGGGCGCGCCGCTGGAATCCCGCAAGGTGGCCGTGACGGCCACCGCCGGCGACGGTTTCAAGTCGTCTTCAGTGGAGCCGTCGTGGGGCATTTGCAGACTGAAAAGCCCGCCCGTGTACAGGAAGACGCGGGCGCGCGGAAGCAGAGGCGTACTCTCATCGGGAACAGATTCGCGGATTGCTTGCGCCGCCGGGACGGTTTTCCATTCCACAGTAATTGCGGTTGGCTTCGGTAGTTTAGGCTTGGCTGGGCCGGCGGCGTTCGCGGATCTGCCGTACAACAAAAGCGCCGCCACGGCCAGGATTGGAACCACGGTCCCTGGTTTCCACCAGCGCGAAGGCACAAACTCGTCGGGTAGTTCGGACACGGCAACCTTCTCTCTCTGCTCGCGCGTCTCCCAGATCGAGACGATGGGGAACAGCTTGGCCATCAAGGTGTAAATCAGGGCAAAGCCTGCAACCGCGGCCCCGGTGATGGACCACTCCACCCAGGTGGGATGGTAGTGAGTCCACTCCCAAGGCAATCTCTGTCCCGAGGGCAGATAGGGGCTGCGGAGGGTGGGAACAACGATGATATAGCGCTTGGCCCAGGCGCCCACAATCACCAGTGCCGAAGAGAGCACCACGCCGGGGATGGTGTAGCGGTGATAGCGCTTGATACCGAGCACGGCGATCATGAGGGCGGCCGGAATGAACACGCACAGGCTCTGCGCGACCCAGAACAACACGGCATAGTCACCGACGAAGAGCCGTTGCATCAGCAGGCGTTCACTTCCCTCTAACTTGTAGCCCGCGGTCAGGTATTCATTGATATTGAAGTACAGGTACATGAGCGAGAAGGCCAGCAGGAGCAGGCCCAGTTTGCGGAAGTGCAACTCTTCGACATAGTCGTGCAGGTGGAAGACGCGCCGCAGCACGTACATGGAGAAGATCACGCCCGCCGTTCCGGAGTAGATGGCTCCGATCACAAAATAGGGACCAAAGATGCTGCTGTTCCATCCCGGGCGCAGGGTCATGGCGAAGATCCACGAGACCACGGTGTGAACGGAGACCGCCAGCGGGATGATGAAGATGGCCATGAAGGAAATGGCTTTCTCCAGTAATGCCTTCTGCTGCGGGGTTCCGGTCCAGCCGATGGCCAGCGTACTGTAGAGGCGGCGGCGCCAGGAAGCGAGCCGGGGCTGCACGGCCAGGAACGCCAAGTCCGGAATCATGGGGATGTAGAAATACAGGATGCATCCGGTCAGGTAGGTGCTCACGCCCAGCACATCCCAGATGATGGGCGACTGGATACGGCCGTAGCGGAACAGGTTCAGCATGCGGTCGGGCCGTCCCATGTCAATCATGACCATGGGGCCGCCGATGCAGAGGGCAAACACGGTGATGGCCTCAGCCATGCGCGTGATCGGCGTCCGCCATTCGGTATCGGTGACGCGCAGGATGGCCGAGATCAGCGTGCCAGCGTGGCTGATGCCGATGAAGAAAACGAAATTGGTAATGTACAGTCCCCAGGAGATCTGGTCGCGCATGCCCGTGACGATGAGCCCGTCCCGCAATTGATGGATGTAGGCGTAGAGTCCCCACAAGAGTATGACGATCAGGAATCCCACCCAGACATAGAACCGCCAGGTGTTTTCCAGCACAGAACGCAAGAGGTTCTGCTCACGAGCTTCCATGCTCACCTCTCAGTGCGCCATTCCCGCCATGTCGGTATGGGCCGCTTCGATTTGCGCCTTCTCGTCCGGAGCCGGGTACTTGCGGCTGGCGGGAGGCAGATAGTAAACGCTTGGTTCCGTTCCCAGTTCTTCCATCAGCCGAAAACTGGCTCCACGCTTGGCGATCTTGGTGAACTGGATGGTCTCGCCTTTGCCGTTGGTCACTGCGTCTTCAAACTTGTCTCCGAAGTAAATCGCACCCATCTTGCAGGTCGCGGCACAGGCGGGAAGTTTGCCCGCCCGGAGGTGCTCGGGGCAGAAGATGCACTTTTCCACGGTGCCTTTGCGGTGCGGGTAGTTGTATTCCACGTTGTATGGACGGGCCATCTCTTCCGCGGTGTGGGGCGGCTCTCCCCAGTTGAACGAGCGCGCGGAATAAGGACATTGAGCGATGCAGTTGCGGCAGCCGATGCAGCGATCGTCGTCCTGGATGACAATGCCGTCGGTGCGTTTGTAAGTGGCGCCCACGGGGCAGCCGCGCACGCACGGCGGGTTGTCGCACTGCATGCAGGGACGGGGCAGAAAGTAAGGCCCGGCCGCCTCGTTATCGGCGATTTCAAAAACCTTGATCCACTCCTGCATGGGTGGGACGAAGTGCATCGCGGTGCAGGCCTTGGTGCAGTCCCGGCAGCCGTCGCACTTGGCCAGGTCAATGACCATGACCCATTTCTGGTTACCGGGAGCAACCGACCGGGAAGGAAGCACCTCGCGGAATACCTTCGAGACACTCGCCGTCCAGGCCACTCCCACCGCCACGACGGCCCCTGTCCCACGTGCCAAAAACTGCACGAAACCACGCCGCGTTAATGCCATGGCACACTCCAGGAAATGTTGCGTTTGCTCACGGTATGACGACCAGCCTCATCTTCATGTCGTCGTGGCCTTGGCCGCATTTGACCGTGCACTCCACCACGTAACTGCCCGGCTCCGCGGGCGCCACCAACGTGAAGTCCTGCGTGCCTTCCTTCAGGCGCAGGTCCCAGCCCTGGTCTTTGAGCGCATTGACGGTGAAGGTATGGATGGTGCCATCTTTGTCCCACTCGGTGCTCTTGTTGGCGGTGATCCGCAGGTGCACCACCTCATTGGCTTTCAAAGTGATCACCGGGAGCTTCTGGCCCTGGATTTTGAACAGGTTGTCCTTGTCGGCGATCACCGTGATCAGCCGTGGTGGACCGCCAGCCATGGCGAGCTGGGATAGGATGCCGAGCACGAAAACAATCAGAACTGGCAGCAAGATTCGATTAGTTCTTAACAAGACCCACCTCTCCTTCCACTTCCCCTCGGCCTAGCAGAGTGCAATCTGGAATCCAGTCCGATGCCAAGAACGCCTCCTTCGTCCGGACCGGCGCTAACTGCCTGCAAACTCAGACCGAAGATGACGGTGCCAGGGCGCGGTTGGGCCACTTGAGGAAGGTTGTACAGATCATGGTGGCGCTACCGCTGGAGGCGATCGGACAGTTTGTGTCCGATACTCGGACACTTCAGTGCTGTTCTTTCGGGGGCGAATTCAGGAAGGCAAGCAAATCGCCGACATCGCTTTCAACTAAGGTGGGCCAGGCAACGCCGACGCGGCGAGTTTGTGCATACATCTTCTGACCGTGGTGCCAGAGCGCGACCGCCAGACTGATGGAATTGTAAGTACGTCCCCGGAGCGTGGGCGCGCGCGCAGTCCCTTCGGCGTTTTCACCATGACAGCGGCTGCAACCTCGCCACATGAACACGCTGGCTCCGACGTGGGGCGAGCCTGTGGGATCGACGTATCGCAGGCTGTAGAGAAACGCAAAAATATCGGTCATCTCCTGCGCTGACAGCTGCGGGCGCGCGATGCCTTGGCGCGTCATCGCCTGCTCCATTTGCGGAGAATGGCTGACCATGACGCCGCCCAGTTCGGTAAAGGTCTCAGGCAGCTGGCGCTCTGGTCCAAGGCTTGGTCCCTCCAACTGGTCGGCCATGCGAATGGAGTGACATCCAGTGCAGGACTTCTGCTGAAACATCTGCCATCCGCGTGCGGGATCGCCGTGCGGTACCGAGCCGCGCGCGGTGTTCTGCCGCACGAACGCGTACAGATCCCGCAGTTCATGACCTTGAAATTGCGGCCATGGAATGCCTTCCCGCTCCACGGCCAGACGCATGCGCGAGGCGTGGTTCCAAAGGGCTTCGGTCCATTCCATAGGCCCGGTGAGATCACTTGCTGCCGCCAGGTCGGGTCCAATTCTCCCACCCACGCCGCCCACAGCATGGCAACGGATGCAGCCTTTGCTTGCAAAGAGCTCGTGCCCACGGGCCGGATCACCCGGATCATCCACGTGGCGGGACATGGAAAGGTAGGCGAGCAACTGGGCGACGTCGTCGTAACTGAGAGTGGGATAGGAAACTCCGTCGGCGCGCATGCGTTCCCACATCTGGGGTGCGTGATTCCACATGGCCGTGACGAGCTGAGGCAGACTCGATTGGGCGGGTTTTCCGCGGCCAAGGTCGGGCCCCACTTTGCCGCCCTTGCCGTTCACCGCGTGGCATCGAACACAACCTTTGTCGCGGAACACCACGCTGCCTTGTTGGGGGCTGCCCTCCAGAAAGACGGACCAGCGTTCGCGCGATCGCCGGCCTTGGGTGACGAGGGCTCCGGTGAAGGCAAGAACAGCGACTGCAGCCAGAAACGTCCAGGCCATCAAATGCAGCGGCACGCGCCCATCGGAACCCTGGCTAGCGGACACAGTCGGTCTCCGACTGGAAACGTCCGCAATCGCCTGGCCACAGCTGGCGGGCAACGTATTTGGAAACTCCGGTCATGGCAGCATTTAGCGCTCGCGGTGGTGAAGAGCGGCTGACCGGAACTGTCGTATGCCCGGTACATGTCAGAAAATCGGACAGTCCCGACCCGGGCTATGTTTCCGTACGGTACTCCTTTAACTTTCGATAAAGCGTGTCGCGAGAGATGCCCAGCAGGACTGCGGCCTTGCTCCGGTTCCCTTCAGCGAGCCGGAGTGCCCGCTCGATTGCCATCCGCTCCAGCGATTCAATCGCCACCGTCTGCTCGACACCCTTGGCGGGTGGCAGGTCTGCCAGTCCCGCCGGATCGAGTAACGGCCGCAGATCTTTTTCCGTGATGGTCTGCGGATCATCGTGCGACAGCGCGGCCAGGCTTTCGAGCAGATTTTCCAGTTCGCGGACGTTGCCCGGAAACGCGTACTTCAACAGCAATTCCACGGCCCCACGCTGGAGGGCGATCGGCCGTTCATAGCGTTGTTCGAGCTTCTGTAACGTGTGTTGAGACAACACCAGAATATCCTCGGGCCGCGCGCGCAAGGGAGGGATCTCGATGACGACCGTGGCGATTCGAAAATAGAAATCCTGGCGAAGCTGATCGTTGCGAAGCTCGGCGTTGGTGTGATTGGTAGCGGCGATGATACGCACGTCCACGGGAATCGCCCGCGTACCGCCCACCGGCCGCACCTCTTTATCCTGGAGCACGCGCAACAACTTCGCCTGAACTTCTTTCGGCATTTCGCCGACCTCGTCGAGGAACACTGTCCCGCGCGCCGCGGAAGCAAAGATGCCGACGCCGTCGGCGAATGCGCCGGTGAAGGCGCCGCGGCGATAGCCAAACAGCTCGCTTTCGACTAGTTCCCTCGGCAGCGCGGCACAATTCACCGGAACAAACTGGTTTGCCGACCGGCCACTGGCAGCGTGAATGGCGCGCGCCAGCAGTTCCTTCCCGGTGCCGGTCTCCCCTAATACCAGTACCGGCGAATCGGACTCCGCGGCCGCTCGCGCTTTCTCGACGACCCGCTGCATCACCGGCGACACGTACACGAGGGAGTCGAAGGAGGGACAGTAGCGATGCAGATTGCTCTCCAGTTGCGAGACGCGGTTTCGCAGCCGGAATACCTCCAGGATCCGCCCTACCTTCTTCTTCACCGCATCGGGTTCCAGCGGCTTGGTCAGATAGTCTTCGGCGCCGCGCTTGATTGCCTCGACCGCAGTTTCAATGGTGCCAAAGCCGGTCATGATCATCACCGGCAGATCGGGGTTGTGGCGCCGCAACTGCTCCATCAGCGAAATTCCGTCCGTCGCGGGCATCATCAAATCCAACAGCGCCAGACAGATGCCGGGGTTCCTCTGCTGGACAGCCAGGGCTTGTTCGCCATCATGGGCGGTTTCGACCTCGTATCCTTCTTCCACCAGGAACTCCTTCAGCGTCCGGGTAAGGCTGGGATCGTCGTCCACCACCAGCACCGTGCACTTTGTGTCCGCTTCGTTCATACCAGGACCTTCTCCGGTGCCGCTGCTTTCGGCGAGAGCGGCAACTCGATTCGCACCGCTGTTCCCTGGTTCGGCACGCTGTCAATACGGATGGAGCCTTCGTGTTCCTGCAAGATGGTAGCGGCAATCGACAGCCCCAACCCCGTGCCTTTGCCCACTGGCTTGGTCGTGAAAAACGGCTCAAAAATGTGCGGCAAGTTCACTGGTTCAATGCCGCAGCCGTCGTCTTCAATGGAGACGTGAATGCGATCGTCGGCCGGGTGACAGCGAACGGTAATATGCCCCTCGGGCTGAACAGCATCCAAGGCGTTCGTGATAAGGATCAGGAACAAAGCCTCAATCTGGTTCCGATCCGCCATGACCGCAGACCCGTTCGCCGGATCCATGTCGAGCGTCAGATGGATCTGTTTCGCGACCAGTTGGGGACTTAAGAAACTCAACACCGAATCCAGCGTGTCCTTAATGGCCTCCGCACGCCGCGTAAGTTGTGGGCGGCGGCTGAAGTCCAACAACCGGCGAACAAACTGCTCGCAGTAACGGATGCTGCCCTCCAGATCACCAAGATCGACGTCCACGCTCGCGTTCTGGGCATGCTTGCGGGCGAGTTGTACGCGCAGAAGCATGGAGGCCAGCGGCGTATTCAGGTGGTGCGCCGTTCCTGCTGCCATCTGACCCATGGTGGTCAGTTTTTCGACCTGCAGTAAGGTTTGCCGCAGACGGATGCGTTCTCGAATGTCAACGCTTACCTCCAGAAAGTAACGGCCAGGCTCTTCTTCCTGGTAGGGAAGCACGTTGGTTTGCACATCGATGAGAGCGCCATCCTTTGCGCAACGGCGCGTTTCGACATCCAACACCGGCTTGCCCTGGAAGGCCTGCGCAAGAAACGTCTGCATTTCGCTTTGCTTTTCGGCGGGGACGGTGGGCAGCTTGCTCCCCAGCACTTGAGCGCGGCTGTAACCGTACAGGTCCTCAGCGGCGGCATTCCACTCCGCGACCACGAGGTCGGAATCGAAAAGTGCAATGGCCGCGGGAGAGCAGTTGAGAATTCCGCGGTAGCGCGCCCGCGACCGCCGCAGTTGATGCTCGCTGGTGCGGCGCTCCCGTAACACGAACCAGGCAGCCCAGAACGCCAGCAGGAAAGAGGAAACCACCCCGCGACTTACGTACAGGTAGTGAAGGGTGAGGTAATCAACGTCTCGAAAGAAGCGGGATTCCAGCAGTTCCCAGACGGCGAACACAAATCCGACAATGCTGATGCTCGAAAGCGCCAGCGTGGCCCAAAACCACCGCCGCTCGGGAAAGTCGTCGCTCATGGATCCACCGCGCTGCGGCGGTCTGAGATCCCCCCATCCTGATGGCTGAAAGCGTATCCGGGCGAATAACCCTTCGCTGTGATCCCCATCACAAGGGAGTGGTTGTGGCGCGCGGGCGTGACCGCATCGCGTTCCGCGACCCATTCTACGGCTAAAATTAGAGCTGTTTGGCAGAGTTGACAGGAAGATAGAGGAGGGCTGCTTGCCTTTTTCGTAGTTTCTTCACTTCGTGGGCCATAATCTCCACTGCCTGAAAGCAAAGATCGCTGCGCTTGCTGAGGAGATTAATTACATCTTCAGCAGGGGCGAATCCGAGCTCGCAGTCCGCTAGATTCTCGGCCGTAAGGCTGTAAGGCGCATTGGAGATGGTGGCTGGGAATCCCAGAATATTTCCTGGCCCAGCTATCCGGTAGGGCAGCTTCTTACGACCAGCCGCATGCAGCGACAGCCTTACTTTCCCTTCGCGCAGCAGGAACACACCGCGCCCCGCCTCTCCCTGCTGGAACAGAACCTTGCCTTTCGCAACTGCGATTCGAGTCGAGACTCCTTCAAGTGCCGCCCAGAGGGCGGGATACCTGTTGCGCGCTTTTGGGCCCATCTGTTGACCTTTAGGTGTAGGTGTCGACATCCATCCCCCTCCGATTAGGAGCCATTCTTCAGGTTTGGGGGCCGGAATTCAGTGATTTAGATCACCGCAGGGCGTGACTGGTTGAGAAAGGAACGGTTCCGGCTCAGTTCCCAAGTGACCGACCAACTGTCCGGAACCGGCTTGATGCGATCTTCGCAGCACAATATCCTCGCCCCACAATTTCACCCGTAGACGGAGACGAACTGTGCGATCCGTTCGAGCACCGCGTCGGGCTGATCGCGATGAGCGGAGTGGTGGCAATCTGCCAGGCGGAGGATCTCGACCGGGCCGCGGGATTGGCGGGCGATGGCTTCTGGCTGGGCCATCGTCCCGTACTGATCGTCGAGACCCTGAATGACGAGAATTGGGCAGGTGATGCGTGGCAGATATTCTTCGATGTTCCAGCGGCGAAAATCGGGATGGAGCCAGATATTGTTCCAGCCCCAGAAAGTCCTGGCTGCATCGCGGTGATGGCGGGCGAGCTTTTCGGGGAGATTCGTGGTTTCGAACTTTACCTTGGCCTCGGCGATGCTTTTGACGCTAAGGTCCTCGACGAAGACGTGAGGAGCAAGCAGCACAAGGCCGCGCACGCGGTTGTGAGCACCAGCGTAGATCAGTGCGATCGAGGCACCGTCGCTGTGGCCGATGAGGATCGGTGCTTCAAGGTTGAGCTTGGCGAGGAGTTCGGGGAGAGCTTTGAGGGCTTCGTCGTGCATGTAGGTGACTGGGCGAGGTTCTTCGAGCAAATCGGAGTGACCGGAACCGTAGCGGGAGTAGACCACCACCGGGAATCCAGTGGCTGCTGCGACGTGCGCCGGAAAAGTCTTCCAGTGAGAGATCGAGCCCAAGCCCTCGTGGAGAAATACAAGCTCAGTGGCATGATGCCCACAGCCGGGGATGCGCTGCACTTCAAGGTGATGGCCCTGGACCGTGACTTCGAACGTGTCCGCGCGAGTGCGCTGCGGTTTGTGCGTTGCTCGGTTAGTTTGCAGGTGTCCCATAAAACGTGTCACCAGCACCAACCGAAATGGACTTTACTACGCTCATCTCTTCTTGTCCGCCCGTCTTGACTCTTTTTGTTATGTAGTCTGGCTTCCTGTATGAGAACAAGAACATGACCAACAATAGCATTGCAAGAGCGGTTGCCTCCCATTCCTTGAGAAATGGAATACGTTCTGACGACGCACAGGCCGGGGGCGCCGTAGGCCCGTTCAGCAGACTTGTCACCACCGGAGATCGCGTTCTCGGGTGTAAGATTCTCCTGCGGAAAGAGGGGGGTGGCCATGGCAACCTCGACTGTAGAGACAGTCGCTGCGTACCCAAACTTGAAAGTCGAACGCGAGGGAACTCTGGCGGTGATCACGCTCAACCGTCCGAACCGGCGGAACGCGCTCTCGCTCGATCTCATGCGCGAGTTGATCGACTGCCTTTCCGCCATCGGCCGTGATCGCGAGATTCATGCCGTCATCCTGGCGGCGGCGGGAAACGTCTTTTGCGCGGGGCATGATCTTGCCGAGATGACTGGCAAGAACATCAATGACTACCGGCACATCTTTGATACTTGCACCGACCTGATGACGAAGATCCAGTCCATTCCGCAACCGGTCATTGCTGAGGTGCAGGGAACCGCTACCGCGGCGGGCTGCCAACTGGTGGCTACCTGTGATCTGGCCATCGCTTCCGACAAAGCGGGGTTTGCCACACCCGGAGTCAAGATTGGGCTGTTCTGCACAACCCCCATGGTAGCGCTCAGCCGCGCGGTCGGGCGCAAACGCGCTTTGCAGATGCTCCTCACTGGAGAGATGATCGACGCCCCTACCGCTGCTGACTGGGGATTGGTGAACATGGTCGTCCCGGCAGAGTCGTTAGCACAGGAAACCCGGAAGCTGGCGCAGAAAGTAGCCAGCGCCAGCACGCTGACCATCGCTCTGGGGAAGCAGGCGTTCTACACTCAGATTGATCTCGACCAGCCCAAGGCCTATGCCTACGCGAAGGAAGTCATGAGCATGAACTCGTTGGCGGCGGACGCCCAGGAAGGCATGACCGCTTTTCTTGAGAAAAGGCCGGCGTGCTGGGTGGGACGTTAGTCGCTGGTCGTCGGCTATTCCCTAATTGCTCACATCTGGACAACGGCCTGCATCCGAGGTCGCCAAGGAGATCGCAACCGTACTTTCGTCCTTCCCAAGCGTATTTCCGTGGTGTTTGACCTCACGGTCCAAGCAGGTGTACGTTGATTCCGTCTCTGACGGTTGCTTTTTTCGCAACCGTTTAACAGACTTCATAACCGATAAAGGAGTCTTTGCCATGTTTGTGCGACTCGTTGAAGTGAAAACGAAGCCGGGGAAGGCCAAGGAGGCTTGCAGCACGCTCCACGACAAAGTGCTTTCTACGTTGAAGGCGCAGACCGGCTTTGTGGATGAAATTGTGCTCGTGTCCGACGCAGAGGGCATTCTGGCCCTGAGCTTCTGGAAGACGAAAGAAGATGCGGAACGGTACAACCGCGAGGATTATGCCAAGGTCAGCGAGTTGATCCAGCACCTGGTGCACAGCAAGCCCAAGGTGCATGCGTTCGACGTGGAGACCTCGACCTGCCACAAGATTGCGAAGGGCATCGCAGCTTG
>JAIQFZ010000195.1 GCA_020073015.1 Terriglobia bacterium | reverse complement strand
AGCAGTATCACACTCACGTAGTCTTTAGAGAGCAGCCATGCGAGCGCCAACTGGGCCACGGTCGCCTTATGAACGGCCGCCATAGCGTGCATGCGCTCGATCAGGTCGTAGCCTTTCTCTTTATCGGAGGGGAGAAAATCGAAGTTTGCGAGTCTGCCCTTGCCGCCAGTTGGATCCTTGCGCGTGTAGCGGCCGCTGAGGAAACCGCCCGCCAGCGGACTCCAAACCACGATCCCGAGGCCCGCATCTTTGCAGAACGGCACCACCTCGTGCTCCAGATCGCGGCCGACCATGGAGTAGTACATCTGGGCGGCGATCAGCGGCGAATATCCCATGCGCTGCTGGATGCCGAGCAGTTTCGCCGACTGCCATGCGTTAAAGTTGGAATAGCCCACGTATCGCACCAGGCCTCGTTGCACGAGATTTTCGAGCGCGCGCGCCGTTTCTTCGAGGGGAGTGTGCGGGTCGAGCCGATGAATCGAGAGCAGGTCGATGTAGTCGGTCTTCAGTCGGCGCAGACTCGCTTCGGTGGCGGCTACGACGTGCTGAAACGACCCGCCGGTATGCAGTAGCCCCGGGCCTGTGCGGAAACCGACCTTGGTCGAAATCACGACGTCCTTGCGGCGCGCTCCGAGTGCCTGCGCCAGCATAATCTCCGCTTGCCCTTCGGTGTAGGCATCGGCGGTGTCGAAGATGTTGATGCCGGCGTCCAGGGCCCGTCCCACCAGAGCGTCGGCCTCTGCCTGCGGAGTCTTCCACACATGCGCCATCGGATGGCTGGAGCCGGTGCCAACGCCGAACGTCATGACTCCGTACGCCATGCGCGAGACGATCAAACCGGAATTGCCGAGACGGGTGTATTGCATGCGCACTCTCCTTCAGGGGATGACAGTTCAGACGCAAAGAGTGAGCGCAAAGATTCAAAATCCTGTCAGTTCAGTGACCTTCTTCCTCCAGATACTTCTCGACTTCAAGCGCGGCCATGCAACCGGAGCCGGCCGCGGTGATGGCCTGGCGGTAACGGCGGTCCTGCACGTCGCCACAGGCATACACGCCGGGCACACGGGTGAGAACGTTCTTCTGCGTGACCAGGTAGCCGTCGGCGTCGGTTTCGAGTTGACCCGCGAACATCTTGGCGTTCGGGATATGGCCGATGCCGAGGAACAGGGCGCTGGTCGGGAAGTCCCAGCTTTCGCCGGTCTTCAGGTTTCGGAGACGAAGGGCGGTGACTTCCTTCTTGCTGACGTCGAGCACGTCGTCGACAACCGTGTCGGTGAGGAAAGCGATTTTGGAATTTGCGCGCGCGCGATCGAGCATAATTTTCGAGGCGCGGAACTGCTCGCGGCGATGGATGAGCGTGACCTTGGTCGCGAAGCGGGTCAGGAAGGTCGCTTCTTCCATGGCGGAATCTCCGCCTCCGATGACGGCAATTTCTTTGCCGGAGAAAAAGAATCCGTCGCACGTAGCGCAGGATGAAACCCCATGCCCGATCAGCGCCTGCTCATTCGGCAGACCGAGCCAGCGCGCCGACGCACCGCTGGCGATGATGAGCGTGCGCGTCTGGATCGTTTCCTTGCCCAGGATCAACTCGAATGGCCGCTTGCTCAGGTCGGCCTTGACCACGTGTCCCATGCGGTATTCGGCGCCGAAGCGCGAGGCTTGCTTGCGCATGTTCTCGATCAGTTCGGGACCCTGAATGCCTTCCGGAAAGCCCGGGAAATTTTCGACCAGGGTGGTCAGCGACAGTTGCCCGCCCGGCTCGTGGCCTTCAATCACCAGCGGCTTGAGATTGGCGCGGGCGGTGTAGAGAGCAGCCGTGTGTCCGGCGCATCCGGACCCTATGATCACAACATTACGAATGTCCATATGGATAATAGATAGATTCTGCAAAACAGATTTCGGTTCAGCCTGCAATAGCGCACAAGTCGAACGCCGCATGAGACGCGGCAAGCCGCGTCTCTACGGATTCTTCTTTCCGGCGGCAGCCGGTTTGGGGGCGCCTACCGCACCGAGCCGTGCCAGCTCTTGCGGCACCATCCGGCGCGCCCCCAGCACCTCGCGATAGTGGCTCATGACCGACGAAGCAGCGTGGAAAATGGGTTCGAATGCGTTTTGGTCGGCCGTCGGATTGCCGTCTCCTCCCGCGCAACGCGCCAGCACAACCGACGCCTTTCCGAAACGTTCCAGTTTGACGCGCGACACCGGAGTATTCGAGGTCAGCATGGCCGCCGCGGAGGTCACCGCCGAGGCGCTGTCTTCGATCGAGACTTGCATCAGATCCTTCGGTTCGCGGACGCGGAGCACTAACGTTTCCACCATATTCGTCGCATCGACGCTGAACGAGTACTGCACGTTGCTGAACGGCGTCGCAGCCGGAAACTCGCGGCGAATACGAACCCAGTTCGCGGCGGATGCCGCACCGGCAGGCAACGGCTGCATTCCGGGGATGCTTGCACTCTGGTCGAGTGTGGAATACCCGCGCGCTACTTCGTAATCCGTGCCGAAAACTGGTTTGGCTGGCACCTTGGCAAGGGCGGCCGATAGTTCCTTCTGGTCCTCAGTTGAAGGCGAGCAAACATTCAAGACATTGACTTTCACCTGGGGCGGTTGGGCGGACGCCAGCGTGCCAGCGAAGACGAAGGCGATGATCAGAATTGTTCGAGGGAACACGGCGAAATTGTATCAGGGAGGCTGCTAGCTGCTGGCTACTAGCTTCTGGCTACCAGCTAAACGAACACAACGAAGGCCGAAATGATCCCGCACAGCAACATAGGAATCCAGCAGAAACCTGACTTTCCTACAGTGTGTAGGCTCGCTAGGGGCTAGTAGCCAGCAGCTAGAAGCCTTATTGCGTCGCGGCGCTGTCGTCGTCGGCCGCCCCGTGCCGGCGCAACAGTTGGGGCAGGTTCTGTGAGAATGCGGAGCGCGGCAACACCATGTCGCAGCCGATTTCGTGCGCTTTCTGCTTGAGGTCGCCCTGCACGTGCGAGAGAAAGCCAATGATCGAAGTTCCCTTCTTCAACTTGCTCTTCAGCTTTGGGATCAGGGTCAGCGGCTTGGCATTGACGTTATTCAAATCGAAGATAATCAAGGACGGTTTTTCTTCGCCATTGCTCTTGATGCGGTCGGCGAGTTCTTTCTCGGTCTTCACAAACTCGACCTTCACGTTCATCTTGCGGCCGGTTTCCTGAATTTTGGCGAGGAAGAATAAGTCTTCGACGAACGCAAAGATGCGCGAGGCGGCGTCCTCGTGGGGAGGAGGCAGAGGTTCGGGCTCGGCCTGAGCATAGGGAGCGGCAAAGCCGGGGCGGCGCGATCCTTTGTTGCCATTGTCGCCGTTCAGGTTGGCGCGGTAGCTGTGATCCATGGGCGCGGTGTAGATGCCCAGGTGCTGCGGCTGGCGGTCGCGACCCATCGGGCCACCCGCGCCTCGTCTGGGCGGACGCCGCCCACGGCGCCGTTTATGCTTCCCTCCGCCTGCGGAGGGATGTCCGGGTCCTGCATTCATATATTTTCTCTTGTTAATCCCCGACCTGGATCACAGGCCTGATTGTTTCGTCTTTCCCTGCAGCCTACACGGTACGGTGCGGCTGGCGGCACAATGGCTATCAGCAGAGCTAAACCCCATGCGGCTGGATTGCGATCAAGAGCAAATCTTAAGACCGTCTTGGCGCCTGGAGTTTGTTTGGGCGCAAAGGGCCAGCCAGAATGCGTGGCCGTTGGGAACACCATGATGTTACTCATGAAACGGTCTCCCGCGCAAGGGGGAAGTACCAGTAGTTTTGCACATTCGAGTACTGTGGTCACAATTTGGCTCCCGCGGTTCGATTCTGTGGAAGTCGCATCGGACGTTTCCTGCACCCACATCTCTCGCACGGCAGAAACTCCTGCGCACCTCGATGTCGCCACTGCTGAAGCCGAGATGAGGCCGACCGCTCAAACCGTGACCCAGCACCAGATTCCACTACGAGGCTGCCGAAAAAGTCGCCGAAGCCCAAGAAGCACACCTCAGGCACTGAAGCGCAGACACATTTTCAACGACTTAACGGCACGACTGAAGTCATGCCCTTCCCAGAACCCGCGCGGGAATCAGCGCGTTTAAGCAACCTGCTACAGGCTTAAGTTCCAGGCGGGCGCGCCGATATCTCAATAGTGAAACCGGTTGCTGCTGCCGAGCCAGCCTTGGCCACGAAGTCGCTTGCGCTTCCCGGACAGCGGTTTGTTGCCCGCCAGCCCATCTTTGACCGCGCACAAAAGGTGTTCGGATACGAACTTCTTTTCCGCAACGGTGTGGAAGACTACTTCAACGCGGATCCCGAACTTGCCTGCCGCAGCACGCTTGACAGCACGTTGCTGTTCGGATTGAACACCCTATGCGACGGGCGCCACGCCTTCGTGAATTGCACACGCGAAGTCCTGCTCAAAGACCTGGTGACCTTGTTGCCATCCAATCAGACCGTGGTCGAGGTTCTGGAGACGGTGGAACCCGAAGACCGCGTGATTGCCGCCTGCAAGCGGTTGAAAGAGGCAGGTTACCTGCTTGCGCTCGATGACTACGGCCCCAACGATCCGCGCCTGCCGCTTTGCGATCTGGCCGACATCATCAAAATTGATGTCCGCGCGACCACGCCCGTCGAGCGGGCGGCCATGCTCCGCCGCTTTGGATCGGCCAAGTGCCGGATGCTGGCGGAAAAGCTTGAAACGCCGCACGAGTTTCAGCAGGCCCGCGATCTTGGATTCGTCTATTTCCAGGGCTATTTCTTCTGCCGTCCCGAACTGGTGATGGGCCGCGAGGTGCCGGCCAGACGCCTGCACTACCTGCGGCTGCTGGAAATGGTCTCGCGCTCCGAGCTTGACATGCGAGAGCTGGAGCGCATGATCAAATGGGAAACTTCGATCTGCTATCGCCTGCTGCGGTATTTGAATTCCCCGTTGTTTGGATTCTCGCTGGAAATCAAGTCGATCCGCCACGCCATGGCCGTCCTGGGAGAACGGGAACTGCGGCGCTGGATCCGGCTGGTGGTCACGGTAATCGCAGCCGAGCAGAAATCGAGCGAACTGGTGCTGATGGGATTGGCGCGGGCTCGGTTCTGCGAACTGCTGTCGAAGCGGCTGCAATCGAACAGCGATCTGTTCCTCATGGGGCTACTCTCGGTCATGGATGCCATCCTTGAGGTGCCGATGGAAGTGTTGTTGGAGCAACTCCCGGTAGAGCGGGAAATCAAGGCGGCATTGCTCGGCCAGAGCGGCTCTCTTCGGCCGCTGTACCAGCTCATGCTGGCGCAAGAATCGGGTGAGTGGGAGCAATCGAGCGAACTCAGCTCATGCTGGCGCAAGAATCGGGTGAGTGGGAGCAATCGAGCGAACTCGCCCGCCAGTTGAAGCTCTCCGAGGATGAAGTGGCCACGCTGTGGTGGCAAGCGTTGCAGTGGGCGCAACAGGTCATCAGCGGAGTGTAGGGAGAGCCGTCAGCCATCAGCCGTCAGCTAAACTCTGCCGTTGGCAGCGCCACAGATCGCTGGTCGCAGTCGACAGCTCAGTTTATTGGCACCCTTCAATGTATTGGATGGCGTCGTAGCGACCGGCGTAAAACATCGTGATTTTTTCCTGATCGGTTTCAAATCGGACGCCGAAGCGGCCGTCTTTGGACCGGGCCGTCAGGTAATGTCCTTCCGGACCTGTATAGGCGTGGGCCTCAATTTTCAGTCTGGGGCCGTAGACCTTTAGTGCGCGCGATTCGGAATCGCCAACCTGAATGCCCTCCGAGGTTGCTACACCGGCGCTCTCGACGTCGATCCGCACGAAGCGCCCGTCTTCAATCATGAATGAGATGCGAGGATGTTTGCTGGAACTTACGTAGAAGCATCCTCGATCTTCCTTGTCGGCCGGCATCGAAAATTTCTCACCCAGGACTGTGTTCAGCTGAGACAGGCTCATGCCTATCTTGGCTGGCCCCACCCCGTCCTCGCGGACTACCCAGGTGTCAACGGCCACAGAACTACCGACGAGACACAAAGACAGAGAGAATCGCGCGACAAAGGTCATCCGATTCACGCCTGATGGCTGATGGCTGACGGCTGATGGCTCATTACGGTGCTTCGATCAGTTCCATCTTCCCTTCGCGCGTACGGTGCAGCACCATCAGCTTGCCCTTGGGATCGCGGAACACGAAGACGTCGCGATCACGGAAGTGGGCCTCTTTGATGGCTTCTTCGAGGGTCATGGGGCGCAGCGCGACTGAAT
>JAIQFZ010000194.1 GCA_020073015.1 Terriglobia bacterium | reverse complement strand
GGCGATGTCGCAAGGCTGCGACTACGAAAAACAACTTAAGGAAACTGGCAGGCTAGTCGCCGAAGAATTGGGACACAAAGAGTGGCGGCTGGTGTACCAGAGCCGAAGTGGTCCAGCGTCGCAACCTTGGTTGGAGCCAGACATTCTTGATTGCCTTCGCGAAATCAAAGCGCGGGGAGGCAGTTCGGATGTAGTGATCGCTCCGATCGGTTTCGTCTCAGACCACATGGAGATTCTTTTCGATCTTGATACGCAGGCGCGAGAGCTGTGCGCAGAGTTGGGCTTGCAAATGGTGCGAGCGGAGACCGTGGGCACGCATCCCCGGTTCATACGCATGATTCGCGAACTGATTTGCGAGCGCATGGCCCAAGGGCAACCACGGCCGGCGTTGGGAGTATTGGGCCCACGCCCCGACGTGTGTGCCGCGGACTGCTGTCCGATGCCAAGGCGGCCGGCAGCGATCTGAGCCTGGATTGAGCCGAAGTGCAAGCTCGTATCTCAGATGAAATTGCCCGGAGGGCGTGAAGAAAGGATTCTTGATGCGCGTACTCATCACTGGTGCCACCGGCTTCATCGGCAGAGCGCTCGTTCCCATTCTTCTTGGCGAGGGCCACCAGTTGATCGCCTTGGTGCGCTCCGAAGAACGGGCCCGAAGTCTTCTCGGCGCCGAGGTGGAGACCGTAGAGCTGAGTTCTGGCGTCAAGGCCCTCACAGAAGCGCTCGAACGAAGTGACGCCGTCGTCAATCTTGCTGGGGAATCAATCATGGGCGGACGCTGGACTGAGGCGCGCCGCCGAGTGCTGGTCGAGAGCCGCGTGCAACTGACCAAGCAACTGGTCAGTGCGATTGCTGAAGCACGACCTCGTCCCAAGACGCTGATTTCCGGGAGCGCCGTCGGCTACTACGGCGATCGTGGCAGTGAGGTTCTCCACGAGTCGTCTCCCGGTAGCAATGATTTTCTTGCCCGGTTGTGCCAGGACTGGGAAGCGGCCGCCCGATTGGCCGAGGGTTCCGGTCTCCGCGTTATGACTCTCCGTACGGGTGTCGTGCTTGGGCGAGACGGCGGGGCGATAGCTCAGATGCTCCCTCCATTCAGGTTCGGCGTCGGCGGACCGGTTGGGTCCGGACGCCAGTACATGCCCTGGATCCACCTTCACGATCTGGTTCGTATGATCGCGACCGCTTTGACCGACGATCGTTACGATGGCACCGTCAACGGTGTCGCGCCGGGACAGGCGACGAACCGCGAGTTCGCGAGCGCTCTTGGGCGCGCCCTTCACCGACCTGCCGTGCTGCCGGTGCCGGCGCTTGCTCTAAAGGTCATCTTCGGGGAGGCGGCAGGTGTACTCCTTGGCAGCCAGCGAGTCGAGCCGCGGCGTCTACGCGAGCTTCGTTTTACCTACCGTTTCCCGACGCTCGACCAGGCGGTAGCCGACATTATTCAGACAGGCGATGTGGAGATTATGCCCGCCCGATCATCTGGTGAACTTCACACGCCCGTCAAGGAGGACTACTTGCGAAAACGTCGGCCTACCCATGAGCTGCGCACGAAGACTGTGCTCGATACGCCGATGGACGAGGCCTTCGCGTTTTTCTCGCAGGCGGAGAATTTAGGGCTCATTACCCCTGCGGCTATGCGCTTTGAGATTCAGGGTGGGGTGCCCACCATTACGCAAGGAGCGACGGTCGACTACCGGTTACGCATTGGTCCGATGCCGATGCGCTGGCGGACGAGAATCACGGCATGGGAGCCACCGCACGGTTTCATCGATCTGCAGGAATCGGGGCCCTATCGTTGCTGGTGGCACAAACACACATTCAGTGCCGCAGGAAACCGGACCGTCATGGAGGCTCATGTCTGCTACGCGCCGCCTCTGGGCGCGCTGAGACGTCTTGCTAACCGCTGGTTCATCGTTCCGAGGCTACGTCAAATCTTTGGGTATCGTAGCGACGTTATCCGATTGCGATTCGGGGCATCATGATGAGTGATTGCTTGGTGTTGCTGGCGCACGGGAGTAAAGACCCGCGGTGGCGTGCTCCGTTCGAGCGGATTGTCGACGCTGTGCAGGGTCAATCAGGAAAAACGAAAGTGCGATTGGCTTACATGGAATTCGTTGAGCCGACCCTGATGGATGTGGCACGCGAATGCGTCGGACAACAAATCCTGCATCTGAGGATTCTTCCCTTGTTCTTTTCAATTGGGGCACACCTGGCGACCGACGTCCCCGAACAAGTGAATGAGGCGAAAGCCCGGTTCCCCCAGCTTGAGGTCGAGGTGCTGGCGCCCGTCGGTGAGGATCCCCGATTGTTTCGTTTGATTCAGCAGATTGTTATTGAAATA
Source organism: Terriglobia bacterium (assembly GCA_020073015.1). Classification (GTDB taxonomy): domain Bacteria; phylum Acidobacteriota; class Terriglobia; order Terriglobales; family Acidobacteriaceae; genus Acidiflorens. The sequence goes on along the minus strand of JAIQFZ010000194.1, from coordinate 3,071 downwards.
CTCAATCATTGACGAGCTGTGATCGAAGTGGGGGGCGCAAGGTCAGAGCTTTCTAGTAGCAGACTTCAGCCGGTTAAGCTGATAGTCATGATGTCGTAGGTGCGCGGAAAGAAACGCCAGTGCCTGTGCCATTGTCATCCATCCGCTTACAGGATGCCGAAAGAGGCCACCACGTAGCTTCTCCGGTAGAAATTCCTGAGCCGGATTGGTGAGGGCATCGTGGGGATCGGTTTCCGCCCCGAGCACGTGAAGACGCCCGAGTGCTCAGCGGCATGCGCCTGGGAATTTCCAACACGGCGATGCCACTGCCGAAAAGGATCAGTCGAGAATCAGGACACTATCGGCTAAGTGCGCTGTGTCTTTTTTGTGTCCTTTGCAGTTAGACGCGGTTCGATTTCGCCAACTTTTTCAACGTTTCGGAAGCCGTCCATGCGGGTCTTTTGATCGTTAAGTTATTGTGGCGACTGCAGTTGGAAACGCTGCAGCCGAATCGGGAACCATAACTCTTAATCAGTAGGTTGAAGGTTCGATTCCTTCCGCGCTCACCATCTTTTCAGGAAGTTACCGAAGTCGCAATCTGTTCCGCAATCCGTTTAGGACTGCGGCAACGCTAAACGCACTACCTTGCTGTGAGCCTTAGCCATGTCCTCAGTCGCAGCATCGCCATAGACGTTCATGGTTGTGCGAATGTCGGCATGGCGCATCAGCCGCTGCTGCACACCCACAGGAGTGCCGACCGAATCCAGCCAGGATCTGTAGGTGTGACGCAAGCTGTGAGTGCCAAGCCTGCCGATGTCCGCCTTGCTTGCTGCCCTTTGGTACACGCGCCACACCTGATCGTATGACCAGGGCAGTCGGCCAAGCTGCACCGGGGAGGCAAACATCCAATCATCCAACGTGGAAAACTGCGCGGTTTGCTTCCACGTCTTCAAAGCTTCCAAGAGTTCGCGGTCAACGACAATCTGTCTGCGTGACTCCATGGTCTTCACATCGTCAACGTGCTGGCAGACGATGCCGCGTTCCACGCGAAGCTTGCCGTTAAGCCAATCGACATCGGCCCACTTCAAGGCAAGGCACTCGCTGATCCGCAGACCAAGACAGCAGCACAGAAGTGCCATTGTCCCGAATGGTTGGTCCAGATGTCGAATGAACTTCTGGAACTCTTCCACGGTCAGACTGCGCGGCTGCCGGGTGCGTTTGGTCGCACCCTTGACCGTGACCAATTCCATAGGATTGCGCTGCATGGGCACGTCACCGCGCCATACTGCGAAGTCCCAAAGAATGCTCAGCACACCCCGGATGTGGGCTTTGCTCTTAGGCGCGAGAGAAAGAGACTCCAACCAGAGCTCCACCGGGCGTGCCTGGAGGTCTGCTAGTGAGCAATCTCCCCATCTGGGCAGGATGTGATTCCTCAACCAAACCTCGTAGGAACGTCGCGTGTCGCTTCGTTTGGGCATCTTCTCTACCCGATATTGTTCAACTAGAGTGTTTACCGTTGACCCTTGGCAGACAGGTTTAACTTGGTTCTCCAGCCCGTCCTGGAGTGCCTTTGCCGCATTCCAGGCGCTCGCCTTGGTGGGATATTGACGCACCGTACCAATAGCCTTGGATCGTCGTTTACCATCCTCCCACCACAGGAAATTCCAGGTCTTGCGTCGCTTGTCGAAAACTACACTTCCCGTTTTGTGCCGTGCTGCCCTTTTCATTGCTCCATCCTTTCGGCAGGGCGCACGGATGGCGTAGTGGATGGTAGCACGGAGGATTCCAGAAGGGCCGCGTCTAAGTCCGCCTGCCGGAAGCGCCAGACCCGGCGCTTCGTGCCTGATAATGCAAAGGCTTTCACTTTTCCCTGGCGGACCCAAAGCAGCAAAGTGCGCGGTTTGATCTTCAGGTGTTGTGCGGCTTCCGCAACCGTGAGCCATTCCGATTGGAAATTCATTGTCATTTCAGCCCGCTTTACTCCCTAGCTGACAGTCACCGGGTTGCGACTGGAAGAACCGCAGACGCTCGATGATTTTGACGCAAGGCACTACGGTTCAAGCCTTGGGCGTTTCATGTCGCCCGATCCGGCGGGGCTTTTGGCACAACATCCGGAAGACCCGCAAAGCTGGAACCTCTATGCTTATGCGCGCAATAACCCACTGATTTACCTCGACCCGAATGGTCTGGATTGTATCTATGCTACGGACAATGGCAAAGGCGTCGAGTCGATTGACCACGACAGCAACTCCGGTGAGTGCGGACAAAACGGTGGCACTTGGCTGTCCGGTTACGTAGACGAGGGCTGGGCACAGTACAACAAGAAGGCCAAGGCGTTTGAAGCTGCCTCTGAGGATGACAATGGTCAGGTCAATTTCGCTCAGTTTCAGGCAGGCGCACAAACGAATGACAGCGGAAATTGCCTGAGCGGCTGTGGTAGCTATGGATTTGCTTCGGCGAGTGCCGATTGGCTGACAGGCCAATTTGTGGGGAATTCAAAACCAACAGACGGATCAGACCCATTAGACGGATTGCTAACATTCATGACAGGTCGAGATAAGTCGGTCAGCGGTTTCTGGAAGGTGGTGGCCGGCCCACTCGATCCATCGAAGGACAACTGGGCCGGACCCAATGGAATGGGGCCGCCGGGAGGTCGAGGTGACTGGGCGGCGGCGGTTCACGACTACAATTTTATGACGAATCATATTACGATTGGCAGTTATTTTAACCTGACTTTATCGCTCACTACGTCGAGGGCGCTCATCAAGAGCAATAACACTCTGATGCGCAACGCTGGCGGAATTCAAAGCCTCAAGATGGGGCTGTTTTTCGGACCCGTCAACGCGCTCCAGTGGTACGCAAACAGTTGGAAGTGAGGGGAATCCCTTTCAACCCCTCGTTCATCAGGAGTGTGCATCGTGAAACATGTGGCTAAAGCTGTAGCGCTTCTGCTTCTAAGCTGTGCTCTCATAGCGAGTACGCAGTCAGCACTGGAAGACCAGAACGGTGCACAAGAGACTCAGAAGCGCGGTTACTGGACCGATCCATCCACCGGCCTAATGTGGGCGGGGAGGGACAACGGTAAAGACGTG
>JAIQFZ010000193.1 GCA_020073015.1 Terriglobia bacterium | reverse complement strand
GAGCTCGTCCGGGTCGACCTCGTTGAGCCAACCGAGGAAGTGCGGCTCCGTATCGTCGGAGGCGGGAGACGGCTCGACGCCGTTGGCGCCCCGGTGTTTGGCGCGGAGGTCGAATGGCTGCGCTATCGCCTGCCCAGGCGCCTGATCCGGCACTTGTTCAAGGCGCCAGCGTTACCTTCGAGCCCGGTGCACGTACGGCATGGCACACGCATCCGCTCGGTCAAACTCTCATCGTCACGGCTGGCTGCGGCTGGGTCCAGCGTTGGGGAGGCCCGATCGAAGAAATTCGGCCGGGCGACGTGGTTTGGTTCGCGCCCGGCGAGAAGCACTGGCACGGGGCGGCGCCGACCACGGCTATGACACACATCGCCATTCAGGAAAAGAAAGATGGCAAGGTGGTCGACTGGATGGAGCACGTTAGCGACGAGCAGTACCACACGTAGATCTAGCCATTGTCACTTTGAGGAATCGAAGGAGGGAACAAATGCCTCATGTGATCGTGAAGCTCTGGCCAGGAAAGTCGGAACAACAGAAAACCCGTCTCGCTGAAGCAATCACCAAAGACGTCATGGACATTCTGCATTACGGAGAAGAGTCGGTTTCAGTAGCAATGGAAGAGGTCAAATCTCAGGATTGGGTGGAAAAGGTGTACGTGCCAGATGTTAAGGACAAGTGGGACAAGCTCTACAAGAAACCCGGATATGATGAGAATGACCTGTGAGTTCGTCGCGGTAACGGTCTGTTAGGCCGACCGGAGTGCACATGACAAAGCGCAGCGATACTCTAGCAGACCGCCTTTCCCGATCCAGCGAAATCACGATCAGCGTGACCGGCAGAAACTCAGGACGCACGATCTCAAGGCCGGTCTGGTTCGTCTCGGAGGACGACAAGCTTTACACCGTCACCGTGCTGCATTCGACGCAAACCGTCCCGGGCAAGGCGCCGGCCAGCGCGCCTTCTTCCCCAAACCACAAGGCGCGCGAAGCAGTGTCGTCTGTGATCGAGAAATTCCGTGCCAAGTACGGGGCGAGCGACGTGAAGAAGTATTATTCGAAGTTCGACGTTGCTGTCCTCGCCCAAACGCGCTGACAAGGGCTTCAGCGCCTGTCGGAAAACGAGGTGAGAGTATCGCTTCGCCATCGAAGGCCGACGCACGACGTGGAGCATCATCACTATTGTTGAATTGAGCAGCTTATGACCAACCGGTTTCGACTTTCCGCTATGCTCACCCGGCGCCTTGAGGATCGAGGGATCTCTCCTTTGGCAGTTTTGCGCCAGGCAGGCTTACCCCTGGGAATCCTCAACCAGGAGAAAGTCCTGCTCACCACCGAGGAATTCTTCGCTCTATATCACGGAATCGCCGAAGTAAGCAGCGATCCGACTATCGGGCTCAAGCTCGGAACGGAGGATCGCATGGAACGCTACGATCCGATTGCGATTGCCGCGATTTCGACCCGTTCCCTCCGCGACGCGATCGGGCGCATCGGTCGATATAAGCAGCTGACGTGCCCCGAGAAAATTAGCCTGGTCGAGCGCGGCAACGAATCCGCGGTGCACTTCACTTGGTTATTGGCCCATGAGAAAGAGCCTGCGATGTTGGTCGACGTCTGTTTCGCGTGGATCCTCTCCATTGCCCAGCGCGGTACCGGCCAGCCAATTCATGCGAAGCGAGTGGAATTTCAGCGGCCCGAGGTGCATCGGGCAATCTATGAAAAGCACTTCCAGTGCCGGGTCAAATACAAAGCCGCAAAGAACGTACTGGTATTCAACAAGTCCGACATGGATACGGCCTTTCTCACCTATAACGCCGATCTCCTGGCGGCGGTGGCACCCCAACTTGAAGCCGAGTTGAAGCAGCAGCTTGCGGAAAAGAACTTTCGCGAGCAGGTCAAAGGAACTCTGAAACGCTTGCTCGCTGGCGAGCGGCCGGCAATCGAGCACGTGGCGCGAGAGCTGCGCCTAAGCAAACGGACTTTGCAGCGGCGTCTCACGGAGGACGGGATCACGTTTCAGCAGTTGATGGAGGAGGCCCGTCGCGAGCTGGCGCAGCACTACCTGCTGCATTCTTCGCTCGAACTGAATGAAACCGCCTATTTACTCGGATACGAGGACGCCAATTCGTTCTTCCGCGCCTTCCACGAATGGGAAGGCACTTCGCCCGGACAGTGGCGCACGATCCATGCAACATTGGCGTGACTCCTAACGAACGTCAACCAACTCATGCGGTCTCCTGGCAGGCAGCGTGGCAACGACGGGAGACTCCATCCAATTCGGAAATGGATTGCGTGGGGACCTACGGAAGTCGGTGATCAGATTCCGGATGATCCGGCGGCGTTCGGAAAGCTTCTCCACCAACCGCTCCAGACCCTCCCGGTCTCGCTCGTACCATTCTTCGGGAATATCGGCGGCGCACCGCCAAATGGTGTGAGCATCCGTCCCCTCTGCCCTGCTGAGCGCCGGCTCAAACGTTTCCCATCCCATGACGACCTCATACACAGAGTTGTTTCCGTAGACTCCTCTCAATGGAAAATCGGGAAACGTCCACTCGCCGGCATTGAAGCAGTAACCCTGATCAATGAACGTTGCCTGGTATCTCCGGCTTCGCGGCGACTTGCGCGAGAAGATTGCTTGCCGCCCATCGGCATTGCATGTCCACTTATCCAAGACAAGAACGCGGGCAAAATCCTGAAGGTTGCGAACATCCTGGAGCAGTTCGCGAGCCATGTAGTCCAAGGTAAGGCCGGGAGTATCATCGCCAACATACAACGAGCCCAGTTGTTTGCCGGCATGACAGGGGATATCGATGCCACCCAACTGGATTCGCAGCTCGGGAGTGTGAGCAATCAGCCAGTCGGAGACCTCGATCACTTCGACGCGGGGCATCGGAAGGCCAAGCGCCAGGCCAAGTCTCGTCGCCAGCATTTCGTTCGCAAGGACCCGGATGTGCTGTGGATTGTTCTGGAATTTGGTCACGTAAGATGCGCCGTCCGAAGCCCTGAGCAGGTGGGATTGCGATCCTCCCCGGAGCCTGCGCAGGTGTTGGACGGCGGAGATGCGCACAGTCACAGGCACCTCCTCGGATTGACGATCGGTGGATCAACGGAACGGAAAATCGAAGGACGGGACGCGCGTGAATTACTTCCCTCGTCGTGCCTCCGCCTCGAGCGCCACGACGATCGCCTGTAGGGTCTTGAGATTGTCCACTTGGTCGAGCGAGCTCAGTCTCAAAGACCCGAGGACTGCCGCGAAAGCTGCCAGTCCGGCTTTGTCTCGTGCAGCCTCTGTCCGGCGCAGGCCTCGTTCGGCCGCTTTCAGGTGAGCCAGCACCTTCTGTTGGATCGCGGAGTTTCGAATGTCTTTGGGATTCCACACCCTCGCGACGGCTTTCAACAACCCGCGATACATGCGTTTCCCCACTCGCGGTTCCATCTGCTCGATCTCGCGGAGAATGCCGCAGGCGTGGCCGCTTGCGTCATTGCGGTTGTTTTGGCCACGGCCATTGCTGCCGTTTCCTTTCGCCGAGTGGGGCCGCAGCCCTTCCAGCCATCCTGCTGGTGTTGTCCACCCAGCCAGTTGCGGAACTGTTTTCGGTCGCTTGCGGTCATCCAGGTCAACCCAGGTTCCAGTAAAGTAATAGAGGTAGCGGCCGAGGCCAAGACAAGCGCAGGCCCTTTTGAAGGCCTGAGCTTCCGCACTCGTGCATGCGTTATCATCGTCGGCCCATTCTTCTCCTGTGGCGGAATGCGAACCCAGGCCGAAGATCGTCAGCTCACACGTGACCAGCACTTTCGCAGCAATCCTTTGGTCCTTGCTTCGCTCGAAATTCGCGGAGGTATGAATTTTGTATTTCCGCGTCCATCCTGCCGGCGTAAACAACGCATTCAGACGGTCCGTGTACGCCCGCTGGTCGGCGTAAGGGACTACCTGGCCGCGTGCCGGCTGCTGGTTCTTCGTGGTGTTCATCACGCGCCATTCGATTTGCGAGGGATCAAATGGCACTTCCAGGGCGGCCACAATCTCTTTAACACGTTCCGTCGGAACCTGAACGACTGCCTGCCCGTCCTGCATGGCGGACGAGGAAGCGAACGTAGTGGCACGATCTTCACGGTCATGACCATTGGTGGCGTTCATACTAGACCTCCTCTGCTGGCATCTCGGCTCTCGTGAGAATCTGGCCGTACATCCAGCGCTGTGGTCTGATTTGTGACAGCCAGTCGGCTGCCGTTGGGATCCGACCCAGATCCTCCTTCACGTGCTGTTCCCCGAGGTACCGGACTGGAACCTGCTTCCCCTCGCTATTCGTGATGGCGACTCCGAAGATTCGCTCCGCCAGGAAAATCCCCTCGGTGTGGTGGCGGAGCGCACGATGGCGGAAGTCGCCTAGGAACGATTTGGATTCATCGATTATGTGGACAAGAGGGTTTGATGCCTCTGATGTGACTGAACAGCGTCTTGGCCGTTAAGATTGTGATCCCCATGTTCACTGTGAAACGCAAAGCGCTTGAGCCGTCTGGCATCGAACTCCTTGATGCGGAAGGCCAACCTGTGGCATCCGTCTCCCAGTTCCTAAAATACATTGCGGCGCGTGGATCCTCGCCGAACACCGTTCTCGCCTACGCCTACGATCTAGCCCATCTGTGGACGTTTTTTTCCATTGCGCAGCTGCGATGGGAGCATCTCTCGGCGGCGCAGGCGATCGATTTCCTGGTTCACCTACGTGCGCTGCCGGCTAAACGGCGCGGAGCGAGGGGGGACATAGCAGTTGTTGCATCTCGTGGGGCGCCGGTTCCGGCAACCCTTTCTGCCGCAACCGTAAATCGCATACTCGTGGCCGTATCGTGCTTCTACGATTGGGGCGTCCTGAGCGATCAAGTCGAGGGACCCAATCCAATGACGAAGGTCGAAGATCGCAGCACCTTGCGCATCACTGACCGGCATCGTCCATTCTTAGACGGCGTTTCACGCCGGAGACCCATGCCCCGCACGATTCGGGCGAAGACGATCCGACGGCTGCCCCGCCCGATGAGCGATGAACAGATTGACGCACTGTTGGGCGCGCTAAAAAGCCTTCGTGATAATGCGCTGGTACACCTGATGCTCAACGCGGGCCTGCGCCCGGGCGAGGCATTGGGACTGCACCTGACAGATATTGCTTATGGTCGACGGCGGGTTGCTATCCGCTGCCGCGACGATCATCCCAGAGGGGTGCGATCAAAGTCTCGGACTGAACGGCTGGTTGATCTTCATGACGGTGCGACGCTTGCCACGTTGAACGCATACGTCATGAGCGAGCGTCCGCCTGACGCGGCTACCCCCATCGTATTTCTGGTCGGTGGAAAAGGAACCCGCCGCAACGAGCCGCTGTCCTATGCCGCGCTAGTGCGTCTCTTTGCGCGTGCTTGTGAACGAGCGGGCATCAGGGAACCATGGATGACGCCCC
>JAIQFZ010000192.1 GCA_020073015.1 Terriglobia bacterium | reverse complement strand
ACGCTGGCAAGGCAGTTGCGTGCGCGAATTCGCGAGTTTGCCGCTCGTAGGAGCGAGACCCGGGGGTGGGCATGACTCAGAATAGTTCGTCAAGGGAGAATTGGAATCTTCTGAAGGACGGATTGCTTTGGAAGAGGGTAGTCGAGGGGACAACGCAAGACTTTCAGGTTCAGGCACAAGCATTCGTTAGTCAGCTCCAAGAAGCAGTCAAGCCGGCGGATGCACTCCAAGGGCTAATGCTGGATCGGATCGCAGCCGGTAACTTGCGGAAGGAGCTGCTACTCAGGGAGGAATCGGCTGCGAGGGCTTATTACTCGGCGGTACGAACGCAAGCGCCTTACGGAAAGACCAAAGAAATAAACCAGTGCTCAATCGTGATGTGCGGTTCTCCAATGCAGGTCGCATGGTCTGGCCTGAACATAAGGCAAGAGTGTTTGTTGGATCAAGGACTTCACCGCGATCTCATTCTGCTCCAACACTTGCAGTCTGCGGCTCAACCTGCAGCACCTTTGCCGGAAAGGAAGCCAACGAAATCTGAACGGAAGGTAATCGATGGTCCGGCCGCCGAAGCAATTTTGACTGAAGAGCAAGGAAGTGGAGCAACGTAGCTTGAGCTTACAAATCGGTGCCCTCCTCGCCGTCCTCCTGAACCTGCGGCTGCGAGACCACCGAACTCGAGCGGCGCCTGGCAAACTTGGAGAAAAAGCTTCTCGTCCAGGCCGAGGCTGGCCACAAATAACAGCAGGGAAGCACCGAGCCTTGATTTTCGGTAAATCCTCAAGCAGGAATTCTGAAGTTCGAACGGCCACAAGACGAGGTGGGTTGGTGCAAAAGCATCCAAGTGTTCCGTGTACGCTTCGCGAACACGCCTGTGGAAAAGCGCCGACGTTTCTGTCTGGTCTGGGGTCCGAGGTGCGGAGCGTCCGGGACAGCTCCACTCCCCCTCGTTGTGCTCACGCGCAGCGGTTACCTGGCGGCGTCGAACGAAGCCTATACCGGGGCGGTCGCGGCCCAGTTCACGCTGCAGAATTTGGAGCGCGGACGACTTTCGCAAGAACCGACACACGATTTTGCGAAACGAAGCCAAGAAGTAGTTCGATTTTCAACCAGTAAACAAAATGGGAGGTGTCACTTTCACAGAGATTGCGGACACAAAACAGAGATAGACAATCAGAAAGCAGGCCCCGCACATCGTGGGCGGCTCTTAGAAATAGATCGATGAGCAGCCCCGGAAAGGACCGACCAGCAACAGCATTAAAAGGAGGGGAAAAGAGAACCGGACACCGGAGACTGAAGATGAGGGAAGGGAATCCCTTCCCGCGAACCTGCCGACGTCAGCGTCGCAAGTCGCAGAGTACGACGGCCATTGACATTTCGCCATATGTTCGCCTAGCATGCATGTGCGCCGCAGCGCCTGCAATGCTCGATTTGTATTCGGCCCTTGCCTGGGCTTGGCTGCGACCAACATAGCCATCATCGTCGGCGTTGGTTCTTGACTGGAGCAGGGTACTGAAGCCCAAGTCTGTGCAACCTGGTTGCACAGGCGAGTTTGTGCACCCCGGTACACAGGGACGACAAACCGACTCGGCCCCCTCGGTTGATGCTTTGCAATCATAGACAGCAGTGATAGCATTGACAGCATGGCGACCTTAACCATTCGACAGCTGGACGAGAAAACCAAGACCCGGTTGCGGGTCCGGGCGGCCCATCACGGACGTTCCATGGAGGAGGAGGTTCGCCGACGATTTGCAGCGTTTGGCGGGGTCGAACTTGAGTTGCCGCGACGCGACGCTATGCGCCAGGCCCAAGAATTTGCTGAATGATCATCGTCGATACGAATGTGTTGTCCGAGCTCATGCGGCCCAAGCCCTCTGCTCGGGTTGGGGCCTGGGTTGCGAAACAACCCGCGGCAGAACTCTTTACGACGTCCATTACGGAAGCAGAAATCTTTTATGGAATTGAGCTGCTCACCAAAGGCAAACGCCGTGAGGGATTGCTGGCAGCGGCCGAAGCGATGTTTGCCGAGGATTTTGCGGGCCGCGTCCTCGGCTTCGAGAGCGACGCCGCGCGAATTTTCTCTAAGATTGCCGTTCACCGCCGTGCGCTCGGCAAACCCATCAGCCACGCGGATGCCCAGATCGCAGCCATTGCCCAAGTACGAGGGGCTAAACTGGCGACGCGCAATGTTGCAGACTTCGAGGACTGCGGTCTCGATGTCGTTGACCCCTGGGAAGGTTCGTGAACCTGTGGCTCGAAAAACCGATGCGGCCTCATCGTCAGCAGTGGTTCTTGACTCGAGCAGGGTACTGAGGCCCAAGTTTGTGCACCCTGAGTGCACAGGGACGGCTACCCGAGTCCCGGGCCACACTTGATCGCGGGATCGTGCGCGTTCACCACAGCGGTTGGCGTCCTGGTTCGAATGCGGAGACAGGGCTCCGCACAGTTGGCGAAGCCCTGGTCAAACTTTCGACGCTAGGAAAGCATGGGCGCTACAAACCATATCTGCGCGGGCTGGAAAGCCTGCGAAAGGTGTGGTGACAACGAAGTCAGCCGCTCGTTATATCAAGCAACCTATGGAAAGACGGTGACAGCGAGGTCCCTACTGCCTGTTGTGCCGCTATTCTAGACCATGAATGGATGCATCATACGCCGACGGCCCATCCGGCCAACACATCTACACGGCCGTGGCGCAGCTCACGAGCGCTTGAGCTGGTCAGGATGAAACGTCGTCGTTTGTTTTTCTGCCATAACGAGACGCAAAATGGAAACGACGATTCGATTTCCTGTCGGACACCAAGGTACTCTTTCCTTTGCGGAGTTGAGGATAACGGAAGCTAGGAACACCAACCCGAGCACCGAACCTTCTCGCAAAGAGCACCATGTGTGCAAGCGGGCGGGGCTAAGGCTACATCGAACCTCGATGCGCAAAGAATGCCGCAAACTAAAGGCTTTGGATTGCGATGAGTGGAAAAGAGTCTAATCAACGTTATACGGATGAGGAGTGCCTGACTTTGTTTGCGTCTCTTTTTCCCAAGGGATTCGCCGGGGAAGATGTTCTGGCGGAAATTGCGCCGGAAGGGTGGATGGATTCGACGCTGCACTTCGTATTCCACCCGACTCTCGATCAGGTCCACTGGGAACGCGTCCAACCTCATCGCAACCTGCGGGAATGGCAGTGGCGCAGCAAGGATGGCGGGCAAGAGCCAGAACCGTCGCTTGAGGACGTTCGCGCAACTTATGGGGACGGTCCTGTCGAGACCGAACATGAGGTCCGTGAACTAGTTGCCATGTGCTTGTGGGATGTGTTCTCGAACGAACACGACGTCGTAAATCGAGATGGCCGGCTTGTGGACATTGGTTCCTGGCGCAGCGCCGCAGGATTCCTGGCCGAACAGCTGAATCGCCAAACGGGGGAGTCGCGGTACGACTGTGTGGATTTCTACATGGGAAGCTTCGGGGTGTCGCAGCGCGCCGATTTGACGCCCGTCTATGAGATGGTCTTCCGCCGACTCAAGGAACGGTTGTTGGATTGGCGGTATAGTTTTCCCCAATTGCAGTTGATTGAATTTCCCTCCGAGAGACCGAACGGTACACGGAGTTACCAGCTCGAATAAATGAAAGCCGAGCCAAAAGAGGCGCACCGCCAAGCCATCGAAGATTCCAAGCTGGAGCCCGTGCCGGAGATCGTGCTTGCGTACAGAAATGTTTATGGCATGCTGCCCCATGGTTGGCCGCCGTGGGAGTTCAACCAACGCGACGATTGAGTTCGTATTCCTCCACCAGTTCTGCGTCTCGCGCCAGCCAATCGCAGGCCTAGGCTGAGGAGACGTATGTGAAAATCAATCCCGACATCGTTTAACCCATCAGCGATCCCAGCAGAATTGACTTGGGAGGAAATTGTCAGAGAGGCATTCGCTAATGATGGGCAGGGAACGCTTGCAGTAGTGATGGCTCAGCTTGATGCAATTTCTTGGTTTGAGAATAGCCGATCACTAAGATCCCAGTGATGGCGGTTCGAGAATGCGAGTTGCTGAAGTACTCATCGAGTGACAGCCAGAGAGCTTCCGCAGGGCTGCGCACCCCTGCGAGATGAAAAACATGACGCTGGATGTCGGTCTCAATGACCACAGAGTACTTGGTAGTGATGGCGCCCGGTGTTCTAAAAATCAGTTGACGTTCATCCGTGATTTTCTGACTGGCGGCAGGGTTTGGTTTTGCATTTTGGGTTTTTCCCATTCGATTTTCCTCTTACAACGAAAGTTCAAAGCGCCTTCCAGAACCAGCGCTGTCCGGGGACGTTGTCATCAGTGGGAGAGAGGACCCGAGGTCCTCCAGAATACCGACGAGGGTGCGCCGGCACCTCCGTCGGCAAACATGTCGTTGCAGACCCCAAGCACTACGTGTATACTCGACGTATATACATTGTGGGAGGTTGCTGCATGGGTACAGCGCGGGTTTTTCGTTCCGGAAACAGTCAGGCGGTCCGGTTGCCGAAGCAATTCCGACTGAAGAGCAAGGAAGTGGAGATCTTTCGGCGGGGAGATGAGATCGTCCTGCGGGAAAAGGATGGAGACATGGTGCGGGCATTCGATCTGCTGGCGGGTTTGCCCGAGGATCTCGCCGTGGTGGCGCGCGAGAAGGATCAACCGCAGAAACGAAAGAGGCTGTAATGGAGCCGCGCTATCTGCTGGACACGAACATCTGTATCTACATCCGGCAAAAGAGGCCGGAGGAAGTTTTGCGGCGCTTCCGCAAGCTCCGACCCGGGGAAGCTGCGCTTTCGGTCATTACCTATGGCGAGCTGCTCTATGGAGCAGCCAAGAGTGCGCAACGGGTGGCGGCGCTTGAGCGGCTGCGTGAACTCGTGCATTTGCTGCCCGCGCTCTCGTTGCCGGAATCGGCAGCCGAAGCGTACGGATCGATTCGGGCGGAGTTGGAATCGAAGGGCGAGATGATCGGAAACAACGATCTCTGGATCGCTGCGCATGCGGTGGTGACAGGGTTGACACTGGTTACCAACAATGAAAGTGAATTCCGGCGGGTGCGTGGGCTGAAGGTCCAGAACTGGGCTGTTTAGAACCCCCGTGACCGAGATCTCGCCGGGATGATTCGATAACTGAAGACCAGTCGAAAGCAGCATCCGCTCCATCAGGGATCATGTCCGGCTCTTGGCGGCTGAAGCGGGGATCAGGGAAGGGAATTACTTCCCACCACAGCCCGACGTCGGCCTAGCAAACGCCGAGCACGAGTTGCATTGACAGTTCGCCGTATGTTCGCAGATCCTTTTTCTGACTGCGAACACACTTCGACCGTAGCTTATGTTGCCTGAATCGCCAGATTCCGCATGCGGACTAGGTTATAGGCGGCTGCCGCAAAGGTGAAGACCCATCCCACCTTGAAGATTCCGCGATGCCGAACCTTCCGCAATAGCGCGATAGTGTTCAGCCATCCGAAGCACTCTTCAACGCGCTTCCTCTTCCTCTGACTGATTGCATATCCGGGGTGCTGAGTCGTGCGAGCATCAATCGCGCTCCCACCGGGCCGCTCCAGGTTCTGGGCAACGTGCGGCGTGACCTTTAGATTTCGGCACTCGGCCACAAAATCCGCCGTGTCATATGCCTTGTCGCCTCCCACCGTGACCTGTTTCGTGCCTGGAATCTGTTCCAGCATCACCAGCGCTGCATCGCGTTCCGCTGTGCCGTTAGCCTCGAACACCTCGGTGTTCACGATCAAACCGTTGCGGTTCTCCACCAGGAGATTCCCGTTGTAACTCAGCTTGGCTTCTTTGCCCTTGCCTTTGCGCGCCAACTTCGCATCCCGGTCCGTCTTCGATTCGTGCGTCTCGTTGGACCGCTTCTCCCCGTGAAAATCTACTTTCGCATTGCCACGATCGTCCGGCGGAGCCATGTGCTTGCCCTCCTTTCGCTGAAAACTCTTCACACTCGCCCCAAGCTTCCAGTAGCGTTCCATCCACGGTAAAGTGCTCGTCCGAGAGCAGATTCTCCTCGCGTGCCTGCTGGAGCACGGCTTGGAAGAAGGCTTCGGCAATGTCCCCATCGAGTAGACGCTCGCGGTTCTTGGTGAACACGGTCACGTCCCAAATGGCATCATCCATGTTCAAGCCCACAAACCAGCGGAACAGCAGGTTATAGTCGAGCTGTTCCATCAACAGCCGTTCGCTGCGCACCGAGTACAGCGCTTGCAGCAGGAGCGCTCGCAACAACTTCTCCGGTGCGATCGAACGGTCGCCCGGTTTTGGCGTACAGCTGGTTGAATCGTGGTTGCAGTTCCCTTAATGCCTCATCGGTCATGGCACGAAGGAAACGCAAGGGGTGGTCTTGGGGTACTCGCTGCTCGGGGCTTACGTAGCTGAACACATCCAACTGTTGCTCGTCTTTTCCGCGCATGCCTCCTTCTTAGCAGCTTGCACTGTGGAAACAAGAGGCTTTTCTGGTACGGAACCAGTGGAAGGGCGTTGCTTTCGAGAACAATCGATCAGTTCTCGAAGAACGAATCCATTG
Organism: Terriglobia bacterium; assembly: GCA_020073015.1. Taxonomy (GTDB): domain Bacteria; phylum Acidobacteriota; class Terriglobia; order Terriglobales; family Acidobacteriaceae; genus Acidiflorens. The sequence continues at coordinate 1,422 of JAIQFZ010000192.1, read as the reverse complement.
ACAGCGGGTGCTTAAAATACTCATCCTTCCACTTCGGATTGAGCCGGTCGAGTAGCAGGCCCTCGGCGGCGCCGAAGGAGTAGACAACCGTGCGCTTCCATTCGCGAAGATCAGCCTGCTTGAGTTCGTGGAGAGTCTCGGTTCTCGCCTTTGCAGCGTAGGTGGTGAATGGCTCGAAGTCGAAGAGGGCAGTGTACTCTGCGGTCGGTTGATACTGCGCAGCAGCTTCAGCGGCCTTGATCTGTGTGTAGCGAGCGATTCCTTCCTGCCAAAGCTGGAAGTTGAAGTACTTCTTATCGTCCGACGATAGCTGCGCAAAGAATTTCTTGCGTTCCTGAACGTACTGCTTTGCAAGGTTTGCGACCTTGCCCTTGTCAGGTTCATTCACGGCGCTGAGCAGCAGATCGCGAAGGTTCGCAAATGAGTGCGCCACTTCCGGCTTCTCGTAGGGAAACGGGTAGTTCAACATCCACATGCCCATGGTGTCGCCGCGGCTTAAGCCCAGGTCTTGCACGGCCTGGAAGTATCCTGGTTGGGCGTTCTGCAACTGGTGGAAGTGCTCGTGCATGAGCGTGATGAGCCATGGTGTGCTGGTCTTGCTGCTTGTATTTTTCGGTTCGCCGATGACAATTACCGACGGCGGCCCGAAGGCCGGGAAGGTGGCTAGCAGGTTCGTCGCGAACTGGCGAGGCCGGGCGTAGAAGCCATCTCCGACCCCCTTGAAATCCTGGGGTGGCGCGGGATGATGCGTCAACAATTCTTTGTCCGGTGTCACAAGTAGCAGAGCGGCGGGAACTTGGCTCCACTTGGGTCAGATCTGGTCCTGAATCTGAGAGGCGAGCCGATAGAATTCGTGGATGCGGACAGCATCATCAACGGGAATTGGCTGGGAGGGAGTCTGGGCGAACGCAGCTATCGCGAGCAGCAATGTGCTAAAGAGGGGTCGCATTTGCAAGGTTAGACGCACGAGATACATAGTCGGTAGCGGCTTCTATCATGTGCGGTCTCGGGTTCGAAGGGACAGTGGCAGTGCCAGAAATAGCCGTGCTGACCGTTTTTTCGCAGCCTGCTAGAGGCTAGCCACTAAATGGCTGCCAAGCGGTCACTTCTACAGGCCGCCAGCTCTATTGCAACTGAGTCAGGAGTCGGTAACACGGCCCGAACTCCAAATTCGAGACCCGTGCGGGAACTATCTTGGCGCATCAGTGCACCAAAGCGTGAGCCTTCGATTTGAATTTCCGCGCGGCTCGCTGTGCCGCTCTCCGCTCCTACCCATCTTGTATTAGGGAGACTCTGATTAAGCTCTCCGCTTTCCACAGCCAGTCAAGTTAGAGTGCTTGCGAGATGAAGCAGAGGACCCTGGCGATGATGACCGGTTTTGAGCAGTACACGAGGAAAACGCGGCGGGCGATATTTCTAGAG
>JAIQFZ010000191.1 GCA_020073015.1 Terriglobia bacterium | reverse complement strand
GAACGCTGGTTCGCCTAGTGCCCGCGATTTCGCCACGCAAGCCTATGACATGTACGTTCAGGACACTTGGAAAATGCGCCCGAACCTGACCCTCACACTGGGACTGCGTTACAGCCTGGAGCGTCCGGTCTATGAAACCCAGGGCTTCGAAGTCCAGCCCGAGCTCTCGCTGGGCGATTTTTTTGCGAAGCGCCTGGCGGCGGCGTTCCAGGGGAATAACTTCAGCGATCCCATCGTTATCAACCGTTCCGGACCGGCCAACGGCGGCAAGCCGATGTACAACTGGGACAAGAACAACTTCCAGCCGCGCGTGGCGTTTGCCTGGTCGCCGGGCGGCTCGGCTGGCAAGTCCGTCATTCGCGGTGGCTTCGCGATCACCAACGACTACTATGGGCAGGCGCTGGCGGTAGATTGGGACTTGAATAACACGCTCGGATTCACCTCCAGCGACAATATCAATGCGAATACATACAGCAGCGACGGCTCGAAACCTCTGGCGCCGCTGTTTACCGGCTTCAGTCAGGACGTCCGGTCACTTCCTAACATTACTGTGCCAAACGACCTGGTATTCCCCCTGCAGCAGCCGCTCGACAATGGAGAGCGCATCGAGCAGGGAGTGGACTCGAATCTGCATGCGCCCAGGGAGTATGTGTGGAATCTGACCTACGAACGTCAACTTCCGAAAGGCATGGTATTTTCCGCTTCTTACATCGGCCGGGCGGCGCGCGACCTGATGGCACGCCGGGACGTTACCGCCTTCAACGATGTCCGTGATCCACAGAGCGGCATGGACTGGTACACGGCGGGCACCACCTTGGAAAAGCAGCGCCAGCAGGGGGTAGACACCAGCCAGATCGCATCCCTTCCGTTCTTTGATAACCTTTTCCCGGCGAACCTGGTAAGCGTCATGAATAACGACCCGGGCGTTCAGTCCGACTGTGGTACTGATCCTTCTACGCCTTGCTTCGACCCAACCTGGACAAACACGCAGATGTTCTACGGAATGCAAAGCCGAACACCCTCGAATCCCTATGCGTTCTTTGCAGGTAATGACTGGACAGACGCACAAGCGTATATAGACAGCGTGCTGTTCCGTAACGGCTTCCCAACCCGCTTCATGCATCCGCAATACGGCTCCCTGTCCGCCTGGAGCACGGTTGCGTACTCGAATTACCATGCCCTTGCGCTCTCGCTCCGGCAACGTCTCAACAGCTTGACATTCGACCTCAACTACACCTGGTCACATTCGTTGGACAACGCGTCCGGGCTACAAGGATCCACCGACGGCTACGCGACCGATGCGTTTATCGTCAATCCCATCCGCCCGGGAACCTGGTACGGTAACTCTTCGTTCGACGTCCGGCACAACATCAACGCCGACGCGATCTGGCAGATGCCGTTTGGCAAGGGCAGAGCTCTGATGAGTAATCCCCACCCGGTTGCCGAGGCGATTCTGGGGGGCTGGCAGATTTCGGGCATCTTCCGCTGGAACACGGGACTGCCAATATTCTCGCCTTATGATGACGCTCGCTGGGCGACCAACTGGAACGTGCAAGCCAATGTGACTCCGACCACGCCGATTCACCCCTGCCCGACTCACAGTGGCACTCCCAAGCTCTTTGGTGGCTGCGACCTCACCAAGATCTACCAGAGCTTCCGGAATGCCTATCCCGGTGAAACCGGCCCACGGAATTACCTCCGTCTGCCGGGATACATCGACACGGATCTTGGGCTCAGCAAGTCATGGAAGATGCCCCGGAGCGAGAACCACCAGATTCAGCTTCGTTGGGATGTCTTCAATATCACCAACACGCAGCACATGGGGAATGTTGACGGAAGCCGCACGGGCTTTGGTGTGGTTCGCGATCCCGCTCTCCGCGGTGCTGTCCCTCCGGACAACTGGTCGAACTTCACGCAGATCCAGGGCCAGCCCCGGGTCATGCAGGTCGGCCTGCGCTACTCGTTCTAGCCGATCACAACTCTCAAATGGGGGCGAAAGCCCCCCCATTTGATTGACTGAAGATCCAGCCGCGCAAGAAGCGCACACCACTCCCTTTGGACAGGGCAGATTTCAGAAAGATGAAGATAGATCTAACAGCGCCCCCTTAGCCCAGGGGCGAGTCGGTCATGCGAAAACGGGTGCGGACGTGTTCGGAGAGCAGTTCGATGGCTGAGCGGTTAGCCACCGGGTCGGCTTGCGCCAAGTACTTCATCGCTTCCACCAGCATCTTCTGCCCGTCCACGTAGCGGGGATCGGACGTTCGCTCACGCTTCTTACGAGACAAATCAGGGGGAACCGGAATCGTAAAAACTTTGGCCATGCCCACTCAACTTTCGGAAGGTCTTTTGCAGTATATAGCTGCGCGTCGTCTTTTTCAGCTTGATTCTGCTGGTTCCCAACTCCCGGATGGGCCGCGAAACTCCGGGCTTTTGCCTATCCTTGGGGTGAAATGAACCGGGTTTTACCGGTGGTCTTCAGTTTGAAGGCGTTATCGGGAAGTTTCTGGTTAATCTGAATTTGAGAATATTTTGCCAGGCGGTAGTCACCGCCGGGTTCGAAAAACTGTTGCTGCACCGAAACTCCTTTCGCCGGTTCGATCCAGAGCAAAATACGCGCGATGTTGCCCCGCAGGCGGGCCGACTTGGGAACCAGTTCCAGCTTCCCGGCTTCGACACCGTTGGCCGTCTCCGATCCGAGATACTTTACGTCGTATGATTTCAGCAGATCGTGACCGCTACCGCCGAACCCAAGCACGAGGAAGCTTTCGATATCGGCGCGATTCTTCCCCGCATTGTATTCATTCACCTGATCGATCTTGGGTTGGTACACCTGAACTTTGCCGCTGCTGTAGAGAACGTACTTTTTGTCGGGTTCAACGACCTCGGCGGCCATCTGCGTTTCGCCGCCCTCGCGCCGGAAGTAAATCTTTCCCTTCTGTATATCGGTGTCGTCGATGACCTTCTGGTATTGATCCCACTCAAAACTCGCTTCCGTGGTTCGGAAGTTCTTCGCGGCAGCATCCATCTGGCTCAGGACGCGGTCCAGTCCAGCCGAATCGCTCTGCGGCCACGCCGCGGTCGAAAGCAGCGCCCACGCCACCAGCATCTTGATCGGGAATTTCATAAGACGAATCTCACGGCCAAACTTCCTGGTAGCGCCGGCACCTTGCCGGCTGTCGCGAGGGCATCGTTCGGCTCCGCTCAGGACAAGCCGTGCCCTCGCCGGTGGAGGCGGGACGCCCCCACGACAGCCGCCGGGGGCGGCGGCGCTACATCCGACCGGTTCTATTCTTTTTCCACCCAAACTTTGTAGCTCTGCGTGCGGCCGGAAGCATCCTTGACCGCCTCGTACCGGCTTACGCTGACCGCTCCGGAAATGGGTTCGATGATCTGCACCAGTTGCTGGCGAACATCCGCGCCCGCCGTCACGTTCACCGCCGAGGCCGGGATCTGATAAATAAATCCCCCCTTCTGGTCGGGAATCACCCCCACTCCGGTAGGATGCGGATTGCGCTCCACCGGTTTGTCGTTGTAATTGATGTAGCGGGGCGAGATGAAAACGAAGAGCAGAATCAGCGTGACCATGATGTCGTAGTGCAGGGTGCCCCGCTCGTACGACCACAAGATGTAGCCACGAATTGTGCGCCATATTGCGCTCATGGGAAAGACGGCTTTCGCCGCCATGGTTGTTTCCGGCCGTTGCCAGTCTATTTGGGATTTCGTGCGATGGCAATCCTGCGACCGGCGGCGATCACGCGCTCCTCGCCGTAATGCGATCCGTGCCCATATAGGGCTGCAGCGCTTCCGGAATGCGCACGCTGCCGTCTGCCTGCTGATAATTCTCGACGATGGCCACCCAGGTGCGCCCCACCGCCAACCCGCTGCCATTCAGCGTGTGTACGAGTTCGGTCTTGCTCTTCCCTTCCGGACGGTACCGGATGTTCGCGCGCCGCGCCTGAAAGCTTTCGAAGTTTGAGCACGAAGAAATCTCACGAAACAGTCCCTGCCCCGGCAGCCACACCTCGATGTCGTACGTCTTCGCGGAAGAGAAGCCCATGTCGGCCGTGCACAGCGTGACTACGCGATAGTGCAGGCCCAGTCTCTGCAAGACTGTCTCAGCGTTGTTGGTCAGCCTCTCCAGTTCATCGTAAGAAGTTTCCGGACGGGAAAACTTCACCAGTTCCACTTTCTGAAACTGGTGCTGGCGGATGATGCCGCGCACGTCCTTGCCGTACGATCCCGCCTCGCTGCGAAAGCAGGGCGTATAGGCCGTGAGACAAATGGGCAGCTTCGCCGCATCCAGAACTTCATCGCGATAGAGATTTGTGACCGGCACTTCGGCCGTCGGTATCAGCCACAATTCTTTCTCACCGTGCGGCACCCGAAACAGGTCCTGCGCAAACTTGGGCAGTTGTCCTGTGCCATACATCGACTCCGAATTCACCATGTATGGCGGCAGAACCTCGGTGTATCCGTGCTCGCGCGTGTGGAGATCGAGCATAAAATTCGCAAGCGCGCGCTCCAACCGGGCGCCCAACGCCCAGTAGACCGCGAATCGCGCCCCCGATAGCTTCGCGGCGCGTTCCAGGTCCAACACGCCCAACTGTTCGCCCAGTTCCCAATGCGGCTTGGGCTTGAAATCGAACTGCGGCGGGGTGCCCCAGCGGCGTGCCTCAACGTTTTCTTCTGCGCTCGAACCCACGGGCACGCTGGCGTGGGGAAGGTTCGGGATGGAGGTCAGAATTTCGCGCAGGCGCGCATCGGCTTCGGAGGCCTTCTTCTCGCACTCCTGGATTTTCTCGCGGAGGTCCTTGGTTTCCTGAATTTGCGCGGAGGCATCCTGCCCACTTTTTTTCTTCTGGGCGATCTCTGCGGACGCCTGGTTGCGCTTGGCCTGAAGAGTTTCCGTCTGCGTGATGGCTTGTCGCCGTTCTGCGTCAATCGAGCAGAAATCTTTCAGTACCTCAGCCGGATTCATTCCGCGCTGGCGCAGTTTTTGCTCCACCAGCGCAAGGTTGTCACGAACAAAATTAAGATCAAGCATCTGCTTTTAACTTTATCTGAAAACCTCGGGCGAGTGCACGCTGCGATGGGTCCCCGCAGCCGGGTAACGCACGCAAGCTAATGGCTCGCCTGCTTCGAATCTGCTCCTGCCGGTAGCGAGCGCAGATAGCTCACCACCGCCTCGGCATCCGGCCGCGTAAGCCGGTATGCCGGCATCGGCGGACACGCGCGAATGCCTTTGGTCGTCTCGCCCGTGCTCAGAAGTGCAACCACGTCCGCATCGCTCCAGTTGGGCAAACCGGCGATGCCGGGTGCCGTTTTCGCCCAAACCGGGACCGGCACGGTCGGTCCAAACACCAGCACCGCGCCTTGCAGCTTTCTGCCTGCGATCGGCTCACCCTTCTCGTCGTGCGGGGTGTGGCAATCTCCGCACAGAGCCACCTTGTCGATCAGATATTTCCCGCGCTCGATTTTCGGATCGGACATCGGCGGCTT
>JAIQFZ010000051.1 GCA_020073015.1 Terriglobia bacterium | reverse complement strand
GCAGGCTGATGAAGTCCGCCGTGCTCAACGCTTCCTGCAGCGTGGTGTAGCGGATGGAAGTCTTCTCGCGGCTGATGCCGCGGTGGTAGCGCAGGTCTTTGATTTCCTGAATGGCGTGAATGTAGTCGCGGTTCTCGTACGCCGGATCGAAACACAGGATATTCATATCGAACCCGGTACATTTCTTGATCATCGCCAGCCCGATGCGCCCGGTGCCGATGATGGCCACGGTTTTCCCGGTAACCTCATCTCCCAGAAACGGCAGGTAGGGATGCCAATAGCTCCAGCGATGGTCGCGCGTCAGGTGCTCGGCGGGCCAGAGTTTGCGGGCCAGTGCGCCCATCAGGAAGAAAGCGAATTCAGCCGTGGCTTCGGTGAGGACGTCGGCGGTGTGAGTGAACGGAATCTTGTAGCGGTTGGCATCGGTGCGGTTGATGTTGTCGAAGCCGACAGCAAATTGCGCCACAACCTTGAGCGTGCCATTTCCCGCGGCGAAGATCTCGTCGTCGATCGGATCGCGCAGGGTGGTGATCAGGCCATCCACTCCCGACTTGACCTTCTCGATGATCAGGCTTTTGGCCGGAGCCTCGGGGCTGGGATAAACCTCTACTCTGTATCCCCGGTTGCGCAGAAGGTTCAGGGCGTCCCCGATGTCGCAGGTCGCAAAAACGCGGAGTCGATGGCTCATGCGAAGTGCTGGTTTCTAGTTGCTAGTTTCTTGTTTCTAGTTTCTCGCAATCCCCCAAGATCGCCTGGTCTACTAGAAACGAGAAACAAGAAACTACCAACAGAAGTGCTCAGTGTACCGCAAGGACGATGACGGCGGGGCGGGGATACGGACGGACTCTATTGCTCACGCGTGTCGGTGCGCGGCGAAACCGAGGCAGATTGCGCGTGATGACGGACGTCGGCGCCGAGAACCCAGAAGATGACGTCCTCGGAAATGTTGGTGGCATGGTCGGCGACGCGTTCCAGATTGCGGGCGACCAAGAGTGCATCTAGAGCCTGCTGAGTCACTTGCGGCTCATCGTTCATCTTTCGCACGAGCATGATGAAAGCCTCGTCGCGCATCCGGTCCACCACGTGGTCCATTTCCAGCACGGCCTGCGCCAGTTCGGCTTTCCCTTCGACGAATGATTCCAGCGCGCGCCGCACCATGGCGCTGACCGCGGTGGCCATGCGAGCGATATCCACCGGCAACTCGACAGCGGGAAGCTCGATCAAGTCCATGACGCGCTCGGCGATGTTGACGGCCTGATCTCCCACGCGCTCCAGATCGGCGTTGATCTTGGTGACCGCCAGAATGAATCGCAGGTCGACGGCCGCCGGCTGCTGGGTGGCGAGGATGTCGAACGCGAGCTCGTCGATTTCGCGCTCGGCGGCATTGATGAGGCTCTCATTTTCGAGCACCATCTGGCAGCGCCCAAGATCGCGCTCGGTGTACGCCTGGCAGGCGCGATCCACCGCCAGCTCCGCGAGGCCCCCCATGCGGAGCAATTTCTCCCGCAGTTCTTCAATCTGCTGCTGAAAGCGCGTGCGCATTATCCGAACCTGCCTGTGACGTAGTCTTCCGTCCGTTTGTCGGATGGATTGGTGAAAACTTTCTCGGTCTTGTCGAACTCGATCATCTTGCCGAGCAGGAAGAAGCCCGTGAACTCGGCCACTCGGGCTGCCTGCTGCATATTATGCGTGACAATGACGATCGTGTACTGCTCTTTCAATTGGAAAATCAGATCTTCAATTTTGCCAGTCGAGATGGGATCGAGCGCCGAGCAGGGTTCGTCCATCAGCAGTACTTCGGGCTGGACCGACAAAGCGCGGGCGATGCACAAGCGCTGCTGCTGGCCGCCGGAGAGGCTGGCCCCGGATTTTTTGTGCAGCGAGTCTTTGACCTCGTCCCAGAGCGCGGAACTGTGCAGCGACTTCTCAACAATTTCGTCGAGCTGTTTGCGGTTGCGGAACCCGTTCAGCTTGAGCCCGGCGGCGACATTGTCGTAGATCGACATGGTCGGGAACGGGTTTGGCTTCTGAAACACCATGCCCACGCGGCGGCGCAATTGGGTGGCCGAGGTGCCGTTATAGACCGCGAGGTCGCCGATGCGGACCTTGCCCTCGACGCGCGCGTCAGGGATGGTTTCATGCATCCGGTTCAGGCAGCGGATGAACGTGGACTTCCCGCATCCGGAAGGGCCGATCAGCGCGGTCGCGTGATTGGCCAGCACGTTCAGGTTGATGTCGAACAATGCCTGCGTCTTGCCGTAGTAGGCATTCAATTGCTCGACCGTGATTCCGACACCCATAGTTCGCTAAGCTCCTGCCAAAGTACCACGCCGAACGGCGATGCGGACCGCCGAAACTGCGCCCACAATCAGAACAATCAGAACCAATGAGCCCGCCCAGGCTTGCCGGTGCCAATCGTCAAAGGGCGAGAGGGCATAGGTGTAAATCTGTAGCGACAGAGCCGCGGTCGGCTGGTCCAGCTTCCAGTTCCAGAACTGGTTTCCGAACGCCGTAAACAGCAGCGGTGCGGTTTCTCCGGCGACGCGGGCAAAGGCCAGCATGACGCCGGTGATCACACCCGATGTCGCCGTACGCAAGGTAATCGAAAGCGTGGTGCGCCAACGGGAAACCCCGAGCCCGTAAGCGGCCTCGCGAATGGCCTGCGGAACCAGGAGCAGCATCTGCTCGGTGGTGCGGGCGATGGTCGGAACCATCATGATGGCCAGGGCGACTCCTCCCGCCAGCGCCGAGAAATGTTTCTGGCGCAGCACCACAATGGCGTAGGCGACGATGCCGATGACGATGGAAGGCACGCCGTTCAACACGTCGGAAACGAAGCGCACGATATCACCGTACCGATTGCGGCCGTACTCAGCGAGATAAATGCCGGCGCCGATTCCCAGGGGCACACCCATCAGGCTGGCGATGGCCAGGATGGTCGCCGATCCCAGGATGGCGTTGGCCATGCCTCCGCCGGGCTCTCCCACCGGCTTCGGGGTCTGGGTCAGAAACGCCAGATTGATCGAGCCGATGCCCTTGTAAATCAAATACGCGAAGATCGCGCCCAGCGGCAACAGCACCAGGATGACCGTCAACACCGCGACGCCGGTCATGGCGCGGTCCACGATCCGCCGCCAGAGACTGATGGGCGGAATCACGATGGCTGTCGAGGTCGTGGTCATCTCAGGCAACCCCTTTCGTCGGCTGGCCACGGGTGACGCTCCAGACCAGCAATCGGGCCATCGCGTTCACTACGATCGTGACCAGAAAGAGCGCCAGGCCAATCTCAATCAGCGCGGAAAGATAGACGTCCCCCGTCGCTTCGCTGAACTCGTTGGCCAGAACGCTGGCCATGGTGTATCCAGGAGCAAACAGCGACTTGGCAATCTCAGCCCGGTTGCCGATCACCATGGTGACGGCCATGGTTTCGCCGAGCGCGCGGCCCAAGCCAAGAATGACGGCACCCACGATCCCGGCGCGCGCGTTGCGCAGCACGCCCATGCGAATCATCTCCCAGCGCGTGGCTCCGAGCGCCAGCACCGCTTCCCGCTGGTGCTGGGGCACGACCGTGAGCACCTCGCGCGTAATCGAGGAGATGATGGGAATGATCATGATGGCCAGAATCACGCCGGCGGCCAGCATGCCGATGCCGTAGGGCGGCCCTGAGAACAGGCCCGTCCAGCCGAGCGTCTTGGCCAGAAAGGGCTGCACGTAGGTGCGCAACAGCGGGACCATGATAAACATTGCCCAGAGTCCGTAGATGACGCTTGGAATCGCCGCCAGCAGCTCGGTCGTAAAGGAAAGAGGCCCACGCAGAGCTACCGGGCACATCTCGGTGATAAACACGGATACGCCGACCGACAGCGGCACGGCGATGACGAGCGAGAGGAGGGAAGAGACCAGCGTGCCGTAGATGAACGGCAGCGCTCCGAATTGCTCTTCGACCGGGTTCCAATCCTGCCCGCCGAAGAACTTCCAACCGAACGCGTGCCAGGAAAGCTGCGAGCCCACCATCAGTTCGTAGACAATCAAGCCGAGCAGGGCCACCACGGCAATGCCGCACAGCCGCATGGCCCAACCAAAAACGGCGTCCGGGATCTCGCTGACCTTCCCTTGCAATAAGGGCGCTGTTCTGGATTCGATTTTCAGAGTGGCCTTTGACGCCCGCTCCGGTTCGGGAGCGTTGAAACGCGGCCGGGGCAGGGCTTGATTTGACATTCCCCAAAAAGGTTAACAAAGCGATGTTACAGTTCGATTAAAAAGCGGTTGGACGTTGGCCCGTGTGGCGCGGACACTCTTGTCCGCGCCTGCCTGCGGTTTGAATGCTGCCGGCACGCGGACAGGAGTGTCCGCGCCGCACTGACCACGGGTTGCGCAATCCACGCCGCTTGTGAGAAGACTGATCCTTACTTTATGCCCACATTTGCCGCCATTGACATCGGCTCGAACTCCGTCCGCCTGAAAATCTCCCGGCTGCAAGGCGGCCGGCTCAGGGAAATCCACGAAGACCGCGAGGTCACCCGCCTGGGCGAAGGAGTGTTCAACGGCGGACTGCTCTCGCCCGAAACCATGTCGGAGACGGTACGCGTGTTGCGCCGTTTCCACCGTGCCACCCAGGAATGCGGCACCGATTCGGTGCGCGTGGTGGCGACGGCCGCCTTGCGGGATGCCCGTAACGCGCGCGCGTTTCTGGAGTGGGTGCGCTCGACCACGGGCTGGACCGTCGAGATTATCTCCGGCCTGGAAGAGGCCCGCCTGATCCACCTCGGCATTGTCTCCAGCAGCCGGATCGGGGCCGACCGCGCGTTGCTGGTCGACCTGGGTGGCGGCAGTTGCGAACTGACGCTCTCCCGCAAGGGACAGATTCGGGATACGGTCAGCCTCCCGCTGGGGGCGGTGCGTCTGACGGGTGAATTTTTGAAACATGATCCACCGCGCAAGAGCGAATTGCAGCGGCTCCAGGGATTCGTAGGGAGAGAGATGGGAAAAGTCCAGGACCGGATCAAATCCGCGCGCGTCGGGGTGGTGATCGCCACCTCCGGCACCGCGGCGGCGTTGGCGGGCGTCGCCACCCACCTGGCACGTTTCAAGAACCGGCGGGCATCGGCCGCCACGCGGGAGATGATGCGCCGCATCGTCAAGCAGATCACGCGCCTCCCGCTCGAGCAGCGCCGGCGGATTCCTGGCATTGGCCCACGCCGCGCCGAGATCATCTGCGCCGGCGCCGTGGTGTACGCGGAACTGCTGGAGCGCTGCCACCTCCGGGGTTTTCGCTACTCCCCCCTGGGCTTGCGTGACGGCATTCTGGCGCAAATGGCGGCGGACTACGATCACAGCACGCGCTCCGGGCGAGCCGTGGAATCGGAGCGCTGGGAGTCGATCAAGCGCGCCGTGGAGCACTACGGCGTTGACTTGCATCACGCGCTGCACGTGCGCGACTCCGCGTTGCTTTTGTTCAACGCGTTGAAATCGGTACACCAACTGCCGCCGGAATATCTCGAATGGCTCTCGGCCGCGGCGATGCTCTACGAAGTCGGCGACTATGTGAATCGCAACGGGCACCACCGCCACACGCACTACATCATTGCGAACTCTGAAATCCTGGGATACACACCACAGCAGCGCCGCATCATCGGAGCGATAGCCCGCTATCTGGGAAAATCGCGGCCCACGCCGGGAGATGGCCCGCTCAGCAATTTGAGTCCGGAAGAGCAAGGAAACGTTACGAAGGCATCCGCGCTGCTGCGCGTGGCGCGCGCCTTGAACCTGGGCAGGACCCAGGCGGTCGCCCACGTCGCGATTTCGGCGCGCAGCGGCAGTGTCTCGATGACCTTGACCCCGCGCGGCAAGGCGAGTGTGGACCTGGAACTTTGGGCGATTGAGAAGGACCGTGCTTACTTCCGGGAGGTCTTCGGGCGCGCACTCTCGGCTGCGGCAGCGTGAAGCGCGCGCAGGATTCGCGGTGTAAGGCACCAACTCAGGGAACCGAAGGTGCGCCGCATTTCGACTTTTGCGAACGCGCCCTTCTTCAGTTCGATGGCCGCCTCGCACCCTCGATCGCTGATCACGCGGCCCAGAAAGTCGCGCAGGTTGGGATTGTGTCCGACGAGAAGAATGGATTCCTGGCGGGCGTATTTCTGCAGCATTTTTTGAAAATCCAAGAAGCTGGCCTCCGGACGCAGCGCATTTTCAAGCGCCAATTTCCCTTCGTGGCCCATCTCGTTTCCCACCAGGGCGGCGGTTTGCGTGGACCGCTTCAGCGGGCTCGAGAGGATCACGTCCACCTGGACGCCCAAGCCCGCCAGAGCGCGCCCAATGTACCCGCACTGTTCGATGCCGTCCTGGTCCAGACCGCGTTTCTCGTCTTTCTTTGCGCTGCTGAACGGCTGTCCGGCACTGGCGTGACGTAGAAAATAAAGAAACATTCTGGAACCGTTATTCCCTTCCGATTAAGGATCGAGCAGCCCGCCGCGGGGTGGGAGCAGGAATGGAATCGGGAGTCTCCTTCCCTTCCGCCAGTCCCAGCAAAAACTCCTGCGCGTTAAATGCGGCCGCGCCCCGGGGTGGCCTTTTGCTGCGGCCCCGCGGCGATTGCCATGGGCGCAGGTAGCGCCCGTCCTTCTGCAAGAATCTGGCTTTCACGTTATCGGCCAGGTAGGCGGCGAGGATTTCATGCACGACCCGGTCCCGCAGCAGCGGATTCTTCAGCGGGAACAGAACTTCGACGCGTTCGTGCAGGTTGCGAGGCATCCAGTCCGCGCTGCCCAGGTAAACCTCAGGCTCGTCGCCATTCTCGAAATATAAGATCCGGCTGTGCTCCAGAAATCGCCCCACGATGCTGCGCACCCGGATCCGGTCGCTCACGCCCCGCACGCCCGGCCGCAGTGCGCAGATTCCGCGCACGAGCAGATCAATCTCCACCCCGGCCTGGGACGCTCGATACAGCGCCTGAATAATGTCTCGGTCAAGCAGCGAATTCACCTTCGCAATGATGCGCGCCGGACGTCCCAGCCGCGCATGGTCGGCCTCGCGCTCAATCAGCCGCAGGCATTTCTCGGCCAGATCCAGAGGCGACACCAGCAATGGGCCGTAGCTGGGATGCTCCGCGTACGCCGTCAGGAAGCTGAACACGTCGTGCACGGCGCGGGTAATCTCCGGGTCCGCGGTCAACAAGCTCAGGTCGGTGTAGATGCGGGCGGTGGTCGTGTTGTAGTTTCCGGTGCCCAGGTGGGCGTACTGGCGCGTCACGCCATCGGCATCGTGCCGCACCAGCAGCGAAAGCTTGCAGTGCGTTTTCAATCCCACCAGCCCGTGGAAGACCTGCACGCCGGCGTCCTCCAGATCGCGGGCCCAGCGGATGTTCGACGCTTCGTCGAAGCGCGCCTTCAACTCGACGACGGCAGTGACTTCCTTGTGTGCGGCCGCGGCAATCAGCGACGGCACGATCAGGGAATGTTCGCTCGTCCGGTAGAGCGTCTGCTTGATGGAAAGTACGCGCTCGTCTTCCACCGCCGACTGGATGAAGGAGACAACCGCGTCGTACGAGTCATACGGATGATGCAGCAGAACATCGTGCCGGCGCAGTTCTTCGAACAGGTCGTGCGACTTCGCGGTCAGGCGCAGTTCCCGCGGCGCAAAAGCTCGAAACTTCAACTCCGTCCGGTCGGCCTGATCGTACACATTAAACAGCCGCGAAAGATTCACCGGACCGTTCACCGGGAAGACTTGCCAGGGATCCAGTTCAAAAACCGTGCGCAGGCGCTCGATGATCTCGGGGTCGGCCTGCGACTCGATTTCCATGCGCACGGCGTCGCCCTTGCGCCGGTTGTGCAGTTCAGCGCGGACCGACTCGAGCAGGTTGCGCGATTCCTCCTCCTGCAGATAAAGGTTGGAGTTGCGCGTCACGCGGAAGGCCGCGGAGGAAACGATATCGTAGCCGTGATACATCTTGGCGGCGTGATGTACCACCAGATCAGCCAGAAAAATGAAATCGATGGTTCCCTGCGAGGGCAGCCGCACCAACCGCGGTAGCGCGCGCGGAACGGTCACGACCCCGGTGTACGTCAGCGAGGAACGCCTGCGCCGGCGGAGCAGCAAACCCACGCATAAAGCTTTGTTGATCACGCGCGGGAAGGGATGTGCGGGATCGACGGTGACGGGCGTAAGCAGCGGATCGAGTTCCCGGTCGCAATAGTCGTCCACAAACGCCAGCGCTTCGTCATCCAGTTCGCCGATTCCCAGAACGCGAATGCCCTGCTCCGCCAGTTCCGGCCGCAGACGCTCGTTCCAGCAGGCATACTGCTGGTCCACAAATTCATGGGTCTGGAGGTTGAGCAGATCGCGCTCTTCGGCCATGGTCAGGCCGTCGAGCGTGGTTTTGTTATGACCGTCTTCGAGTTGCTGCAGCAGGCCGCCCACGCGGACTTCAAAAAACTCGTCCAGATTGCTGGCCGTAATCGCGAGGAACTTCACGCGTTCCAGCAGAGGATTGCGGAGGTCCTGAGCTTCTTCGAGCACACGCCAGTTGAATTTCAGCCACGATTCCTCGCGGTTGATGAACGACACACGGCTGCGGATGCTTTGCCGAACCATAGGACAAGATTGAAATGCTTAATCGTGTTGCTCAGCCGGCGCCTTGGTGCGGCTGGTAATGATAAACCGCACGTACGTCCCATTGGGGCGCCTCAGGTACAAACGATGCTTCTCAATGCGGCCTTCCACCAGAGCACCAGGCTTCCAGTCGGCGGGCAGCGTTTCCCATTTGTGCTCGGGATCGCGTTCGCCCACCACCACCAGCCCGCCCGCGCGCACGGCCACTTCAAAGACTGGATCTTCCTGGTAGATGGGGGTGTCAACCAGATAAAGCAAAACTCGATCGCGCGTTTTCTGCTCGGCCCGGACGATGGTCAACGTCAACAGGCCGCTCTCAACCGCAAACGAGCTTGCCGAAAGGCCCAGCAGCAACAGCGTAAGCAGGACCCGGCGGCGCATATGACCCGGCAATAGTATATCAAGGCAGAAAAAGGCGCCGGTGGTTGAGCCGGCGCACGCTGTTTACGGGCTCCAACCGCGATTCGGCATCGCGTTTAGAAGGTGTAGATCAAGTCAAACTGCAAGCGGTTCAGCCAGGGCTCGCTCTGGCCAGGAGCCAGGTAGTGTGCCTTGCTGGGATCGCTGACTTGCAGCGACGGCGCCAACGTTGCGTTTTGGAGGAATGGATCGAGCGTGCGGCCATGCCACCAGGTGAGGGCTGCTGTGGTGTTCTGACGAATCCGCCAGAGCGCGTAAACGCGGTGCTGCAGAATGTTCGAGGGCGCCCGTTGATCGCTTTCGTTAAAAGAAGCGATGGTGGCATCCTGCTCGTGACGCAAGAAAGCGTACCCAGCTTGGATGTCGCCACGCTTTTTTTGCTGACCGATGCTGATGTCGGCATAGTACACGTGGGACTGCTTGCCCAAGTCCGTTCGCGTTGCCGTTCCAGGATCGGCGACCGCACCCTTGACCGTGAAGTCGAAGGGATGCTCGGAAGCGTTCAGGTTGTTTTCATATTCCAAGAGCAGATTGATCGGCAGCCGCGACCAGCCCGTCTTGAACTGGTTGTTCAAGATCACGTCGGCATACAGGAACCCCGACAGGAAACGCAACTTCCCTGTACTCGCATCCACGAAAGTTGCGTTCGTCATGCCGTTGGGAGAAAACGCGCAAGACTGGGAGCTCTGCAGGCCGCTGCTGCTGGGAGTGCTGCAACCCGGGCCTTCTCCAGGCACCGGGAAGCTCACTACCTTGCCGCTGGAATCAACGACACTAGTGCTGTTTGTGCTGGTTGCCTGCGTTGCGAAGAAATTCGTGTTCAGGATTGCGTCCGGATAGCGCCAGTTGAGCACCAGGAAGGATGGAGTCATGGTCCAGAACTTCGTCAGCTCCAGCTTTCCGCCCACCTGACCGCCGACGGCGAACGAGTCGTGGCCGTTGTACACACCGCCAGTGCCGCTGGCTTCGCTGTAGAACAACTGCATGAAATTGAGGTTCAGGTTCTTCACAATCGGAGTGCTGGTGAAGTCCTTGGAGAACCTCTCGCTGAAGCCTTCCGGGTTGATATCCGGATCACCCGTGATCTGCGTGCGCTGCCACTGATACGCGAACTTGCCGCCGGTCAACGAGAGCCACTTGTGGGCCACTGGGTTGTAGGTGATGTACCCCCTGTCGAGGCCAATGGTCTTGCGGTCAAAGAAATTTGTAAGGGTCTCATTCGTGGTGGTGGGATCGCCTAGAGAGCCCGTGGCCAGCGCCACGCCGGCGTTGAAGTCTTCGTTCAACTTGCCCTCAAATCCGAAGCGAATGCGGACGCGGGCGCGGTTGCGGTCGGCGCAGTTCGGGCAACCGCTGTAGTTCTGGAAGAAATCCTCGCCTCGCACCCGGACATCCCCGGTCCAGCGGAAGCGGCCGAGCGTATCTTCGAGACCGGAGAAGCGCTTCTGCTGTTCCTGCTCGGTGAGCGCGTTGTTGGTCAGCGTGGTTTGCAGGTCCGCTAACTTCGAGTTGAGTTGGTCCAGCGAGTCCTTGTGGGCGGCCTCCGACTCGACCGCCGCCGCCTTCTGTTGAGCGTCCGCAGCGGCCTGCTGCGCCTGCTGGAGTTGCTGCTGGGTTGTCTGGAACTGTTGCGACGTCTGCTGCAGCTGCTGGTTGGTTTGCTGCAGTTGCTGCTGCAGGGCCTGGATCTGCTGCTGCTGCGCCGCCACCGCATCCTTCATCGCCTGCACATCCGCGTCTACGGGCTGGCTTGGCCTTTTCTTCGTGGCAGTTTTGGTTTGCGCCAGAAGTGAAGCTGCCAGCACCATAACGACACCGGCCTTGAGAACCCCGTTCATCTCGTCTCCTTAAATCATTGCCGAAGTTCGGGGCCCCGATGCACGATCCCGGCGGGATACCCGATAATCCCTACAAGCTTACTAGACACACTGGTACTTGTCAGCAATCGCGCTGCCAGCCGGCTTTTCGTCTATGAGGTTGCAAGCCCTTGCTTTTTCAGGCCGTCGCACCTAGCCAGGGACGGGGGGCTCTGGAAGATGTGCAAGTTTTTTCTCAAGACCAGCGATCACACTTTCCATCCCTGAAACACAAAGACCGGGCGACGCACTGGATGCGTCGACCGGCCCTCGCTGCTCAAAGCGGCTGATTAGTGAACGTGTTTGATGGCCGCTTTCACCTTCTCCACCACGCTGTCCGGCAGCGGCGCGTACGCCAGTTGTGTGGTCCTCTTCTGCCCGCCGGTGACTAACCGAGAACTCCAAGAAAGAGAGGTTACTGGATCTTTTGAATCGTCGCCTGCTCCATCTCAACCAAGTTCTGGGGCAGCTTGGCGTAGTTCAGATTCTCGACCATTTGCTGGCCGTCTTTGAGCATCCAGTGGAGAAAATCCACGATGATCTTTCCCTTGCCCGCATCCTT
This sequence comes from Terriglobia bacterium, assembly GCA_020073015.1. Lineage (GTDB taxonomy): Bacteria > Acidobacteriota > Terriglobia > Terriglobales > Acidobacteriaceae > Acidiflorens. The sequence goes on along the minus strand of JAIQFZ010000051.1, from coordinate 16,230 downwards.
CCAATGCGTCGGAATCAGAAGATAGGTGAAACTGGCGATGGGGTAGGCTTCCTTGCCGGGAGCATTGGTGATGGAGACGCGGAAATCGCCCGGCGTGAACTTGGCCGCCGCGGCGGCCGACGTGGTGGATTCCAGGCTCGCCTTGACGAAGTTCCCGGCTGCGTTCTGCACAACCCCAAACGGAACTTTGTTTTGCAGGGCGTAGATTAGCTCCACATAGCCGATTGCACCGTCGGTCTGGCGGACCATGCCCGTCACGCCTTCATTGCCCTTGCCACCGAGCCCAACTGGCCAACTGACGGAAGTGTTGCTGCCGACGCTCGACTTCCACTCGGGGCTCACCTTGGAAAGGTAATCGGTCCACACGAACGTGGTACCGCTGCCGTCAGAACGATGGATCACCACGATTCCCGTGTCGGGAAGCTTCACGCCGGGATTGGCCTTTGCGATGGCTGGGTCGTTCCACTTGGAGATCTTGCCAAGATAGATCCCGGCCAGAGCCAGGGGCGTGAACTTCAATTCGGCCGTGACCCCACTGATGTTATACGACGGCACCACGGAGCCTAGCACGGTCGGCAGTTGCACGAAGGACACGGGTATTTGCTTTACGAGATCATCCTTGAGGGGCATATCGCTGGCGCCGAAATCCACGGTGCCTGCTTTGAGTTGGTTGATGCCGCCTCCGCTACCGATCGACTGGTAGTTGATCTGCACGTCCGGATGCAGCTTGCTGTACTCGCTGAACCATTTCGAATAGATCGGATAAGGGAAAGTAGCGCCCGCTCCGGTCAGCTGGGCCTGCCCCAGAAGCGGGAGCGCAAACGCCAGACACACCAGCAGCACTGCGATGCGACGGATCACTCGGTTATTCCTCCTTAATGAAGTATGCCAGTTTGTTTTATTGGCCGAGTATTAAAGGAAGGTTACAAACGAGTGAATTTCTGATGAACACCCTTCACCTAGCAGTGACCTCGCGGCTGCCGTTTTGATCGAGCCGCGCCAGTTCGCGCCCAAAGAGCGGGTTGTTCGGGAATTCTTTTTGCAGCGAGGCGAGGAGTTCGCGAGCTTCCGGAACATCTTTCTCGCGCACATAGGCGATGGCCAGCAAGATGCGCGCAAAGGGAGCCAACAGCCGGCCCTTCGCAGCGGTGGTCTGCAGTTCGGCAATCCCCTCGGCTTTGTCGCCTGAGATGCCGCCGACACGCAAAATCCACCGCACGGGCGCCGCCATCGACCCGACGATGTACCGGCTGATTCCGCTGGCCAAGTGAGCGTCGTAGCAGGTCGGATCGGCCGCCAGCAACTGTCCCGCCCACGCGGTTGCTTCTTTGGTGTAGTGCAACGACGCCAGGTTGCGCTTTTCGATCAGTGCGGCAAAGTCCGAGCGCAGCCCGGTCGCCAGCGTCATCGCCAGCAGCGCATCCCGGTCTCGCGAATCGTGGGCCAGCTTCGCCTTCGCCAATTCTTCCGCGCGGTTCAAGCGCTGCTCAAACCGCGCCCGCTGCTCCGGATTTGCTTCATACTTCTTCCGGGCCGCAAAAACCGAGTCGTCCTCATAGAACTGCGCTTCCAGCACGCCCAGACGATCAAATTCCGAAAACAGAACGCCGGCGGCCTCCGCCACCGGCCCCATCGGGTTCTGCGGATTCTCCTTTTCCCACGATTCGAATTCTTTCTGCGCTCCCGGAAAATCCAGATCGTAGAGCCGGCGGAATCCGCGGTCGAGACCCGAGGGTTCAATGTTCGTCGCGTGAGCCGCCTCCAACACCAGCAGACAAGCGATCACGAGGCGGAGTCCCTTCCGGTTGAGGCGCTCTAAAAACCGGGTTGGACGGGGTTGGCCCATGATTGTGATGTTAGATGCGGCTCGCGATACGATTTGTCACGAACGCGTCATTTTCTGGCAAACTGGCTTGGCGGCGAGGACCCTGACTTTGAGCGATCGCATACCGTACGCCCCGGGCTGGCCGGGAATCGAACCCCGCTGGACTTCCAGCGCCAAGACCGGCGTCGGCACCGCCCTGAATCTCCACAGCCGCGTCTGGTTCACGCTCAGTCACGGCATCCTCAACGAAATCTACTTCCCCCGCGTGGACCAGGCCTGCATCCGCGACTTGGGCTTGATCGTCACCAACGGACGCGATTTCTTCTCCGAAGAGAAACGTCATTGTACCTTTCAGAACCTGCCGCTCGAACCCGGGGTGCCCGCCTACGAACTCACCAACACCTGCATGCAAGGGCGCTACCGCATCGAGAAGGAAGTGCTCACCGATCCCTGGCGCAACGTCGTTCTGCAGAAGATTCGCTTCGTTCCCTTGCGCGGAACGCTGGGCGATTATCGTCTGTACGCGCTGCTGGCCTCGCACCTGGCCAACTTCGGGTACGGTAACACAGGCTGGGTGGGCGACTACAAAGGCACACCGATGCTGTTCGCGCAGCGGGATTCCTGTGCGCTCGCTCTGGCGTGTTCGGCACCGTGGCTCAAGCGCTTAGTGGGATTTGCGGGCACGTCCGACAGCTGGCAGGATCTCTCTCAGCATTTTCAGATCACCCGCGAATACGATCGCGCCGAGAATGGCAACGTCGCGCTGACCGGCGAGATCGACCTGGCCGCCTGCCAGGGCGAATTCATCCTCGCACTCGGCTTTGGCGGCGTTTGGGCCGAGGCTGGCCAGCAGGCTCTCTCTTCCCTGCTCACCTCGTACGAGTCCATCCGGAGCGACTACGTCTTTCACTGGAGGAACTGGCAAAACACGCTGAAGAAGATTGACGAGAAGCCGCGCGAACGCGACTTGTATCGCGCCAGCGCTGCGGTCCTCCGCAGCCACGAATCGAAAGATTTTCTCGGTGGCATCATCGCCAGCCTCTCCATTCCCTGGGGCTTTAACAAGGGCGACGAGGACCTGGGCGGCTACCACCTCATCTGGCCCCGCGATCTGGTCGAGAATGCCGGCGGCCTGCTCGCCGCCGGGGCGCACAGCGATGCCCTGCGCGTCCTGCATTACCTCGAAGCCACCCAGGAAGCCGACGGACATTGGGCCCAAAATATGTGGCTGGACGGCCGCCCGTACTGGAACGGTTTGCAGATGGATGAGACCGCCTTCCCCATTCTGCTGGTGGACTTGCTGCGCCGGGAAGCGCCCGCCAGTTTCGGAGACTGTCAACGCTGGTGGCCGATGGTGCGCAAGGCCGCGGCTTTCCTCGTGGCCAATGGCCCGGTCACCCAGCAGGACCGCTGGGAAGAGGACGGCGGCTACTCGCCGTTCACGCTCGCCGCTGAAGTTTCCGCTCTGCTCGTGGCCGCCGACATGGCGCAGGCCATGGGCCAGATTCAACCGGCGGAGTTTCTTCGCCAGATGGCCGACACCTGGAACGACAACATCGAGCGCTGGACCTATGCCGTCAACAGCGATTTGGCCCGCCAAGTGGGTGTTGAAGGCTACTACGTTCGCATCACGCCCCCGGACGGAGACGGCGCCGCCTCACCCCTGCAGGGTTTCGTTCCCATCAAGAATCGTCCACTCAATCGCGCCAACGCACGCGCGGTCGAGATCGTGAGCCCGGATGCGCTCGCCCTGGTCCGCTTCGGCCTGCGCGCCCCCGACGATCCGCGCATCCTCAACACGCTCCGCGCGATTGACGCCCTGCTGCGCGTCAAACTGCCGCAAGGCCCCGGCTGGTACCGCTACAACTGCGACGGATACGGCGAGCACGAAGATGGCTCGCCGTTCGACGGCACCGGCGTCGGCCGCGCCTGGCCCCTGCTCGCCGGAGAACGCGCCCACTACGAACTGGCCGCCGGCCGCACGGCCTCCGCCGAAGCGCTGCTGGGCGTGATGGAAAACTCAACCGGCGCCAGCCGCCTGATTCCCGAGCAGGTCTGGGATACCGACGACATGCCAGAGCGCGAACTGTTCAAAGGCAAGGCTTCCGGTTCCGCTTGCCCGCTAGTCTGGGCGCATTCGGAGTACATCAAACTGCGGCGCTCTCTGCTCGACGGAAAGATCTTCGATCAACCACCCCAAACCGTAAAACGTTACTTAGAAAAGAAAGTATCCGCGACCTACTTCAACTGGCGCTTCAACAACAAGCCGCGCACGCTTCCCTGCGGCAAGAAGCTGCGCCTTCTGTTACCGGAGCCCGCGATGGTGCATTGGAGTTTCGATGGCTGGCAAGCTGCACACGATAGCGACTCCAACGAGAGTGGCTGGAACCTCCACCACTTGGACTTGCCCACGGAGAAGTTAGCCGCGGCCCGCGAGGTCGTCTTCACCTTTTTCTGGAAGAATGCACAGCGCTGGGAAGGGCGCGATTACAAAGTCAGCGTCGAATAAGCAGGAAAGATAAGGTGTCCTCCTGAGCGGAGCGGGAATTTCACGAAGTGAAGTTCCTGCGGAGTCGAAGGATCCCTACATCTTTCTTGCCGCTAAGGGCCTTGAGACTTCATCGCCGCATACCAGAACGTGCCGGTTCCGAATCAACGCTGTTAAACTCTCCATGTTCACGTTAACGCCATCAACCCGAGCCTTCATGCACACTCGTCGCCTCTTTGCTATCGTCGTTCTAATGACTGTCGTCGCCAAAGCCCAGACTCTGCCCGCACCCCAAGCCATCACCGACCCCAAGCAGGTCACCTCCAAGCCCGACGCGCAGGTCGAAAAGAATCTCACCATCGAGAAGCTCTACATGACGCGCCAGGTCGGAGGTTCCACCTGGTCGCCCGACGGCAAGACTGTAGCCTTCATCAGCAACCTAAGTGGAAGGAACAATTTGTGGCTAGTCGCCGCGGAAGGAGGCTGGCCCACGCAGCTCACCGTCAGCGATCAGCGCCAGGCCAGCCCAACCTGGTCGCCCGACGGCAAGTGGATCGCCTACATGTCCGACTACGACGGCGACGAGCAGTGGGACATTTTCCTGGTCTCTCCCAAAACCGGACAGGTCGTGAACCTGACCAACACCCGGGAGATCGCCGAAGAGAGTCCCACCTGGTCCGCGGACGGCCGCTACCTCGCCTATATGGTGAAGCCGAAGACGTCGTCGGTCTTCGAGATCGATGTTTACGACATGCTCATGCGCGAAGTGAAACACCTGACCACCGGCACCGCCAAAGACCGCATGAACGTCGCGCCCATCTGGTCAGCAGATGGCAAATTCATCGTTTATACGCAGGAACAGGCCAAGGGCACAGACTCAAACGTATTTCTGGTCGATGTTTCGAGCGCCCAAAGCACGCTACTAACGCCCCACGATAGCGAGCAAACCTACGAAGCGAACGGCCTCTCGCCCGATGGGAAGCATGTTCTGATTACCTCGAACGCCGCCAACGGATACGACAATGTCGGCCTGCTGGAAATCGCGACCAAGAAAATCCATTGGCTGACCGAAGACAAATGGGAGATCCAGGGCGCCAGCTTCTCTCCCGACGGCAAGTCGCTGACCTACACCGCGAACGTAGACGGCAATAACGACATTTACCTTTACGACGTCGCCACGGGAAAAGCCAGAGCCTTACCCCTCCCCAAAGGTCTGAACTGGCCCTCCGGCCGCACGTCGCCCTTCACGCGCGACAGTTCGCGCATGCTTTACGGCCACACCGGTCCCACCGCTCCCGGCGATCTGTGGGTCTATACCCTGGCCGACGGCAAGTCCCACCAAATCACCCATTCGCTCGTCGGCGGAGTGCGAGCGCAAGACATGGTCGAGCCGCACCTCGTGCATTATCCGAGCAAGGACGGCAAGTGGACCATCTCCGCGTTCCTGTATATTCCCTACAACGCGCCGCGCAACGGACAACATGCGGCCATCGTGTACGTCCACGGCGGACCCACAGCCCAGACCATGAACGGCTTCAACCGCTTTGTCCAGTACATGGTGAATCAAGGGTATTTTGTCATTGCGCCCAACTATCGCGGCTCGACCGGATACGGCAAGGAATTTCAGCAGGCAAATTTGTTCGACATGGGAGGCGGCGATTTGCAGGACGTCCTAGCCGCCGCCGACTGGCTCAAACAAACTGGCTACGTCGATCCCAAGAAGCTAATCCTGATGGGTGGAAGCTACGGCGGCTACCTGACCATGATGGGCGTTACCAAAGCGCCCGATCTGTGGGCCGCAGGTGTTCCGATCGTGCCCTTCGTGAACTGGTTCACCGAGATTCAGAATGAGGATCCCGTGCTGCAGCAAAGCGACCTGGCCACCATGGGCGATCCCGAAAAGAACAAAGCGCTCTACGAAGACCGCTCCCCCATCAACTTCGTCGAAAAGATCAGGGCGCCGCTTTACCTGTTAGCCGGAGGCAACGATCCCCGCTGTCCGAAAACCGAAGCGCAGCAGGTGGTCGATGCGGTCAAGAAGCGTGGCGGCGTGGTCGAATACAAAGTCTACGAAAACGAAGGCCACGGCTTCGCAAAGGTAGAGAACCAGATTGACGCCTACAAGCGAGTCGCCGACTTCCTGAAAGCCCACGTCCCGCCGGCGGATTGCAGTTGCTCGCTGAATGATTAGGGCACTTCAGATGAGGCCCCGGCGGGCTCTCTGAAGGAAATCCTCGGCGTCGGCACGCGCCTTCTCCATCATCCTGGGATTGTTGCCGTGTTCGATTCCCATTTCATGAAGGACAAGTTCCACCGCGACCTTCGGTGTGTATCCTCGCTTGATGAGCGCCCGAGCACGCTCTGCGAAAGCGTTGTCAGGACTCCTTTTTGCTTCCGGTTTCGCTGCAGAAAGACTGGTTTCGGCCTCGCAGGTGTGCTCGCGAAACTTCGCAGTGGCCAGGCGGTCGTAAGCAGCTATCGCCTCTTTCCCGCTAAGCAGCGTGGGGACGGGGAATCTCCATCGACAACTCGAGCAGGCCCACCCGCTTGCATCGCCCTCGATCCAGATCAGCGAGCGCCCCATATCGGCAACCCCAAGACATTACCGCAGTGAACACCGATATGATACAGCGCAGCCGCCGCCGGGCCGTGGGAAGAAAAGACTAGTGTCTAGGAGAGTGCGGGCGCTGCGCTTGCCGCAACTAGGGATCCTCGCCGCAGCCCGATCCGAACGCCGCTTCAGAAGAGCACCCTATTACAGGCACTCGACCACGCCCGGTGGTATGTCCGGCTCGGTCTATCGTGTGCGCCGAGCCTCGCAGCGGCTATGTGCCCGCTCCCAGCGGACTCTTGGCAGTCGCGGGCTCCGGCTGCCTTTGATGCAGCAATGCCACGATGTCCTGATACAACTTGGTGCGTGTGGCATAGCGCTCGTGGGCGCGGGTGATGTAACGGACGTGAACCTCCACCCCCAAAGGGGTAGGTCGCAGGTTGATGGCCGGGGCCGCCGAAACCGAAGGGATGCGCTCGCGATGAGTAGCGCGCTGCCATTCTTCTTCCGCCATGCGCGCGTTGCCCTCGGTCGCAGTCGTAACCAGCTTTTGAATGGCGTCCAGGATGGGGTACGGGTTCTGGGTCGAGGGTACGAGAATCTGCAATTCGTCCCACAACCATTGCCCGCTGGTGGAAAAATTGAAGAAGTGTCCTTCGATGGCGAAGCTATTGACGAACGCTACCTTGCGTCCGGTGGGATGCCCAGTGTCGTTCCAGTTGCCGGTTTCCAGCAGCACGGTTCGCAGCAGACTGATCTCGGCGACTTCACCCACCACACCCTGGATTTCCACCCAATCGCCCACGCGGATGCCGTTGCGGCCCATGAGGGCAAACCATCCGAAGAAGGCTACGATGAAGTCTTTCAACGCGACCGTCAAGCCGGCTCCGGCCAAGCCGAGAATCGTGGGCATCTGGTTGGGGATGCCTAACACAATGAACAAGACGAGCAGGACGCCCACGGCCTGCACCGCAAAGCGCACGACCACCCGCAGGGTCCGCATCCGTCGGCGATCGGGAGTCAGATCACTGAAGAAGCCGTCCACCGCGAGATTGGCGAGGTAGACACCCAGGGCGACCAGCAGAATGAGTAAGGCGGATCGGATGAATCCGTGAACGGTTGCTTGCTGGCGTGCCTGAACAACCCCGAGCCAGTTGCCGTAGACATCAGCCAGGTCCTGATGGTCCTGGATGCGTTTGTCCAGATCGGCCAGATTCTTTTGGTGCTCTGAAAGACGGCGCAACATGACAATGACGGCCCGGTCCTGAGAATTGCCAGCCGATGGAGATGGCTCCTGGCGAGCATCGGGCTGCGCGGGTTCGGTCTGTTCCGCCGAGTTGTGCGTCTGCTGGAGCTGTTCGCGCTTCTGGAGCGCTTCATCGCGGGCCTGCTGCAATTTCAAGGCTTTGGCGCGCTGGGTGCGCCAGCCGCTGAATTGTGCGATGAGATTGTTGGTGGGGGAACTCGCCTCGGTCCCTGGCAAGTTGATCTGCGTATTCGCGCTCTGTGGCTGAGCAGCCTGATACCTTGCGAACTGGCGCTGGATGCGGCTCAAGGGGTCGGCCCCGGACCGGAGCAAATCTCCTTTGGCATCCTCGAGGTCGTCCTTATCCAGTTCCAGTTGGGCCTGCACCAGGTCAAGTTGTTGCTGGATCTCCTGGCCTGAACTTTTCGCTGTGGCAGATTCTTTTTTCAGGCTGTCGATGAGGTCCTGGTCTGACTCGACCTGGGCCTCGGCTCGCCTCACGCGCGCGAAGAGTTCTTTGGTCTCGGGGGTGCCGGCAACCGGACGAAGGGTGGCCTCGCGGAGCGCATCGGCAAAGGCCAGATCGACCGCATGATCGGCTAGTTGCAGCGCCTGTTGTGCATAGCGCTGCTCCTCCCGGGAAGAAGCCAGGGTCGCCATGCTGCGGGCGGTTTGCACGGGTTGCTCATCCACGAGCGGAGCCCGGCGAGGTCTGGTGCGCGCCGCCGGCGAACTAGAATCGCGAGTCAGGACCAGGGCGGCGATCGCCACCACGACCAGGGTGAGCAAACCGAAGACTACGATCCGCTGGCGAGTTTTCATCACCCATGGCATGCGGCAACCTGCGGCAAAGACTGGCAGGCTCATTATACGAGGCCGCCGCGTCCGGAATGCCGCTCGCCGGTCTGGCTAGTGTATACGCGCAAGGACGCGCGCAATCCGGATCGCTATGGATGTGCCCGTCCGGCTCGCCGCTTCCGCCGGGCCTCCACCCGCAGCCGGGCCATGTAGAGCACGATGATCAGGTTGACGACAATGACCAGGATGCGAAACGGAGTGGGACGCCGCAGCAGGTCGGCAAATTCGAACGGAATATAAATTGTCCCCGAGGCAATCGCCATCCACTCCGCCCAGGGCAACGCGTACCAGAGGCCGGAGGCCTCCACAAATCGTATGACCGTGTAAACACTGGCTGCCACCGCGATCTTCCACAGGTGCACGTCGCTGACCTTGGACACAAGGTCGATAAACACTCCGACGTAGTGGTGATACGGGTTGACGTGGAAAAACTCCAGGAAGCTTTCCGCCGCGCCCCAGATATCCTTGTGCCGCATCGAAAACACGCCTAATCCGGCCAGAACCACGATCACCCCTTTGGTGAACTCGATGGTAGCCACGGTGCGGACACCCTTGATGTGTTCGGGATCGCGGATTTGCGGGTGCATGCGGAGGGCGGTCGCCAGTCGTTACGGTTCTCGAACGCTGCTGCGTAACTCATCGACGATTTCCCGCGCAGCCTTGCGTGCCTCGCCGTCTTTGGTCACGTCGAATGAAATCGCCCCGACCCGGGCGTGGCCCCCGCCGCCGTAGCGCTCGCAAACTTTCGCAAGGTTTACGGAGGGTTCACGCTGCGACCAGGGATTGGATCCGACGGACACTTTCACGCGGAACGAACTCTTGCTCAATCCAACGCTGTAAATGGATTCGGGATGCAGGTAATACGGGATGAACTTGTTGTAGCCCTCAAGATCGTGATCGGTGATGTCGAAGTAGACCGTGCCGTCTTTTTCCTCGGTGCGCTGGCGGAGAACGTCAATGGAAGCCTGATGCCGCGCCAGCAGTGGAGGCAGGATAGACGTGACCACCGGCGCCTCCAGAATCTTGCTCAGCGGTTCATAGGCCAGCAGCGGAATCAGGTTCCGCACGAAGTCTGGCTCGCGCGCGGCCTCGATGGCCATAGTAATTTTCATGGCCGGTTCTTTCATTTCGACCGCGGCGCGCGCATCGTCGTACATCGCGCCATCCACAATGTCCGTCCAGTGAACCAGTTCCGCGACGGGACGGCGATCGAAACCGAAGCGCTGTTCCGCGATCATCGCGATAAAGCTGGTGCAGGACTTGAACGCCGGGTCGTAGAACTTGCGGTTGCCCTGGTCCTGCTCGAAATGGGCGGCGTCGGCGGGAGAAAGGAAGGCGCTCTCGTGGTGATCGAACCACCAGGTGATGTTGGGAGAACTCGAGTATTTGAAGTCAACAATGGCGTTCTCGTCGCCGTCGAACTGCTTTTCGTCGAACAACGCGCCGGCGCGATGCAGCAAACCGCTGAATGTGAACTCCACATCGCTGCGCACGCGCTCGCGGTAGAAGCGGGCAAACAGGGCCGCCGAGGATGCGCCATCAAAACATTTGTCGTGATAAAAGACCCGGACTCGCAAGCGTTGTTCCCTGTCTCCGCTGAGTTACCGCTGAGGTGAAAAACAACTAGAGTTGCTGGTTTAGAGAATTCTGTCAAGCACAGAAGCGTATCGCGGCCCGAACTGGGGCCGAATCAGCGCTTTCGCTGCCGGATCTTGATGTCGAAACTAACCACACCGTTCTGATCGCGGAGTGCAACGATGGAAACATTGCGCGACACGTTGTACTCGACCTGAATGATTTGTTGGGATGCAACCGAGACGTTGGTGCTGTAGGTCACGGTGATATTGCTCGCCACCTGCTGCTCGATCGTGACCTGCGGGCCCCGGACGATGTTGGTTGCACTCGCCAGACCCTGGGGATCGATCTTAATGCGACTGGCACCGAACAGACGCTGGAGGCGGCTGTTGACGGCGGAGTTGAGAGCTTCGTTAATGATGAGGTTGGAGGCTTCTCCGCCCAATCCAAACGATCCGCCCGACTGCGCTGCCGCCGACTCCTCGCGCGTGCGGCCCAAGGCCAGCAACGCGATGACATCGGCTTCGGGAAGCGGAGGTTCCGAGCGCCACGTGGCCCTCAAACCGTTGGGCTTGCTGACGTCTCCGCTCAGGGTCACGGTGATGTCGTAGTCGCGCACCCGGGTGGACGCCTGCAAGTCAACGATCGCCTCCGTCTTGGCAGGATTCGAGAAGGTTACATCCCCACGATCGATCCGGTATTTCGTGCCGTTGAAGGAGATCTCGCCCTCCAGAACCTCTGCCCGCCCCATGATCACCGGGCGATCAGCGGTGCCGCGCGCACGCAGGTCAGCACTGCCCGAGAGCTTCGCAAGGGCCGTCTGCATCTGCAGTTCGGGCGTGGTCGTCACGTGCAGGTCGAGCTTCAAGCGGCTCTCGACGCTGTCGTGCGGCGCCCCGGCGACCGACTGCTTGCTCTTTTCGAGATAGGAGCCGAAGTCGAAGCCCGGGGTTACGGCAAGCTTGTTGACCACGACATTGCCACTGAGGAGCGCGGAAGAACTGCTGCCGGTCAACCGGAGATCCGCATTGGCCGTGGAACTCACGCCCGGCGGGTAGCGCAAACGCACATCGTGGGCGGTGGCGCCGAAGTCCATGAGGAACGTGCCGTTCTGATAGGTGCCCGAACCGGTGAGGGTTACGCTGCCTCCGCCGGTTGTTCCTGTCAGACTCTCGATCTGAATGCGGTTGCGGTCGAAGAGCAGGACTCCCTTGAGGTCGCTCAGTCCACTAGGAAAGTCATCGTGACTCAGGAAGGTGTCTTTGACTTCGATGCGTCCTTGCAGAACAGGATCCGCGACCGTGCCGTTCGCGTCCAACCTCACACCCAAGGTGCCGCGCGCGGACAGCTTGGGGTTCACCGTATGCAACAGGCTCACATTGACCGCGCCTTCGAGGTGCAAATCCAGCTCGCGAGAGCCGGCTAGTTGCGCAGTGCCGTGTGCCGTGAAATCGGTTCCGCTGCCCGTGAGGTGAAAGCTTTCGAGACGCAAGATCCGGTCGGCGATCTCAAAGCGGATGGGTTCGACGTTCTGAAGCTGGACGTGTTCGAGTTCCGCATTGAGCGTCTGGATCTGAGCCGACACTTTCAGATCGCGCGGCGTGCGCAGCGGGCCGCGCACGTGCACCGTACCCGCTAAGGGAGAATGGCTAGTGACCTTTCCCTGCAAGTAGATGTTCAGAAGCGAATCGACGTCGAGGTGCTGAAAGTCGAGATTCAGGTCGGCGGGTAAGTCCCGTTCCAGCCCGACGTTGCCCTGGATTTTCAGTTCCGCCTGCTCGAAATCCGAATGGGCCTGGATAGCCAGCTGGTGGCCGCGGGTAGTGGCGTCCAGAAAGAAATCGCCCGCGCGCTCCTGATCGAACGCCAGATCGCGCAGATGGACGTGAGCTTCGATCGAGGGCTGCTCGGGTGTGCCGGACGCGCGCACGGCAAAATCGGCGCGGCCATCGACGGTAATTCGGCTGCTGTGGAGCCTGGGGACACCGGCGAGGTTAAAGTTTTGCCCGGTCAGGTTCAGACGAAAATCGTTGGATGTCGTGCGGATGGCGGCGCTGCCGGAAACAGGAGCGTCGTACAAAGTGCCCGCAAAGTTATTGAATTGCAGTTCGTGATGGGCGAGTCGCAGGTCGCTGCGCACGGCCGGGAATGGAAGGCCGTAGACGACTGCATCCCGGACCTCCACATGCCCATCGCCGTGAGGATCGCTGCGCGTGCCGGCCAACGTAGCTGAGAGACCCAGGGTGCCGCTGATCGGGCGAGTGGATCCGGCGAGCTGTGCGATTTCGGCCACATCCGCATTGAGAATGTCCAAGTGCAGGGTAAAGGGCGAGTTTTCCTGTAAGGTGGCGGCGGTAAGACCTGTACTCAGGTCGAAGTGTGCGACCGTGCGGCCGTGGATCAGGGCGCCATTGCGGGCCGAGAAGTTCGAGGTGGAGTATTGCACCGAGGTCGTGAGCGCGTCCCAGTGAACGACACGGGCAGGGATCTGTGCGGTCGCCGGAAGCGTGGTTTCGAAGTCATACGTCTCAAGATTCCCGTTGACCGAGAAAGCCGAGAGCCGCCCGCTGACGCTCCCCTTGAAGTCTGCAAAGCCATGAACGGCGAAGGGCAGGTCCGGCGAACCATAGGCCGCTTGCAACAACGGGTTCCACTCGCGAACGGCATGACTCAGGAAAGAGAGCTTTAGCGACGAGCTCGCAGACAGATTCCCGCTGGCAGTGATTTCTGAGGCCGGCGTAACCAGGTGCAATTGGCTGACCTCCAACTCGTCGCGTGATCCGCGATAGACGCCATCCATCTGCCCTCGGAGCGCAAGCTGCCCGGCGGCCGGCTGCGCGGGGGGAGCGACATTCAATTTGATCTGCGTATCAGCGGCGCGAATGGATCCAACCCAGAGCATGTTGATCTCGCCGCTGGCGGCCCCCGCCAGGTTCAGCCGATCGAGGGGGAGCTTCTTTGAACTCAGAAAACTGACTGCCGGGGCCACCGGGAAGCCGGTCAACTGGAGACGCACGGAGCCGCGCTGCAGGCTCCCAGTTGGAGCCGGTCCGATGACATGGCCCCGCGCCGCCGCTGCTGGCTCGAGTGAGCTTTGCCAGTTCGTGACATCCACATCGCCCTGCAACTCGCCCCCCAGAAGGCTCGCCCGAATCGAAGAAATATGCAGTCTCTGCGGCGTCATGGTGAAGGCAGCCGCGAGCCGACCGTTTTGCATTCGGACGTTGCGGTTCGCCCAGTCCACGTCTTTTGCCTGCAGCGTACCCTGAGTGGAAAAATCGCGCAGGCTCCACGAACCTTTGCCTTCGAACTGGGCCCTACCCCGGCGAAATTCAAGCTGCGGCACCAGACGTGTCAATTCACCAAGATCGAGAACGCCGTGATAATCGCCGCTGATATGAGGATTGTGGAAGTCTTCGACGCGGCCTTGGAAGTGAACCTCGGAGCCTCCCGAAGCCACGGTGAGTGAGCTGATCTCGGCGTGGTCGCGGGACAAGAGCAGAGCAGTATCCGCGCGCCAGACAAACTCCGGGTATGGAGGCAGGCGCGTGGCAACACTGCCGAGGGACAGCCGAGCCTCATACTGCTGGCGCAGGAGGAAGTAGTTCAATAAGAGCGAGACATCGCGTCCATTAAAGTCGACCGGGATTCTGTGTTCATCCCACTGCAGTTCGCCATGCTGCACTTCCGCGTGCGAAACCGACAGCGAGAACAGTTGCTCGACGGGTTTCTGCCCCGACGATTTGCTGCCCGGTGGGGAGGGCTGGTTGGTGGAACCATCGGGATAGACGACAAGGTGCATCACGGGGTGTTCGAGCACCAGAGAGTGCAACCCGATCGTGGTACTCAGCAGCGAGATAATTTTCACTTCCGCTTGCAGGCGGTCGATGTGCAGGTAGGGAACCTGATCGGCGGCTTCCCGGCCGTGAATGGTGAGATTGCGAGCGTCGATCCGTAAGCGGAAAGGAATGGTGTGCAGTTGCCCCAGTTCCACGCGGCCGCCGGTGGCCTTCTCCAGAGCAGCGATGACGCGGTGCCGGACCAGCCGCTGAAACGAATCCGTGGTGACGTACCAGCCCAGGATCGAGAAAGACACCGCGCTGAAAATGCAGAACAGCAGCAACAATCTCAGCCACAAACGGCGCCGAGGAGGAGTCAGTTCACTCAACGGTTCTGATCTCCGGTACTCGATGGTGAAGTCTGAATATGGCTCGCGGAGCGCAGACTCGCGAGCCAGCCTGAAAGCAGTTGATTGAGCCGCTGCTCGGCCAGCAGATCCTTGATGTGGCCGAAGACTTCCGGCAGGGCCACTTCGCGCCCGCCGTTTCGCTTCAGTTGCGGGAGCAACTCGTCGTGATAGTAAGTCTCCACGGCATGTTGGTCGATCTGGATGGAGGGCCGCAAACGCGCTTCCACCAGCCTCATCAGTTGAATCTCTTCACCCAGCCGTTTCTCCAGTGCACCCTCAGTCAGCCCCTGCCGCTCCAAGACCGTTCGCCAACCCTCCGCGGTAGCAGCTGCGGGGTGTAGCTTGCGCACTTCGGCTACGCGCGCGGCCACCTGGTCGCCGGGCGCCGCTTCCGAGGGCCGAACTTGCTCGCGCAGCAGTTCGCGATCGATCAGGCGATCGAGAGCGGCTTTACGCTCCGCAGTGGTGAACGAGTCGGCGGGCCGCGCGTTGAGCAGGGCTTCAAAAGCCAGTTCCTGTTCCCAATCACTCTGCAAAACGACGTTGCCGTTGACGTTGGCCACGACGCGGTCCACGATCTCACCGCCGAAGCCGGGCACGGCCAATACTGCGCAAAGCAGGAAAGCGAGACCGGAATCGATTCCTAGTTTCATCAGAATGACTGTCCTACGCTGAAGGAAAAATTGAAATGCCCAGCGCGTTGTACGCCAAATGTTCCCGTGGTGATCGGCGGATTCGGGACCGTGTTGGTGACGATGTTGGTGTAGCTGGGAAACACCGGCGGATTCAGATTGTATCCGAAGTCAAAGCGCAACGGACCAATCGGCGTCTGGTAGCGCACTCCCAGTCCGATGGCGTGCGATACGTAGTTGTAAGCGCACTTCGAGTCACCCGGGCGGACTGGCTGGAAGCAGATTGCCTGATCAGGCTGGTGCCATCGTCCGATGCTGGGCAGCATTTCCTGGGGCCGGGCAAAAACATTGCCCATATCGTGAAACACGGTGAAGCCGATGTTCTCGAGCAGGTAGGGCACAGTCACGTTGGGGAAGCGCAGTTCCAGATTGTTGAGGAACAGCGCGCTGCCACCGACAGGGAATCCGGTGATGTTGTCCCGCGGTCCTGCCTGATTTAGCCCGAAACCGCGGTGCGAGTTGCCGCCGCCGCTGAAGAAGCGTTCGGGAAGAGGGATCAGGGCCTGCCCGGTTGCGACCGTCTCAGACGGGTCCCGCACGACGGTGTTCCCGAAAGGATTCTCCACGCCGATGCTGGTGGAGCGGGCAAACACGAATCCTTGGCCGCTGCGGCGACCGCGCCCAAAGCGATGATAGGTCGCATTCTTGATCAGCAGGCGGCTGAAGTCAGCCTCGGAACCAAAGTAGCTGGACGCCACGCCTCCTTCGATGGTCGTGTAATTGCCATGCTTGGTTTCCAGGTCGTTGTCGCGCCGGTTGCGGACGTAGATAAAGTTGGGTTCACCCACGCGCGTGGGTTTCGACAA
>JAIQFZ010000050.1 GCA_020073015.1 Terriglobia bacterium | reverse complement strand
TGTCTTCTCCTCTAAGTTCCTTTCTCCACTCAGGCCCCATACTGTTCATACCCAATCTGCTTGAGCTTGTAGAGCAGCGCCTTGTAGCTGATCTGCAATTCCTGTGCAGCCCGGCGCCGGTTCCAGCGGGTGCGGGCCAAGACTTGGAGAATCAGTTCTTTTTCGGCTTCGCGGGAGGCGGCACGGGCAGCATCCTTGAGAGAGATTTTCTCGCCGTTGCCCCCACGAGCAACCCGCCGCAGAAGAGAGCGCAATCCTCCCATGGCCAGCGATTCATCGCCCAGCGCCACGATCGCCCGGGCGGCATCTTTCAATTCACGAATATTGCCCGGCCAGTGGTATTCCAGGAAAAAGCTCTGGGTCTCCGCACTCAGCACCGGCACCGGTCGGCAGAAATCACGGGCGGCATCCGACAGGAACCAGTCCCGCAGAATCGGGATGTCTTCTTTCCTCTGGCGCAGCGGAGGCAGGCGCAAACACACCCCGCTGATTCGGTAATAAAGATCTTCGCGAAATCTCCCGGCTTTGACTTCGGCCTCGAGTTCATGCGAGGTCCCACAGATGAAACGAGGCACCCGATCCTCAGCGCCGTTCAGTCCGATTTGGCGAACCAGCTCCGCCTGGGCTTCCGGCGTTAGATCGCTAACCTCCTGCAGATAGACGGTGCCGCCCTGGTCCGCCCGGACGGCCAGGTTCTGCTCGGTGATGTCCCGCCCCTGGTAAACTTCGAAGGGCTCCGAGCTACGATCGGAAAGGGCGTGGATGCGGGCGGCCGCGGCCGCTTTGCCCGAACCCTTCTCGGCCACCACCAGGACCGGAACATCATTCTGCGAGAGTTCTCGAATCACGGCCTCAACCGTGCGCATTCCCGAACTGACGCTTTCCAGCCACACACGCACGGCGCCGTGGGACGACATTCCGTTACCGGCCAGGATTTCGGAGCTTTGGAGGTCCATGCTATTCCATTCCAAGACAAGGGGGGATGCCGTCTCGGATCAGGGCTGGTGCAGAGTAGAGCACACTCGCTGCCATCCCCGGGGAAATGCGACGCCACTCACCCACACAGTACATGCTTATTTTTCAACAGCTTGGGATTGAAACCCTTCGTGGCGACTTGGGACGTATCTTACATGATTGCGGACAAATGGGAAACTTTTTTCCCATTTTCCCTGTTCACACGTGGGTCATTGCCTTCCACTTTTGCTAAGGACAGGCTTGTAACCACCTGCAGAGATTGGCAAATCACGCTGTATTCCTGACCGGTGGAGACCACCCCTGTCCAAAGAGAGGAAAGGGAAATTGTTTTCCTTGTGGAGTCTCCCTCGTCTTACCCATCTTCTAAGGGCTAGTTACCGGCCAAACGGACAACTCCGCCTGGGAACCTTTTTGTTTTGCGCGACCTTGAGCTTTTCGAATATCCTCAAACCCAAGCGCGCCATATGGGTGATTCAGTGCAAGTAGCCCCCTCCGTCTCCGCCCGGGGGGGCCGTCGGTCGGTCGGCTTACCGAGGTGGCAGGGAGCGTTGCTGCTCCTGCTGATCGTCTGGCTTTACGCCTCGATTCTTGCCCGGCTTTTTTTCCAGTGGATCAATGATCCGAACTTCTCCCACGGGATCTTTGTCCCCGCCTTCGCGCTGTTTGTTCTCTGGCAGGATAGAAAGAAACTGAAGTTGATTGCGCCAGCCCCGTCGTGGTCCGGACTTCCCATCATCGTTGTGGCTCTGCTGATGCTGATGCTGGGAGTGCTGGGCGCGGAGTTGTTTTTCTCGCGCGTGTCTCTGCTGGTCCTGCTGGCAGGTTTGATTATTCTCTTTCAAGGGTGGGCGTTCTTTCGCGCCCTGCTGTTTCCGTGGGCCGTCCTGATCCTGATGATCCCGATCCCGACCCTGATTCTTCAGAAGGTCACCTTCCCGCTGCAACTGCTGGCCTCGAGGCTGGCGAGCATATTGTTGCCGGTGGTGGGAGTTCCGGTGCTCCGCGAAGGGAACGTCATCGTACTGCCTTCCATGCCGCTCGAAGTAGCGGAGGCATGCAGTGGAATCCGCTCGCTCCTGTCCCTCGTAACGCTGGCGATTATCTACGGCTTCCTGATGGACCATCGCAAGTGGGTGCGTGTGGTACTGGCTTGTTCGGCGGTGCCCATTGCGGTGGCGGCCAACAGTTTTCGCATTTTCGGCACCGGACTGCTGGTGCAGTACTGGGACCCGGATAAAGCCGAAGGATTCTTTCACGCCTTTTCGGGATGGCTGATTTTTGTCGTGTCGCTGATCTTGTTGTTCACCGTGCACCGCGTGATCAATTGGATCTGGAAAGGCCGGCCGGAGGTGCAATCGGCATGAAGGCTTGGTCGCTCCGGTTCCTGATCGCAGCGGCGCTCATGGTGGCGACCGCACTGGTGCTGCAAGCGCATTCGCGCAGCGAGTTTTTCCCGCCCCGGCCGCCCCTCAGTTCCCTGCCTCTGCATTTCGGGGCATGGGCGGGACAAGAATTCAGCCTCGATCAGCAAACCCTCGACATTCTTGGCCAAGGAGAGTTCCTGCTGCGCGACTACGAAGACGCAAGCCGGCCCCAACCCCCCATCGGACTCTTCATCGCATACTTCCCGTCGCAAAAGGCGGGTGACACCATTCATTCGCCCAATCATTGCTTGCCAGGAGCCGGATGGGTCCCGACCCTGCGGCAGGTAGTCCAGATTTCACGCCCCGATGGATCTTCGTTCCCGGTCAACCGTTACGTGGTTTCCAAAGAAGGAAACCGGCAACTGGTCTTGTATTGGTTTCAAGCGCACGGCCGAGCGGTGGCCAGCGAGTATTGGGCCAAGTATTATCTGGTGGCTGATTCCATCCGCATGAACCGCAGCGACGGGGGCCTGGTGCGTTTGATGACTCCGATGTATCCGGGAGAATCGCCCGACACAGCCCAGGCGCGGGTGATGAAGATCGGATTGCAAATGATTCCGCTTCTCAACAATTATATTCCCCGCTAACTTATGTAGGGCGGACACTCTTGTCCGCCGGCGGGTGCCTGCCTCGGCAGACGCAGCCTACCCTGTCTCCGCTGTGGGCACACGCACGCGATGTCGTGCATAGCGCAGTTCATTGCGCGCTACTCTCCACCTCATCTCGAATGTGCTTCAGAACCCGCAAATGGATCTGATGAATGATCGCGTCTGACCATAGTCGCCAATATGCGGCCGGCCACAGCGTGTGTCGGTACCATGTTGTGCCTTCCAGCCGTGTCCGACCATGTGGCAGGGCCGTTAGCACAAATTGACCGCCGTTCGACACTAGGAAGCCATGGAGATGCGGCACTTCGATGTGAGAATAAGGGGTCCATTCCTCCATTGGCGCGGGGTTCGATGTCACGGAGAACTTCAGCGTGCGCGGCTCGTCCCAAACTTCGATTGGTTCGACAAACGCGCCGGTGGAAAACACGCAATGTCGCACTGCTCCCGGTCCGCTTCCCAGTATTTCCGCTCGCATGGGATAGGCGATCCCGGCTCGGAACATCCATTCCTTCGGCGGCGGAATCTCTGCAAAGGCAACCACCTGCCTCCACACTTTCTCCGGTGGCGCTTGGACGTCGATCGCCGAGCGAACTTCATACTCGGGAGGCACCGGCGCAGCTACGTGCTCCATCCACTGCACCCCAGGAACAAAAATCAGCAGGACGGAAAGGAATGCAGGTGATCCTTTATGGAGCCAGCGGCGGCGTTGCACCAGGTACCCGAAACTTCCTCCGATCGCGCCCAGTGGCAGCGCAAGCGGCATTGCCATCATCAGACAGAACATGCCCTCAACGGCCAGCGCCAGCAGTCCCAACCCCAAAAGCGTGGTGGACAAGCACGCAATCCCTACGCAACCGCTGAGGCTGCGCGGTTGGCGCAGTCCGTAGATGAGCGCGGCCGCGAATCCCATGGTGAACGGCAAAGCAACGAATAAGCCCCAGCCGTAATTCGTAAGTAGCCGTACGCCGATCAGCACCATGCCCAGTCCAGCCGGGACCGTGACGAGAAGGGAAATCGCGGCGCTTCCCAACATGCTTTCAGGAATGATTCTTGCGAAAGACGAGTTCTTTGGCCGATCTGTCTCCAGTTCCGTCGCAGCTGAGTTCCGGGCGGGCACCAAACAGAGCAGAAGAAAGAACAGCAGGTTCAGAAACGGGACAAAGAACAGCACAACGAGTTGGGGCGGCAGGTTCGCGCTTCGAAGCCGCTTCGTTGTGAGCGCCACGCCCACCCAGACGAAAGGAAGCGCCAGCACGATCAAGGTCCCGAGGAATACGGTATCCCCACTGCGCAACCCAGTAATCCGCGCCGCTTCCCGCACCGGAACCCAGTAGTTAAACAATCCCCACGGACGATGAAAGGCGTAAGTGGCGACCAAGCGATCGAGATTGTGCTTCAGAGCGAACCCGACCAACCCCACCAGCGCATACGTCCCACGGTCGATCGTTCCACTCCAACTCCACAGGTCAGTGAATTTGATTTTCATAAGAGATCCATCTCTTCAAATCAGTTGCGGCTGGCAACTTGATCCATGGTGCAGCGCTCAGCCGGGCACCTCCGGCGCTGCGCTACCCAGCGATATCCCGCTCGCGTCACTGACATCATTCCGGGAAGTTTCGCCACCCATACCAGCGGCTGTGCCCACCACAATTCTCCTGCCACGGCGAGCACCGCGCCTGCGCCCACGTAGTGAGTCCCATCCGTAAGCACAAGGCGGATCGCACGCAGCAACTCCTCCGGCGAAAGGCCGAGCAGCGTCCCCACTCGCGGGTCCTGCAGAGGGGCCACGGCCAAGCCGCGCCGTTTCATCGGACCTACCAACCACCTTGCAATCCCGGTGCAGAACGCGCACTCCGCATCAAAGAAAAGCCATCCCCTGGCGTGCCGCCCCTTGCGGTCCGTCATATCCGAAGCGAGCGAGATCACCGATGCCTCATTTTCGCGTGGGCTTCTTCCCTGCCCCCAAGAGCAATCTTAATTTCCCGCGCAGGCGCGCCATCCCTTTGAGCGCGCCGGTCGGTATGCTCAGAAGTTCCTCGAACAAGCCCGATGTGGTGGCAAGGAATTCCAGCATCTCTTCCAGTCGTTCCCGGGTGTACGTGCTTCCTGCGCCACCCCTCTTCAGTTCCCCGACGCACTCCTGCAACACCCGCACAGTCGGATCAATCTCTCGTCGTTTCCGCTCTTCCGAGACGATCCGGAAAATCTCCCAAACATCCTTCGCGGATTCAAAATGGTCCCGGCGGTCGCCAAGCACGTGCACAACGCGGACAATCCCCCAGCCCTGCAGCTCGCGGAGGCTGGTGCTCACGTTGGACCGCGCCACCGCCAGGGTGTTGGCGATTTCCTCGGCATGCAAAGGCTTTGGTGAAACAAACAGAAGGGCATGAACTTGGGCCACCGTGCGATTAATCCCCCAACGTGTACCCATCTCGCCCCAGTGCAGAATGAATTTCTGTTCGATCGGTGTAAGCGGCATAATGATTTCTGTTTATTCTGTTATTACAGAATATATCGCACTAACAATAATTGGTCAAGACCTAAGTGGACTTACGTTCTGTCTCGAGATTGTGTCTGAATTAAGGGTGAATCCGCTTAGGAGATCCCTAAGCGTGGATCCGAAGGTCCGCGGACATCTGGGCCCGCATCGCCGAGAACCCTTCCGGCAGGGAGCGCACGAGGTCGGTCGCGACCAACGAACTCTCACCTATCACACCGGCCGCCAGATCTCCGGACAATCCGTGAAGATAGACCGCGAGCACTGTCGCCGCCAAGGCGTGCTGTGGATGCTGCGCAATCAGGCCGGCCACTATTCCGGTGAGAACGTCTCCCGTGCCCCCAGTGGCCATGCCAGGGTTGCCAGTAGGATTCACCCAGACCGTACCATCGGGCGATGCAATCAACGTGCGATGGCCCTTCAACACGACAATCAATTCGTGTTCGCGGGCGAAGCTTCTTGCGACTTCCAGGCGATCGGCCTGAATCCCGGCGACGCTGCGGCCAGTCAGCCTCGACATTTCTCCGGGATGAGGGGTGATCACGAGAGTGCGTCCGCGGCCGGTCAACTCACTGGTGGCGTGTTCGAAGGCGTTGAGTGCGTCCGCATCCAACACCATGGGTGTGTTGTATCGAGTGACGGCGCCCCGCACAAACTCGACGGTTTCGGGATGGCGGGAGATTCCCGGGCCGATCGCGACCACCGTTTTTCGTTCAAGCAACAAATCGAGGCTTGATTCGAGCGAGCGTAGGGAAATGGTTCCAGCTTCCGTTTCCGCGAGCGGCTCGGTCATCACTTCGGGATGGAAGCCAGCGACGGTCGCAAGCACGGATTTGGGCGCGGCGACGGTAGCGAGTCCAGCGCCCGCTCTGAGCGCGGAGAACCCAGCCATCGCAGCCGCCCCCGCTTTGCCGAGCGAACCGCCAATGACTAAGACATGGCCGTAGCTGCCTTTGTTGGCACCCCGCGCGCGAGGCTCAAGCAACGAAGCAAAGTCCCCGGCAGTGCTCAGATGAAGTCCAAGGTTCGAAGCGCTTGCCTCGGGAGGAGAGCCGATGGGCGCGATCACCGTAGGCCCGCCGGTCAGTCCTGAAAAAACATGAGCCGGACGGGGCGCGGTAAAGGTGACGACCGCATCGGCGCGCGCAATGGTTCCGGTTTGGGGCTGCATGGCGTCAGCATCAGCGCCGGAGGGAATGTCGACAGCGACAATGGGAGCGGCGCTTTCGTTCATCTTGCAGATTCCGGCCGCATAGAGCGGGCTCACCGGCGGACGAAAGCCTGTGCCCAGCAGGGCATCGACGAGAAGATCGGCGGAGAATATCTCAGTTGCGTCAGTCAGGCCCAGGCGGGCAGGCTCGGAAACAACCAGCGGCCGAATCGTGAGTTGCTGGAACAGGGCCGCGGCGTCTCCGCGAAGTTCTTCTGGAGCACACAGCAGCAGGACGCGCACGGCGCGGCCAGCTTCGGCCAGTTTGCGCGCGACCACGAAGCCGTCGCCACCGTTATTGCCTTTGCCACAAATGATGGCAATGCGCTGGGCCTGAGCGTAGTCGGCGAGAATGAACCGAGCGACCGCCGAGCCCGCATTCTCCATCAGCGTCAGAGAAGGCACGCCGAAGCGCTCCGAGGTTGCACGATCGATGGCGCGCATCTCCGCCGCGCTGACGATCATCATGGTTGCGACCCGGCCATCTGCTCGAGCTCGCGAAGTTGTTGCGGCTCGCCCATGGCAATCAGGAAATCGCCGGCTTCGATGCGATCGTCAGGTGCGGGGTTAAAGCGCATCCCCGCCTCGCGCTTGATCGCGAGGATGATGACGCCGCGATCCTGGCGGATGCGGGAGTTCTCAATGGTCTTGCCGGCAAACGGACTGCGCGGGGTGATGGGTACTTGGCCGATCTCCAGATCCATGCCGAGATGGGTGGTGGCGGTGTCGAGGAAACTGACCACGTGCGGACGCAGGAACGAATGCGCGATACGCTGTCCGGCAAAAATATAGGGAGAGACGACCGAGTCGGCGCCGGCGCTGCGCAGGTGCTTCTCCGCCATCTCTTCGCTGGCACGCGCAATGATGCGCAGGCTCGGATTCAGGCTGCGGGCGTTCAGCACGATATAAAGATTGGTGGCGTCGGTGGTGGTGGCGGCGACCAGGCCGCGCGCGCGGTCAATCTGGGCGTCGCGCAAAGTCTGTTCCTGGGTGGCGTCACCAATGAGCATGAGCCAATTCTCGCTGGCAAATTTCTGCGCCTTGGCTTCGTTGGCTTCGATGATCACGAACTGAGCCGGACGGCGCGCCAACTCGCGGGCGGCACTGCGCCCGACGCGCCCGGCGCCGCAGATGATGTAGTGACCGGTGAGACGGCCGATATCACGCTCCATGCGGCGCCTTCCAAAGAAGTTCTGCAGCTCGAATTCTAGCAAAGCCTGGGTGAGAGACCCGATGGCCAGAAACACCAGCGAGACTCCGCTCAGGATGACAACAACGTTGAACACGCGCCCGGCATGCGACAGGGGATGCGTTTCCTGGTATCCGATGGTGGTCAGCGTGGTGATGACCATGTAGAAACCATCGAACCAGGACCAACCCTCGACATAGTGAAAACCAAGCGTGCCGAGGCCAACCACGAAGGCCAGCGCGGCAGCGAGGATCTTGAGATTGCGGAAGGTCCTCATCGTTCCATGCCGGACGGGATGGGTGCTCCGGCTTCCCGAGCGACAAGCGAGTATAGCGCCGACCGTCATCGTGTGCAGTGACGATCAGTTGTGTTGGGACAGTGCCGGTTGTTACGATCTCGTGCTATGAAGCTTTCGGTTGTGATGCCCGTGTACAACGAGCGGGCGACTCTGCGCGCGGTGATCGAGAAAGTTCTCGCCGTGCCGATGGAGATCGAACTGCTCTGCGTGGATGACGGATCGCGCGATGGCTCGCGTGAAATTCTGGCCGATTTACAGAAACAGCACGCGCAGATCCGTGTTTTCCTGCAGCCGCATAACATGGGCAAAGGGGCGGCGCTGCGGCGCGGCATCCAGGAAGCAACCGGCGACTTTGTCATTATTCAGGACGCCGACCTGGAATACGATCCAGCAGAATATCCGCAACTGCTTGGACCGCTTCTCGAACAAAAGGCCGACGTGGTGTTCGGCTCCCGGTTCATGGGAGGCGGCCCACACCGGGTGTTGTATTTCTGGCACTCGGTCGGCAACTCGTTGCTGACGCTGCTCTCCAATTGCCTGACCAATATCAATCTCTCCGACATGGAAACCTGCTACAAGGTCTTCCGGCGCGAGGTGATTCAGTCGATCCCGATCGAAGAGAACCGCTTTGGATTTGAGCCAGAGATCACGGTGAAAGTGGCCAGGCGCAGGCTGCGGATTTATGAAGTGGGAATCAGCTACTCGGGGCGCACCTATGAAGAAGGTAAGAAGATCGGCTGGAAAGACGGCGTGCGCGCCTTGTATTGTCTAGTGAAGTATTCACTGAAAGAACCGCAGGCGCAAGCTGAGCATGCCAAGTCGACCGCAGCCAAGGATTCTAAACCGGTGCCGCCGTCTTCCGCTTCGGATTGAAGAACGGCAGCGGGACCACCGTTGCGGTCGTTTTCCTCCGCTGGGCTTCGATCGTCAATTCCATCTGGAGTTTTGTGCCAGGCTTGGAGAACTCGATGCTCACGCTTGCCAAGGCAATCAGCTTCTTCAAGAGCGGCGAGAACGCCGTCGTGGTAGCTTTGCCGACCTGACGTTCGCCTGAATAAACCGGCACGGCCACGCGTGAAGCCTGGCTGGGGGCTGCCGGGGACAGACCAAACTTATCGAACTGCTCCTCCACCTCCACCCAATCCACTTCCAGGCCAACCAACTGGCGCGCCACGCCCTGCTTGTGATCTCGCGCCACCGCCCGCTTGCCGATGAAGTTCTCTTTGTCGAGATGCACCATCTTCCCGAAACCCAATTCATACGGCGAATACTTCTGCGACGGAATCAGCGCCTTCTTCGAACTGATGTAGTCCACTTCGATCAAGAGCAGCCCCGCCTCCACGCGCGCTACATCGAGCGCCAGCATTCCGGCAGCGTGAATATCGAACTGCCTGCCCTTCGCCATCAGGTCGTCCCAGACTCGGACCGCATCGCTCCACGGGATCCAGATTTCGTAGCCGAGGTCTCCGGTGTATCCAGTGCGTGAGATGTCCACCGGCACCCCTGCAATTTTTCCGCTGGTCTTGCGGAAGTATTTCAGGTTCGTGATGTCGGCATCGGCAACCACCTTGAGAAGCTTTGCCGAAGTCGGACCTTGCAGCGCCAGCGCCGCTGTCTGCTCGGAAATGTCCTCGATCTGAACGTCCATGTTCACGCCGCTCTGCCGAAACCAGCGCAGGCTCGGATCGGCCGCGGTCCAGCGATACTTGTTCTCTTCGAGGCGCGTGATCGTGCCATCGTCGACGACCTTGCCGTCCTCGTCGCACCAGCAGGCGTAAATCACCTGCCCCACGGCAACCTTGTTCACGTCGCGCGTGATGACGCGGTTCACGAGCCTGGTCGCGTCTTTGCCGGTGACGAGATATTTGTAGAGCGGCGAGATGTCGATCAGCGCGCACGCGTTGCGGATCGCGTTGTACTCATGCTCGTGGTGCACTTCGTACACACTGACCGTGTAGTATCCCGACCACTCGCGGTAGTTCAGGCTGTGGCACAGGGCCAAGGTTCTTTCGTGAAACGCAGTTCCGATGGGCAAGACAGACCTCGTGTCGGTTTCCTTCGTGCGTCTTCGTGTCCTTAGTGGTTATTAGAAGAAAGCGTGAACCAAAAAGGACACAAAGGTGTACGAAGGAAAATACCGACGCCGGATTATATGCAGTCCTACCACTGCGCGGCAAGCCGGGAATTGCGCTGACCGCGAGTCAGAGACAACAGGTAAGACCGAGACAAACCGATACTTTCTCGGTAGAATGGCGAGTCATTTTTTCCGAACGTTTGCGATCGATCTGGATCATTTTTATGCCCGCTGTTGCGAACGGTAAGAAGTACGACGTGATCGTGATTGGCGGAGGCCACAACGGCCTCACCAACGCCGCCTATCTCGCGAAAGCGGGAAAGAAAGTCCTGGTGCTCGAACGCCGCCACGTGCTCGGCGGCTCGGCCTGCACGGAAGAGGTCTTTCCCGGCTTCAAGTTCTCCGTCTGCTCGTACGTCGTTTCCCTGTTGCGGCCGGAGATCATTCGCGACCTCGAACTGCCGCGCCACGGACTGGAGATTCTTCCGCTCGACGGCACGTTTACCCCGATGCCGAACGGCGACTATCTCTGGCGTGTCAATGACCACGGCCGAACGCATCGCGAGATCGCCCGTCATTCGCGGGTCGACGCCGAAGCCTACGACGAATTCGGCAAAGCGATGCAGGCCATGTGCCGCTTCGTAAAGCCGATCCTCAGCATGATCCCGCCCGACCCGGCGACGCTCAATCCCAGGGAACTGATGAAACTGCTTTTCATCGGACGCCGCTTCCAGGGGATGGCGAGTGAAGACAAGTACAACCAGGTCCAGCTCATGACCATGAGCGCTGTCGACTTCCTCGACCAGTGGTTCGAGACCGATGTGCTCAAGGCCACCATGTCAGCCTCCGGCATCATTGGAACTTTTCTCGGCGTGCGCTCGCCAGGAACAGCCTACGTTCTGCTCCACCACTACATGGGCGAGATCGATGGCGCGTTCCGTGCCTGGGGATTCGCGCGCGGCGGCACTGGGGCCATCTCCAACGCCATTGCCGGCGCTGCTCGGGAAGCGGGAGCGGAAGTTCGCACCGAAGCTCCCATCGCGCAGATTCTGGTCAAACACGGGCGCGCAACCGGCGTCGCGCTGGCCAACGGGGACGAAATCTATGCCGACGTTGTCTCTTCCAGCGTCGATCCGCGCCTGACCTTCACGAAGATGATGGAGCCTGGCAGCCTGCCGGATGAATTCATCGAAGGTGTGAAGCGCTACAAGTTCCGCGGCTCTTCCGGCAAGGTGAACATGGCGCTCGACGGTCTGCCAAACTTCAAGTGCATGCCGGGAATCGGTGCGCATCTCCGCGGTGCGATGTCGATCTCACCCAGCGTCGAGTACATGGAGAAGGCCTACGACGAGGCCAAGTACGGGCACTGGTCCACGCGCCCCTACATCGACATGGTGATCCCGACCCTGACCGACACTTCACTCGCGCCCCCAGGGAAGCACATCCTGTCATGCTTTGTGCAGTATGCCCCTTACAAGTTGTCGCCGGGGCTCGATTGGGACACGGAAAAAGAGAAATTTGGCGATACGGTCGTAAACACAATCGCCGAATACGCACCCAATATTAAAGACATCATCCTCCATCGCCAGGTGGTCACGCCGCTCGATCTCGAACGTGAATGGGGACTGAGCGAAGGCAACATCTTCCAGGGCGAACTCTCGCTCGAACAGCTATTCTTCCTCCGGCCAGTCGCGGGCTGGGCGCAGTTCCGCACACCCATCAAGAACCTTTACATGTGTGGATCGGCCACGCATCCGGGCGGCGGCATTATGGGCGCGCCGGGCCGTCTGGCGGCGCTCGAGATTCTGAAAGACGGGAAGGCGGCCTGATGTCCGAAACGCGCGATGTCGTCATCGTCGGTGGCGGACACAACGGTCTGGTTACCGCCTTCTACCTGGCCAAAGCCGGATTCAAACCGCTAGTGCTGGAACGCCGCGCGCAGGTGGGCGGCGCCGCCATCACCGAAGAATTCTATCCCGGCTTCCGCTGCTCGACTCTCTCCCACAATGCGGGACCGTTGCGCGCCGACATCGCGCGCGACATGCAGTTGGAGCGGAACGGGCTCAAGCTGACCAGACCGGATGTAAGTACGGTATCCCTCCTTCCGGATGGCCGCTCGCTGGTTCTCTACTCCGACCTCAAGAGGGCCGCGCAGGAAATCGCGCAGTGGTCTCCAAAAGACGCCACCGCGTACGGAGAATTTGGCGCCGCGCTAGGCAAAATCTGCGCCGTCATCGGCAAGGCGCTCGTGCTCACGCCGCCCAATATCGATAGCCCGTCGAGCGGCGATCTCTGGGGCATGCTGAAGACCGGCCGCTCCATCCGCAATCTCGGCAAAAAAGATATGTACCGTGCGCTGCGTTGGGGACCGATGGCGGTAGCTGACTTGGCCGCCGAGTTTTTCGACACCGAACCGCTGCGCGCCACCATCGCTGCGCGCGGCATTTTCGGAACGTTCCTGGGCCCGTGGTCGGCGGGCAGCGCGCTTGTATTGCTGTTGCGCGCCGCCGCCGATCCGACTCCCGCGGGCAGCGTTCAGTTCCCTGCCGGAGGCGCAGGCGCGATCACCCAAGCCATGGCGGCCGCCGCTACCCTGGCAGGTGCAGAAATTCGCACCGGTGCGGCCATTTCGGAAATTCGCGTGAAAGACGGCGTGGCCACGGGGGTTGTGCTCGACTCCGGCGAAGAGATTTCCGCGAAGGCCGTGGTTTCCAACGCCGACCCGAAGCGCACTTTCATGCAACTGGTCGACCCCGCGCACTTGCCGCCCGACTTCGTCCAGAAGATCAAGAACTACCGCTCCGTGGGAACGGTAGCCAAGATCAACCTGGCGCTGTCCGCGCTGCCGGAGTTCACTGCGCTGAAAACGAAGGGCAATGGCAACCTGCTGCAGGGCCGCCTCCAGATCAGCCCCGAGATTGACTATCTCGAGCGCGCCTTCGACGAATCGAAATACGGGAACTTTTCGCGCCAGCCCTATCTCGAAATCACCTTCCCGTCCCTTTCCGACCCGTCGCTGGCACCTGCGGGCCGGCATGTGATGTCAATCTACATGCAGTACGCACCCTATAAGCTGAAGAACAGCGATTGGGAGAGCCAGCGCATTGCGCTCGGTGAAGCCGTGGTGAAGACGATCGCACAATACGCGCCCAGTCTGCCGCAGACGATCCTCAGCCACCAGATCATCACGCCCAAGGATCTGGAAGAAACGTACGGCTTGACCGGCGGCCAGATCTTCCACGGCGAACTCGCGCTCGACCAGTTCTTCACCATGCGTCCGCTGCTCGACTGGGCCCGTTACCAGACGCCGATCGAGCGCCTGTATCTGTGTGGTAGCGGCACGCATCCGGGCACGGGACTGACCGGGGGATCGGGCGCGAACGCGGCGCGCGAGATTGCGAAGGCGTTGAAGAAGTAGCGCCGGCGTCCTCGCCGGCTAGCCTGCCCTGAGCGGAGTCGAAGGGCGAGGGCATCTTGCCCTCGCCGCCGAGTGCTGGCGAGAGGCCGCAGGACAACCGCTGGGACGGCGGCGCTACACTCATCTATGCACAACTCCACCATCCTCCTCGTCTCTTGCCCCGACCGCAAAGGCGTCGTCGCCACGATCGCCGACTTCATCTTCCGTCACAGCGGCAACATTCTCTTCAATGACGAGCACGGCGACGAGGAATCAAATCTTTTCCTCACTCGGGTGGAGTTCGACGCCGCCGATTTCGACTTCGATATCGCCCGGTTCGCCGAGCACTTCGCCCCCATCGCCCGCGATTTCCAGATGAACTGGCGGCTCGCTCAATCCGCGGACCGTCCGCGAGTGGCCGTCTTTGTGTCGAAATACGACCACTGCCTGCAAGACCTGCTCTACCGCCACCAGAACGGCGAACTCAAGTGCGAGATTCCTCTGATCGTCTCGAACCATCCCGATAACCAGCGCATCGCCGACTTCTACCACATCCCTTTCTTTGTCATTCCGGTAACGAAAGACAACAAGCGTGAAGCCGAGCAGAAGCAGATCGCTCTGCTCCGCGAACACCAGTGCCAACTGGTGGTGCTGGCACGCTACATGCAAGTGCTGTCGAACGAGTTCATCGCGGCCATGGGCTCGCAGAACGTCATCAACATTCATCATTCCTTCCTGCCCGCGTTCGTCGGATCGAAGCCCTACCATCAGGCATTTCAGCGCGGCGTGAAACTGATTGGCGCGACCGCGCACTACGTTACCCAGGTGCTCGACGACGGCCCCATCATCGAGCAGGACGTGGTCCGCATTTATCACCGCGACACCATCGACGACCTGATTCACAAGGGGCGCGACATCGAAAAAGTCGTCCTGTCACGTGCCGTTCGCTGGCATGTCGAAAACCGCGTCCTGCTGTATGGGAATAAAACCGTGGTATTTCAATGAGCGTGGACACTGGGGCCGACGCCCCTGCCCCCCATCCGTTCTGACACTTCCGTAACCAAGTAACCAATTGCGCTGCCCCCTACTTTCGGATTAACTAAAAGCACGTCCCCTTTTGCAATCAGGCTGACCCGTCCGTCTCGGAGGAGATGATTTGGTTGAAGATCCCAAATGGGAGCTGGCTCTGCTGGCAACCGTGCAGGGTTTTTACCAGCGTCTGCTGAGTGAGCGACTGGGCGGTGAATTGCCGGCTCCCGCAGAACTGGCTCCCGAATCGATCCGACACGCCGACGACGTGCGCTCGATCCTGGACCGCATGCACCCCTGGATCAAGCTCCTTGACATGGCCATCACTCCGGCCATGCTGCGACTCGGCATTCACGAGGATCTTGACCCCGAGGTCGCGGAGGCACTCCTGCGGTACTTCGCGCGTCACCGGGACGATTCCAGTTCCAACCGGGACAAAACGGATCTGGTCGCCACCTTCCTCTACCGCCATCCCCGTGTCCCCGGACAGTGGGAGCGGCGCGGCTACGGCTTGGATGGATCGATTCCGCTCTCGCCATTCGAGATTGCGCTGCTGGAAATCCTCTCCGAGTCCGACGTGCCCGTTCTGCCGGATGAACACGTGCAACTGCTGCGTGAATTCGGTCCGTTGCTGGACCAGGCAAATCGCTTCCAGGATTTCAGCGCACTCATGGATTCCGGCATGATTCCCCGCGTCCGCGAACTCAAGGCGTCGCTGGGCGAGTCGATCTATCACCCCGGTGTGCTGGCTACCCTGGCGCCCTACAACTCCGCTTTCGGAGATCGCTTCCACACCCTGTTTGCCGCAGCGACCAAAGAGATTAAGGATTTTGCGCGCCAGCTCGAAGAACTCGGCGGCAGCATCCTCAGCACCATCGATGGCGTCGAGGTCACCGTGGAACACGTGGCAGCCCTGAATGAGAGGAACCTGCTAAAAGTAGATTACGTGACCGCGCTGGATAAATTCCGCCGCGTCTCCCGGCTGAAGAAAGAATTGGAACGCAGGCCGCCGATCCGCCGCGCGCATCCGTCCTCGCCCGCTCGTCCTGCCCACGCCGTCGGGGCTGGAGGCGCGGCCGCGGCGCCCGCGCCCGATCGCAAATATGTGCCGGCCGCCGTCACCCCGCAGGCACTCTCGCTGGAAGAAGCCAAGTTGCGGAGAGTCGAAGAGTCGATTCGTATTTTCGTGCGCGTCGCCGATCCCAAGTTCCGGCAAATCGTGCCCATGCGCTACTTCAACCTGATGCTCAGCCCCGCCGAGGTCGACGCCTACACGGCCGACTATCTGGAAGAAGTCAGCCCTCGCGCCGACGTAGGCCGCATGCTGCTGCGGATCGTCGCTCTGACCGCGCGCATGACGACGGAGATCGAAGAACTCAAGCGGTCGCAAGATTCTCGTTCCATCTGGAAGCTGCACGCCGATTCGTTAGTGATCCTGGTTGACATGGCCCAGCGGCTGCCCGAAGCTGTCGACCGGCTTGCAACCACGATCGGAAATCCGCCGGACATGCAGGCCCGGAGCAACGCTCTTCCAATCTCCCTCAAAAAGCTGCGCGAGCGTAGCACTCAGGCCGTAAATCTCATCGCCGGATCCTAAGAAACGCCCTCTGAGCGGTGCTCACGGACCCGCAACCGCGCAAACAACAAGAGGGACGGGCGAGCTGCCCGTCCCTCTCAGTTCGAAACTGCTCGCATCGGCTAGCAGTTGTCAGCCAGCAACTCAGTGAATATCAAACTGCTCCTGGTGCAAGGCCGGATCCGACTTTATGATAATTGTTTTCTTCGCGAGTTCTTCCATCTCGTTCAGCAGCCGCGCGTTGTTCGCCTTCAGCGCTTTCGCGACCTCCGGATTCACCCGCAGCATCACGTCGCTGTGCTCGAGCTGTTTCGTGATCTTGCGCATCTCGACGTAGACCTCGTTGCAGATCGTGCTCACCGACTTCACAAAGCCCGTCGACTGGCAATACGGGCACGGCGATCCAATCGTGCGTTCGAGCGACTGCTTCACACGTTTGCGCGTAATCGCGACCAGGCCGAAATCATTGAACTGCAGGACCTTGGAAGGTGCGCGATCCCCGCGCAGCGCCTCTTCCAGCGCCTGCATGACTTTCTGCCGGTTGCGCCGCTCGTCCATGTCGATGAAGTCGATGATGATGATGCCCCCCAGATCGCGCAGGCGGATCTGCCGGACGATCTCCCGGATCGCATCTACGTTCGTCTTGACGATCGTATCTTCCAGACGCGCCGTCTTGCCGACGTACTTGCCAGTGTTGACGTCGATCGCGACCAGCGCCTCCGTCTGGTTGATCACGATATACCCGCCGCTCTTCAGCCAGACCTTCGACTTCAGGGCCTTGCTGATTTCTTCGTTCAGTCCAAACTGCTCGTAGAGCGGCGTCTCTTTCGTATAGAGCTTGACCCGCCGTACCAGCGCGGGCTGGAAGCGATTGGCAAACCGCAGGATACGCTCGTACTCCGGTTCGTTATCGACCCAGATCACCGAAAAATCCGAGCTCACTTGATCGCGTAGCACTCGTTCCACCACGTTCAGATCGTGATAGATCAGCGCCGGCGACTTGCTCTCTTCCGAACGCGACTTGATTTCGTTCCACAGATTCTTCAGGAAGCGGATATCGGCGCGCAATTCTTCGTCCGAAGCGCCTGCCGCAGCCGTCCGCACAATGAAGCCGCCAGCACCATTCTCGCGCTCGCTGAGGATGATCCGCTTGAGCCGCTGCCGTTCTTCTTCCGACGAAATCTTGCGCGACACGCCGGTGTGGTTGACGGTCGGCATGAACACCAGGAAGCGGCCTGGCAACGCGATGTGGCTGGTAATACGTGCGCCCTTCTTGCCGATGGGCTCCTTGGCAATCTGGATCAGCACTTCCTGCCCTTCCTTCAGCAAGTCGCTGATCTGGGGCACGACCGTATTCTCGCGGCGGCGGAAATGGCGTCCACCGCGGCGTCCGCGGCGGCGGTCAAAGGCCGGCGCGCTGCGCTGTGTCCGTTGCAAGAGCCTCGCTTCCGGAGCGGGAGCACGCACTGCGGCGCTGGCATCCACCGTCCCATCGCCAATCGCCTCCGCTTCCAGTAATGCTTCTGCTTCCTCCTGGGCTTCTTCCAGTTCGAGTTCTTCCGCTTCCCGCTCTTCCTCTTCCAGGACCGCTTCGGGAACATCCTCGCCATTCTCGACGGTTTCCCCGGCAACCCCCTCTGCGGCCAGACTCTCCGGAGCTTGTTCCAAATTTGGGCGCGGCAAGTCTCCTCCCGCCGCGTGCGTCTCCTCTTCTAGTTCCTCGAAACCTCCATCGTCTTCCAGATGCTCGCCGTAGGAAGCGAGCTCGGCTTCTTCCTCTTCGATTTCCTGCTCTTCGATATCACCCCTCGGAACCTTGAGAGCAGCCGCGAAGTCTGCCTCGTGCGCGATCTCGTGTACGACTGTTTCGGGAGCGTGGTAAGTGTCGACAAAAGGCTGCGCTTCGGTCTCTGCTTCCACTACTTCCCGGGGCGCACTGGACGCCGTTTCGTGAGTCTCCTCGTAGACCTCAACCTGGGCAGCGGGCTCATGCTGTTCACGAGGCGGTCCGGCAACTTCAGCCGCAAACATGGGCTCGTCGTCGGGGAAGTTTGAAACGACGGAAGCGGCCGTCGGCGCAGGCGATGCCGCTTCAGCGGGCGCTGCTGTCGCACTCGGCGCTCCCTGGCGATACTTGGAAATCGACTCGCCCGGAAGAATGATCGGCTGATATCCCGGAGGCGGTCCGTAATCATAATCGCGGCCCGTGCGCGCGGTTTGCGCCGGACGCTGAAAGCGGGATTCCGCCCCATTGCGTTCGCGATCGCCGCGTTCCCCGCGCCCGCTGCGATCATCTCCGCGGCCTCCACGACGTCCGCGCCGCCGGCGCCCCCGCCATTCGCGAGAATCTCGCGTGGCTTCTCTCGAACCCGATCCCTCCGCGACAGCCTCTTCCGCTCCCGCCTCTTCGTCGGCAGCGACTTTCTCCTCGCCAGCAACCTGTCCCTCACGGGCTGGGGCAGCCTCGAAAGCACGCCGCGGACGCGCTTCCGCCACCGGACGATTGGCTGGAATCGCTTCGTCCAGATCCTCGTCCTGCTGCTCCAGGTCCATGAAATCGGATACGTACAGAAAGGCGTCGCGCTCCAGACCGATGTCCACAAACGCCGACTGCATGCCGGGCAGCACGCGCGTCACGCGGCCCTTGTAGATCGAGCCTGCTAGGGTGTATTCGTTTTCCCGTTCCAGGTAGATTTCTGCTAACTGATCGTCTTCCACAATCCCCACCTTGGTCTCGTGAGGCGTGGAAGAGACAAACAATTCCTTGTTCATTGATACTCCGGTTTTTCTTCACCGGATCGAAGCGGAACGTCGGCGCAAGGATCGATAGCGTTCAGCGCCGCTCCGGGTAGGAGCGGGCGAAATCCCGGATTCCCCTCCGGGACCTACACTGCAGTGAATTGTTTGAACTCGTCTGCACTGATCGCGTTGAGCCCTGCATCAGGTCTGTGACCGCTCTCTCAGATCCGCTGAGGGGGCCGTTCCCCGCCTGACGGGCTTCAATCCTGTCCGGCTTCACACTTCGCCGGTAATCTGCCCTCCTTTTTCGCGAGGGCCTTCGTAATCTTGTTTCGTGGCGTCCCTTTCACGGACGCCCTGGTTCTGCCCACCGTCTCAGTTCACAAAGCGGCGCATCCTGACGTTCATAACCATCCCCAGCGCCAGAAACATGAAAAGGACGGAAGACCCGCCGTAACTCATCAGCGGTAGTGGTATTCCTGTGACCGGCATAAAGCCGACCACCATGCCAACGTTGACCAGAATGTGAAAGCTAAGCACAGCCACCACACCCATCACCAGGAACACGCCAGCCCGATCCGGCGCTGTTTGCGCATTCTGGGTCAACCGCATCAGCACTACAAAGTATAACAGCAGTACCACCAGAGCTCCTACAAACCCGTGCTCTTCGGCGAACGCCGCAAAAATAAAGTCCGTCTGCGGCACCGGCAGAAACGCCAAATGCGTCTGCGATCCCTGGCTGCTCCCCCAGATTCCCCCCGAGCCGACCGCAATCAGGGATTGATTCACTTGATATCCGGAGCCCTGACGATCCGCATCCGGGTTCATAAAACTCGTCAAACGTTCCTTCTGATACGGCTTCAACACTTTCATCCAGGCGACGGGTACCAGCAGCCCCAGAATCAGGAGCACGACCACGGTCTGCCTCCATCGCAGTCCACCCAGAAACAGGCCCATCACTGCAACCGGGATATAGGTGAGAGCCGTTCCCAGATCCGGCTGCGCCAGCACCATCAGCATCGGAAAACCAACGATCGCTCCCGCCTTCAAAAAGTCCGACCACGACAGATCCCGTTGATGCAGATCGGCAAAATACTTCGCCACCGCCAGGATCAGGATCAGCTTCACCCACTCCGACGGCTGAAAATGCGCGCCCCCCGGCATCTTGATCCAGCGCCGCGCTCCCAGATATTTCTGTCCGAAAAGGATGACGGCAATCAGAGAGGCCAGCGCAGCGAAGTAAAACCAGTGAATCCTCTCCAGCAGCGCCTGATAGTTGAGCAGGCTGACCAGAAACATCGCTCCCACACCCGCCAGAATCCAGTAGATCTGTCTGATGTGGGCGCCGGCAAACTTGGTGTGCTCGGTCGCGCTGTGGATCTGCATCACGCCCAGCGCGCAGATCACCAGCACGAAGCCCATCAGGACCCAGTCGAAATCACGGTAGGAAACGTAGCGCGACATGGATTCAGTCGCCCACCACAGAAGTCATCACTTGAAACTCACGGGCAGGTATTGTTTGGACACGACGGACTCAAGGGTGGTTCCTTTTGTACGAGCAGCCAAATTGCCACGCCGCCCGCCACGGCGATCCCTCCATAGAGCGCACCGGTAGAACTCATGATTCCGCCCGACGCAGCCGTCGCCGCTCCCGGACCACGCCGCTTCTTCTTCTTTTTCTTATCGGTATCGCTCGTGTCGTCGCGCGTAGTCTGCTGCCCCTGCGAGATGGTCGTCGTGCCCTTGTCATCCTGGATCGTCAGGTCGCCCTTGTTGGCCGCGATCTGCACACGCCCGTCCACGTCAGTAACCTGGAACTCGGTCCACACATTCGAAACCGGCTTCACCGTCACGTCCCCGGCTTGCGCTGCCAGTCCGCGCGACGTCGTCACACGAACCGCGCCATGCTCGATTTCCACCGTCGGCCCCTGGAACTTCACCAGCGAGTCCGCCAGCACCATGACATTGGATCCAGCCGCCTGAATACTCGCCGACGAATCGGCCCGCGTTTGCAGCATGTCCCCGGAAAATACCGCCGCCGACTTCGGAACTTCGCTGCCGTTCAGCCACGCTGCACCGTTGGTGTACAGCATGGCCGAAGCCAATTCTCCCGCAAGCAGTTGCGCTGGAACCAGGACCGCCAGTAGACAGCTCACGATCGCCCGGAACACTGGCCGTGACATGGGTTCGGATGGCTCCCGCATTTCTGGATTTTTTCGATCGTACCCCTGCAAAGGGTTGCAGGTCAATGGCTTTATCCGACTTCTGAGTACTTCCGCGTTACTTCCGTCTGCCCGTCGTGTGGCGCGGACATTGCTGTCCGCGCACGGTCGGAACCGCAAGAAACTGCGGCCCGTCCCAGCAGAATCTCACCGTCGGCGTCTTCCACCCGAACTCGCCACCACCGGTTCGCCTCCAGTTGGCCGGACACTCTCATCTTCAAATAGTTGTCCGTCAATGCCTCTGTGAAGTTGCCACCCCGGGCATGCAGCGTGATCGCCTCCACCGTCGACCCCACCAGCGACCGCGCAAATGCCCTCTTCTTCGCGCCCGCGATCTCCCGCAACTCGCGGTTCCGCTCGCGCGCCAGCGTCACCGGAACCTGCCCACTCTGTTCTGCTGCCGGTGTCCCTGGCCGCGCCGAATACGTGAACACGTGCAAGTAGGTGAACGGCAGTTCTTCCACCATCCGTCGTGTCTCGACAAACTCCGCTTCCGTCTCGCCGGGAAACCCCACCATCACATCCGCCCCGATCGCCGCCCTCGGCATCGCGCTGCGGATCTTCCAGATCTTCTCCCGGTAGTGCCAGGGACGGTATTTTCTGTGCATGCGGCGCAGAACCGCATCACTCCCCGACTGCAGTGGCACATGGGCATGCTTGGCGATTCGTGGAGATTCCGCCAGCAACCGGACCAGTTCATCACTCCAATCCATGGGCTCTACCGAACTGATGCGCAATTTCTCTAAAGATGTGCGCTCCAGAATCTCGCGAACCAGATCAACCAGTCGCTGGTCGTGACTGGACTGATGGCCGATGGCTGACGGCGGATGGCCGTTTTCCAGATCCCTTCCCCACCGACCCAAATTGATCCCCGAAATCACCACTTCCCGATAGCCCGCTTCGACCAGCGAACGCACTTCCCCGATCACTCGCTCCATCGGCAACGAGCGGCTCTGGCCACGCACATAGGGAATCACGCAGAACGAACAGCGGTTGTCACAACCATCTTGCACCTTGAGATTGGGGCGCGTCCGTTCGTTCGCCGCCTCGAACACCGGCGCAGCCAACAACTCCGTATGGGCGAAGATGTCTCCGACAACAATTTGAGGGTCCCCCCCACTATCGCGCTCTTTGCGATAGTGTGGGAATTCCATCGTCTCTCCGGTCAGCTGTGCGAGGGACACAAACCCCGCCGACGAAGACGAAAACGTCGCAATCTCTGCCGCTTGGTGCTTATGGGAGTTGCCCACCACCCAGGTCACGCCGGGCATACGGGCGAGTTCTTCCGGCGCGCGCTGCGCGTAACACCCCGTCACCAGGATGCGGCAATCGGGATTCTCGCGCTGCACCCTGCGAATCGAGGCTCGCGCATCCTTATCCGCGCCTTCCGTCACCGTGCAGGTATTCAGCACGACGAGTTCAGCATCGCGCGCGGCCCCGGCGCGCTCCATGCCGCGCTCCAGGAACTGGCGTTCCAGCGCTGCTCCGTCTGCCTGGGTAGCACGACAACCAAAATTTTCTATGTAGAACCGCGCCACACTTCTATACTAACTCAGTGGGTGGATATCGCCTGCAGCACGGCCGCGCCGGTTGCCGACCGATTCCGCAGTGACCTGCATCTCTACTCCCCTTCGAGGTGCACATGAAACGGCGCATTCTTCTCGTCGATGACGACCTCGCCGTCCTGTTGACCCTCAAAGCCGTCCTCGAGTTGCACGGTTTTGAAGTGGAGACCGCCGCCAGCACGGCGGAAGCCTTTTCCCGACTCGAATCCGGCGTCTACCACATGGTCATCAGTGACTTGCGCATGGAGACCGAAGAGGCGGGCCTGGAAGTGATCCGAGTGGCTCGCCGCCAAAGCTACGAACCCGCCACCGCCCTGCTCACCGCTTACCCGCCCGATGGTGAACACTGGTCCGAGGAACATTCCGATTCTTTGCTGGTCAAACCGCTGGGCACGAGCGATCTGGTGCGTCAGGTGGAAGCTCTGCTCGTCCGCCGCGCAGACCAGCAGCAACGCCGCCAGCGCGACGCGTCCGCGGCCGCGCAGGAAGCCACGCGCAAGGTCGGATAATGGGCCGCCTCGCCGTCGGCTCGGTTATGCTCTAGAATCGCTAGGCGCTTGCGACCTGCCGCCTCTGCTGAAAACACTCCCGGCACAGCACCGGCCGCCCCTGTGTGGGACGGAAAGGCACGGTCGTCTCCTTGCCGCAATTGGAGCAGTTGGTGCGGGTCTCGGTTCTTACGTGCGGCTGCCCTTGGGGCGAAGCACCCAAAACCGCCACCCGCTTGCCTTTGCAGCCCTTGCAGCGCTTCGGTTCGTTCCTGAACTGCTTGTCATGGAAGAACAGTTGTTCGCCGGCCGTGAACACGAAATCCGTGCCACAGTCCACACACTTCAATACCTTGTCCTGGAATTCCATTGAAGAGGCGCTCCCATTCCGCCCTGCTCGACAACGGGAGACCCGAACGGGGAAAGGATCCGGCTCACATCGTGGGCAGGGGATTTACATCCCCCCTTATATTCACCCTGGATTCGGCCCGCCACGCGTGTATCGCATGGTCACTGCTTATTGAAGAATCCTCCACCTATGAAAAGCTGGAAGAGAGGATCGGGCCGTCTGCCCCCACAGAAAACGGCCCGACATTCTTTTAGTCCTGTTCCTTGCGTGCTTTCTTACGGCTTCGTTTGCGAGCAAGGGCTTCTTTCACCCGCTTCTTCTCGCCCGGCTTCAGATAAAGGAGTGACGCTTCACTTCCTTAATGATGTCCTCCTGCTGAACCTTCCGTTTGAAGCGGCGAAGCGTATTTTCGAGGGATTCCCCCTCTTGAATTCGTACCTCCGCCAAAAGACCTACACCCCCTGCCCGCCCAACTGGACCTGTTAGTTATGGCAAGCCTCTGCCACCAAGTCAAGTGGAATGTAGAAAAAACTGCACTGAGCTCTTAGAACAGAAATCGCAGCGACATCTGTACCTGACGCGGTGCATACGCGCTCATCGCTTTCATGAAGCTCGTAGGCTGTTGATAATACGCAGGATAATACGAGTTCTTTGAGTACGATACAAACTGCCCCGCGGAATTCCAGAAGCCATCGTCGCTCACTCCGAATCGCTTGTTGTCGCGATTGAATAGATTGAACGACTCCGCCATCAGTTCAAGACGATAGTGCCCACCAAAATTGATCTTCCGCGCCAACCGCATATTCATGGTCGCGTAGTCCGGACCGACAAACGCATTGTTACCGAATCCCGGCAGCCGGTCATTGCTGGTGTTCCCATCCTGATTCGGATCTCCATACACGCGCGCCTGCGCCGGACGCCCGCTGCCGTACGTCATGATGCCCGACACTCTCCAGTGATCGAATATCGTTGCCAGCAGGCCCCGCCCCGGATCAAATGGACGTGGCTCCGTAATCCATGAAACCGACAGCCGATGCCGCTGGTCGGTCACACTCGGCCCACGCTCGCTCTTGGTCGAATACGAGTTCTGCACGGTTGCCGGTTGCCCAGCCACCAGTGCATCCTGCCCGTCGTCAATCGCATGCGCCCACGTGTACGCCACCCGGAAATACACCCCGTGCGACATCCGCTTGCGCAGCGACACGGTCATGCCGTGATACCAACTCGACGCCGCGCTCTCATACTGGTCGATCGCCCCGAGTTGCGCTACCGGACGCGCCACATCATTAATGCAGGGCGGATAAGGACAACTCATGCTCCGTGTCGTTTGCCATGTGCTGAACGACTCCACGCTGTAAGAGGAGTCCTGAAGATTCCCGCTCGAGTCGTAGATGGGATAGCTGTAGTAAGTCGGCGGCGGCAAATTCACATCCCGTGCTCGAATCAGATCAACGCCCTGCACATACAAATAAGAGAGCCCGCCCGTGAACCCGTCTGCCAGTTCCCGCTCCAGGCTCACACTTCCCTGCCGTACCCTTGGTGTGTCAAAACCAGGAGCGAATGCCGATACCTCGCTCGTTGCGTACGGCTTCAACTCGTCGGGCAAAGTACATGCCAACGGTCCCCGCGGACAGTCGACCGCCGCATTCGGATACGCCGGAAATAGCTGCCGCTCGTAGAAATCCACGCTGTCTAATTGCAGGTGTGTGACATTCAGCCCGTTGTTGTTGATCACCGAAGATTGGTAAATCTGCGGAATGCGTGTGTAGAAGATCCCGAATCCTGCCCGTAGCATCAGCGGCCGCTGAGCGCCGATCGCGTAAGCAAGCCCCACCCGAGGCGCAAAGTTGTCCCGGCTCGACGGCATCTTCCCCGCCGCCGGCCACAGCGGATTGCCCACCAACCCCCGGCTCCCAAACGTCTGCAAGTCGTAGCGCACCCCCAGGCTCACCGCGAGACTCCGCGTCAGCCGCACCGTGTCCTGTACGAACGCCGCATAGTCATTACTGTCCGGATGCGAAACCGGATTCCCCAGATTCTGCACGTAGTACCGCGGCAGATCATGCGCCCAGGCGCGCAGCGGAGTCAGTTCCAGCCCGCCATGCATCGGGGTGAACGTCCACGGATCCACCGGGATGTTGTCGTAGATGTATTCCCCTCCAAAGAGCGACGGAAAGTAGTTATCGTCCCAGGTGAACATCGCGTCGCCGCCCAACTTCCACTCGTTGCGGCCCGCACTCAGGCTCAAGGTTTCAGCCGCATGCAGCCGGTGTTCCCGTGTCTGCCGCGGCAAGATCGACGATCCCCCAAAACTATCGATCACGTCATAGATCCGCGTGCGCGCTCCCGCCCCATTCGGGAACGATTGCTGCAGATCGCGCGAAAACTGCGCCCGCAGATGGCTCGTCAACCGCTGCGTAATACTGCTCAACAAGCTGAGCGACGCGCTCTCGGTCGTGACATCCTCTTCCCCGTTCGCGCTGATCGCGTTGTTGGTAACCGGGCTCGCCGGATCAAGAAACACATTGTTCGTCCCGTAATACCGCGAAGTACTCAGCCGCGCCGAAAGATAGTGATGCGCCGTCAGCGCATGATCCAACTTCAGAAATCCTGTATTCCCCAGCAGCTTCGCCTGGAACGTCCCGCCCATGGTCGAAAGCTGCGACGCCGATGCAAGCACAAGGCTCTTGTCACAGGCCTGCCCTCCCACCTCGGCGGAACAGTCCTCGTAGTCCCCCGGATTCACAATCGTTCCCGCCTGCGGCGTTACTACCGTCCTCCCATTTAGAAATTCCACCACCGCCGGCACATGAAAAATATGCTGGTCATACCCGGCAAAGAAAAATGTTCGGTTCCTCTGGATCGGCCCGCCCAGAGTCCCGCCAAACTGGTGCTGCTGACTCGCCGGCTTGAATCCCACAAACGCCGGAGCCGCGCCCAGCGCACTGTCTTTCAGATAATAGAAACCCGTCCCGTGCCACTGATTCGTCCCCGACTTCGTCACCACATTTACGATGGCTCCCCCCGCGCGCCCCGACTCCGCCCCATAACTGTTCGACGACACCCGGAACTCCCGCACCACCTCATTCGAAAACTGGTAGGGCGCGCGATACCGTCCCCGAGCCTGTGCGAAAAATCCGTTATTGTTGTCCAATCCATCCACCAGGAAACTAGACTGGTATCCGCGAATCCCGCCATAAGAGAGATCCCCGTTCGATTCCGAAGTCACGCCCCGCGGATCCTGCGTCACCCCAGGCGTCAGCAACAGCAGATCCGTGAACCGCCGCCCGTTCAGCGGCAAATCCCCAATCGCCCGCTCCTCCACCAGTGCCGAAACCGCCGTCGGATTCGTCTCCACCATGTGCGCCGACTCTGACACTGTAATCGTCTCCTTCGCCCCGGCCACGCTCAGTTTGAAGGTCAGCTGCGATGCGCCGCCCACCTCCACCTGCACGATCGGAGAAACCTGGGGCGACATCCCCTCGGCCTCGGCTCGCGCCGAATAGTCCCCCGGCGGCAGCATATCCAGCAGGAATCGCCCCGCCGAATCCGTAGCCGTGTAATACCGGATCCCCGTCTCCATCCGGATCGCCACAATGTCAGCACCCGTCACCCGCGCCCCCTGCGCATCCAGTACCACCCCGCGCAACGCTCCGGTAGCCGAGTCTTGGCCCCAAAGGCCAGGAATCCCCAGAAAGAGCCATAAAAAGGGAGCTAAGAAATAAAAGATAGCAATGGGACCCAGGCTGTGAATTGAGGCTACAAACGACTGCTGCAGGAATAGCTGGCGACGGCGGCCCATACAAATCCCCTCATGTCCGAGACTTCGGAATCGGAGGGGATTCCCGAAACTCTGGGAAGGTTACGTATACCACCGTGCCACTTGCGAGAACCGTGACCCATGCACATCAATATTGTTCAGTTTTTGCCGAGCAAAAGTTTGCAGAGACTGTTTCCGCGCTCCTTCTCATTGAACGCAGGCGAATTGCAATCACTCCTTAATTCTTACTCTCGCATGTCCCGTCGGACATCCTCTCGTCCGCAGCTGATCTGCATCGTCGCGTCCCTTTCGTGATC
>JAIQFZ010000190.1 GCA_020073015.1 Terriglobia bacterium | reverse complement strand
CCCCCAACCGTTGAAACTTACATCAGCGCGGCGGGAATGCAGAGAATCGCTAGAGATAGATTCAGCAGTTTGCGATTCAGGAGGTTCTGGCGGTGGTGAAAAACGCAACAGGCCGGCTTTCCAGCCTTTGCTTTCACTTCCCGCCAGCAGCTTCACTCGGCGCGCCCAATTACATATTTGAGAGGATGCAATCATGAAGATGACGAAAATCGCGATGCTGATCCTGACCGTCGCGGTCGCTCTGTTCATTCTGATCCCGAGTCTGTCATGGGCCGAAGATGGTGCCGCCCTATATAAGGCGAAATGCACCATGTGTCATGGTCCCGACGGCGCGGGCAAGCCGGCCGCCAAGATCCCCAGCCTGGTCTCCGATGACGCGAAAGCGAAGTCGGATGCCGACCTGACTAAGGTTGTTCAGACGAATCCAAAGCACGCCGCCCTGGCCAAGGTCCTGAATGAAGATCAGCTGAAGGCCATCGTGGGCGCAGTTCGCGGTCTGCAGAAAAAGTAAAACTAACGGATCGGCTGTTCTGCTTTGTCTTCCATCGGGCTCTGACCCGTGCTTGCGTCGGCCCGGATGGAAGCGCGCAGGAGGTGCTCGTGTGCCGGTGTCCGGTGACTCTGGACTCATACTGAAACATGCCGGCGGCTCCTCAGGTTCAAGTGAGCGCCGAGCCCCTTCTGCATCCGCATACGGAACAGCCCGCCCGGGTTTTGCCCCTGACGCAGAACCCGGGCCTTTGTTTGGCAACGAGCGGGCGCATCCCCGGCGCCGGCTCTTGATGGCTGCTTCGCCACAGCCCCCACATCCGCCGAATCTCTGATCGCGCGGAAGCGGACGTCCTGTCCCGGAGTGGCTTGGAGACTCATTCATGAGCAAGGCTTTGCTGTACGACGCCACGCTCTGCATCGACTGCAAACAATGCGAAGCGGCGTGCGCCGAGAAAAACAAGCTCCGCTATGACGATGCGGTAGTGGCCGAAGACCGGCAATCCGAACACAAGTTCACGGTTGTTCTGAA
This sequence comes from Terriglobia bacterium, assembly GCA_020073015.1. GTDB lineage: Bacteria > Acidobacteriota > Terriglobia > Terriglobales > Acidobacteriaceae > Acidiflorens. Next base: position 4,530 of record JAIQFZ010000190.1, on the reverse strand, counting down.
CAAGAACGACAAGTACATGCGCCGGCTGTGCATGAACTGCGCCGAACCGGCATGCGCGTCGGTCTGTCCGGTAGCCGCACTGCGCAAGACGCCCGCCGGCCCGGTGATCTACGAAGCCAGCCGCTGCATGGGATGCCGCTACTGCATGGTGGCGTGTCCGTTTGGCGTTCCGAAATATGAGTGGAACAAGCTGGCGCCGCGCGTGCAGAAGTGCACGATGTGTTCGGATCGGGTAGAGGCAGGCGAGCCGACCGCGTGCGCGGCCATTTGTCCGACGGGCGCTACCAAGTTTGGCGAACGCGACGAGTTGATTCTGGAAGCGCAGCAGCGGCTGCGAAACGATCCAGGCAAGTACGTCAACCATATCTACGGATTGAATGAAGTGGGTGGGACGTCGGTGCTGTTGCTCTCCAGCGTTCCGTTTGAGGAGTTCGGATACCGCACCGACCTGACGCGCGATCCGCTGCCGCTGTTCACCTACCGCGTCCTGTCGCGCATTCCCGATTTCATTCCCCTAGGTGGAGTGGTGCTGGGCGGAGTGTGGTGGATCACACACCGGCGCGAAGAAGTAGCGGCGGCTGAGGGCGAGACCGCAAACAAAGTCTTCTATCCCCGCAACCCCGACCGGAGGACGAAATGAAGATCAAGCTGACTTTCTGGAAGCTCGTCTTCTTCTTCATCATGGCGTCGGCGGTGTACGCCACCTATGTGCGATTCGCCAAGGGACTGGGGCCATCAACGAATTTGAGCGACCAGTTCCCCTGGGGAATCTGGATCGGGTTTGATGTGCTGTGCGGCGTGATGCTGGCGGCGGGCGGTTTTACGCTGACGGCGGCGGTTCACATTTTAAATATCAAGCGGCTGCATCCGATCGTGCGGCCGACGGTTCTGACCGCGTTCCTCGGCTATTTGCTGGTGTGCGTGGCGCTGATGTTTGACCTGGGGAAGCCGTACAACATCTGGCATCCGCTGATCATGCGGAACCCGCACTCGGTGATGTTTGAAGTTGCGTACTGCGTGATGCTGTACACGGCCGTGCTGGCGCTGGAGTTCTCGCCGATTGTGCTGGAGCGCTTCAATCTGCACAAGCCGCTCAAGGTGGTGCGGGCTGCGCTGATTCCGCTGGTGATCTGCGGAGTGATTCTCTCGACCCTGCATCAGTCTTCGCTCGGGACGCTATACCTGATCATGCCCGAGAAGCTGCACCCGTTCTGGTACACGCCGCTGCTGCCGGTGTTCTTCTTCCTGTCGGCGATTGCGGTGGGGCTGGCCATGACGATTTTCGAGTCGTCGATGAGTTCGAAACATTTCGGACAGCAACTGGAGTTGCCGATTATTCAGGAACTCGGGCGCGTGCTGCTGGTCGTGCTCGCGGTTTACGGCATCTTGCGGTTCGAAGATCTGCTGCATCGGGGCGTCCTGAAGCTGTTGTTCCAGCCTGGCTATGAAACTTATCTGTTCTGGCTGGAACTGGTGCTGGCGCTCATCCTTCCCCTGATTTTGCTGACGCAGAAACGTATCCGGACGACGGCCGGCGGCCTGTACGTGATCGCCGTGCTGGTCGTGCTCGGCTTTATTACGAATCGTCTGAACGTGAGCATCACCGGGCTGGAGTCGTCGGCGGGCATGCGCTACATCCCGAAGTGGACGGAGCTGGCAATCACCGCCGCCATTATCGCTGGTGGATTCGCATTGTTCGGGTTGGCGACGAAGTATCTGCCGATCTTCTCCACGGCGGAACAACCCACGCTCGAAGAACCGGAGACGGCCGTATCCGCCGGGAGTTTGAGCTATGACGGAGACTGAGCAAGAACGGTGGACGAGCGCGCTCGTGGACCGCTTCAGCCGCGGGCTGGGCACCAAGTTGACTGGCCTGCTGCTGGGGGCGATGCTGCTCATCTTTGGGCTCCTCAGTTACCTGACGGTGGGCCTGCACCGCAAACACCTGGAAGCCGCCACGCTGCTCAGCGCGGAGCGCATTAGTGACGTCATCCGGAACAACACCACCGAATACATGCTGCGCAACGATCGCGAGGGCTTGCATCACGCGATCTCAATGATGGCCAGCGAGCCGGGCGTGATGCGCGTTCGGGTCTTTGATCGCGAGGGGCACATCAGCTACTCCACCTTGCCCTCGGAGATCAACCGCGTCGTCGATAAAGATGGGGAGGCCTGCTACGCGTGCCACGCGCATCAGCAGACTCTTACGAAACTCGATCGCCCGGATCGTTTTCGTGTCTACCGCGCGGAAGGACAGCGTGTGCTGGCCATCATCACTCCGATCGAGAACCAGCCGAATTGCTCCAATGCCGCCTGCCATGCGCATCCGGCAAGCCAGCAGATCCTGGGCGTGCTGGACACACACCTGTCCCTCGCCCGCACGGACCAGCAACTCGCTCAGAGTACGTGGCGAATGCTTGCCTACGATACCTTCGCGATGATCGCCATCGGCGTGCTGAGCTGGCTCTTCATCCGCCACATGGTCGATCGACCACTCAAGCAATTGCAGGCGGGAACGCACAGGCTGAGCGACGGAGACTTGGGATACCAGATCGATCTCAACTCCAAGGACCAGATCGGAGACCTAGCCACGTCGTTCAACATGATGAGCCTGCAGTTGCGCTCCGCCAATGAACAGATGGTTTCCTGGGCGCGCACGCTCGAAGACCGGGTTGCAGAGAAGAGTCGCGAGTTGCGGAAGGCCCACGACGAGGTGCTGCATGTTGAGACCATGGCCTCGGTCGGCAAGATGGCGGCCGTGGTCGCACACGAGATCAACAACCCGCTTTCCGGGATCCTCACGTATTCGAAGCTGCTCAAGAAGTGGGTCGAAAACGATGATGTGAGTAACGAAAAACGGGATGAAGCGGTGCAGTGCCTCAACCTGATCTCAAGCGAAAGCCGCCGCTGCGGCGAACTGGTGAAGAACCTGCTCAATTTCTCCCGCCAGGCGCCCATGAACGTGCAATCCACCGACATCAATCAGGTTGTGAAGCAGTGCACCATGCTGCTGCGGCACAATCTCGAGATCGGCTCCATTCAACTCCACGAGACTTTGGCCGAGGGGTTACCTCATCTGCAATGCGATCCATCGCAGATCGAGCAGGTGCTGCTGGCCGTAATTGTCAACGCGGCCGACGCCATGCCCCACGGCGGCAATCTTTGGCTGGAAACGCGCCTGTGCGCCGACCCGCTGCGGGTGGCGATCACCATCCGTGACGACGGCTCCGGAATTCCGCCCGAGGTTATGCCCAGGATCTTCGAGCCCTTCGTCACCACGAAAGAGCACGGCCACGGCACGGGTCTCGGCCTGGCGGTGAGCCGCAGCATCATCGAGCGCCACAGCGGAAAAATTTCTGTGCAATCGGAACTAGGAAAAGGAACAACCGTAACTATCACACTGCCCGTACCCGGCAGTTTGGCCCCTGCGGCCGAGCCTGTCATGGCCGGAGCTGAAACAAAAAAGAGGTGAGTCCCTTGACGTCACAAGGAAAACTGCTGATCGTGGACGACGAGCTGAGCGTGCGCGACTCGCTCGCCAAGTGGTTTCACGAAGAAGGATACCTGGTGGGCACCGCCGAAGATGCGAACGGCGCCCTCACGCGCATGGCCGAAAGCAGCTGGGACGCCGCCCTGGTCGATATCAAGATGCGCGGCACCGACGGCATCGAACTGCAGCGCCGCATGCATGAGATCGATCCCAAGCTGATCGTCATCATGATGACCGGCTATGCCTCGGTGGATACAGCGGTGACCGCGCTGAAGAATGGCGCCTACGATTACGTCACCAAACCGCTCGATCCCGACGAGATCGCGCATCTCGTCAAGAACGCGCTCGCCCACAAACGTACGGAGGAAGAAAACGTCCGCCTGCGTGAGACGGTCGCCGAAGTCGCGCGCCCGGAAGACATTGTTGGACAAAGCGTCCCCATGCAGCGGGTCTTTCACGCGATTGAAACCGTTGGACCCACCGATGCCACCGTGCTCATCACCGGCGAAAGCGGCACGGGCAAAGAATTGGTCGTCCGCGCTATTCATCACGCCAGCCCGCGCCGATTCCACCCGCTCGTCGTCATCCATTGCGGCGCGCTGACCGAAACACTGCTCGAAAGCGAACTGTTCGGCCACGAAAAGGGCGCCTTCACGGGCGCGCAGTATCGCAAGAAGGGCAAGTTTGAGATCGCAGAAGGCGGGACCGTCTTTCTCGATGAAATTGGCGACATCAGTCTCAAGACCCAGACCGATCTTCTTCGCGTCTTGCAGGAGCGTGAAATCGTTCGCGTGGGCAGTACGCAACCCATCAAGGTTGATTTCCGGTGCGTCGCGGCCACGAACAAGAATCTTGAGCAGTTGATTGAAGAAGGCAAGTTTCGCCCTGATCTCTTTTACCGGCTCAACGTTTTTCATATCGAGCTTCCACCCCTGCGCGAGCGCCGCGACGACATCCCGCTGCTCGTCGATCATTTCGTCCGCAAGTTTTCGATGCAGATGAACAAGAAGATCAATCGCGTGTCGCCCGAGGCCATGGAC
>JAIQFZ010000049.1 GCA_020073015.1 Terriglobia bacterium | reverse complement strand
GCTCAAGGAAGGCGATCCGCTGCCCTCCGTGCGCAACGTCGCGGCTGAGTACCGGGTGAATCCGCTCACGGTCCTGAAGGGCTACCAGCAACTGGTGGACGAGGGGCTGGTCGAGACGCGGCGCGGCCGCGGCATGTTCATCAATGCCGGCGCGCGCAGCCTGTTGCTGCAGGGCGAGCGGCAGAAGTTCCTGGGCGAAGAGTGGCCGAGGATCCAGGCCACCATCCAGCGGCTTGGCCTTAGGGCGGAAGAGCTCCTGAATGGCTCGCGGCCGTCGTCGAAGGCCGCGCCGTCGAAGCCCGCGAAGCCGGATCCCCCGGAGGAGGAGCGCTGAAACCATGGCATGCATAGAAGCCCGCGGTCTCCGCAAGGCCTACGGCACAACCGTCGCGCTGGACGGCGTCGACCTGCGCGTCGAGGAAGGCCGCATCCTCGGACTGATCGGTCCTAATGGCGCAGGCAAGACTACCGCGCTCAACGCGATCCTCGGACTCACTCCATATCAGGGAGAACTGAGGGTGCTCGGACGCGACCCCTGGACCGAGCGCGATCAACTCATGCGAGATGTTTGCTTCATTGCCGATGTCGCCGTGCTGCCGCGCTGGGCGCGGGTTTCGCAGGGTTTCGCAGGCGCTCGACTACGTCGCCGGCGTGCATCCGCGATTCGATCGTCCGAAGGCGGAAGGGTTTCTGGCGAAGACCACCATCAGGCGCGCCAGTAAGGTCAGGGAATTGTCGAAGGGCATGGTGACCCAACTCCACCTTGCTCTCGTGATGGCCATCGACGCGAGATTGCTGGTCCTGGACGAGCCGACGCTGGGCCTCGACATCCTATATCGCAAGCATTTCTACGATTCCCTGCTGAACGACTACTTCGATCACAGGCGCACTGTCGTTGTGGCGACACACCAGGTGGAAGAGGTCCAGCACGTACTCACCGATCTCATGTTCATCGACCGCGGCCGCATCGTCTTCGATCGCAGTATGGAAGAAATCGAGTCGCGCTATCTGGAAGTGACGATGCATCCCGACCAGGTCGCCACGGCACGGGCACTCAGGCCGATGCACGAGCGTCAGATGCTTGGGCGGAACATTCTGCTGTTCGATGGGGTCGATCGCCAGCGGCTGGCCGCGCTGGGAGAGTTGCGCACTCCGAGCATCGCAGACTTGTTCGTTGCTGTGATGGGCAACCAGGCCGGCCAGGAGCAAGGAGCGGCTAGATGAGTACTCAATCCAACGCGATGTCCGAATCCTTCCAATCGCAGACCGTCGCGCCGGCAGTCGTCCCGGCGACTCGAGTCTTTTACTGGTCGGTGCGCCGTGAATTGTGGGAGAACCGTTCCGTCTACATTGCGCCACTGGCCGTCGCTACAGTCGCCCTGTTCGCCTTCTCGCTCAGCTCGATTATGGGTATCTGGGAAAAACCGCTGAGGCTCAATCCGGCGCAACCTCAGGCGCCGTACGACATGGCGGCGGGTCTGATGATGATCACCGGTATCGTCGTGAGTGTGTTTTATTGTGTCGACGCGCTGCACGGCGAACGCCGCGACCGCAGCATTCTGTTCTGGAAATCGCTGCCGGTATCCGATGTCACCACCGTGCTGGCAAAGGCGAGCATTCCGATCGTCATTCTGCCACTGCTCACCTTTGCGATCACCGTCGCCATGCAGTGGCTCATGCTGCTGCTGAGCAGCGCAGTACTCCTGGTGAGCAGTCAGAGTGTGGCGGCGCTATGGACGAACTTGTCGTTCTTGCGGATGTCACTGCTGCTGCTGTACCACATTCTCACGGCCCATGCGCTCTGGCCCGCGCCAATTTATTGCTGGCTGCTGCTCGTGTCCGGATGGCCGCGCCGCGCGACATTCCTATGGGCGTCCTTGCCGGTGATAGCGATCGGTGGAGTCGAGCAGCTGGCCTTCCACACTTGGCATTTCGCTGCCTTGGTAGGGTCCCGATTGATCGGCGACGCGCCAACTGTCGCCTCGACATCACCAGATATGTTCCCAACCGACCCAATGACACATATCGCCCCCGGTAGTTTTCTGAGCAGCCCTGGGTTGTGGATCGGCTTGGCAATCGCCGCAGCATTCCTCGCGGCAGCGGTGCGGCTGCGCCGCTATCAGGGACCGATCTGAGCCGCATCACCCGTGATCGCAATTCCTCGCGTAAGGAGAAGCGATTATGAGCACAGCAGTACTAACAGAGCGGATTGCAGAAGCGTCGCCGCGTTTCAAGGCCAGAATCGCCGGTGCCTTCTACTTGCTGACCATACTGACGAGAATGTTCGTTGAGATCTTCGTTCGTAATCGGCTGGTGGTATCGGACAACGCAGCAGCTACCGCGACCAACATCATGGCGCACGAGTCGTTATGGCGGTGGGGCTTCGCACCGACATCATCGCGTTCGCAAGCTATATCGCTTTGACGGCTCTTTTGTACGAGTTGTTCAAGCCCGTGAGCCGGAGCCTCTCCTTAGGCGCAGCATTTTTCAGCCTCGTGGCATGCGTGGTTCAGGCTGTTAGCAGCCTGTTTCATCTCGCTCCCCTGGTCCTGTTGGGGGGTGGAAAGGGATTTTATCGACCACTACTTCGGTTCAGGTAGTCGCTTGCGTGCCGCTCACTGCGCGACGATGTCGCCGCACCTTTTCGCGGTTTCCGCAGATCTTCATGTCGCACCAGCGTCGGCTCTGGTTACGGCTCCGATCCATGAACAACCAGCCACAATTGTCGGCGGCGCACTCCCGGACCTTAGCAAGGTCTCCGCAGACCAGCAAATCAACCGCCGAGTTTGCTATCGGCCAAAGCAGCGTCATCAGAGAATCGCGGCTTCGTTGGTCTAGACTCCATTCGAACCCGCTCCCTCCTGCGATCAGATGCATGTGCGAGAACGCCTCTTGGGCATAGGAGCCAAGGAGGAGCAGGTCTTGCTCCGAAGGGCGACCGCCACCAGCTATGACTGAGAACACGCGGTAGATCGTCTCGCGAAGCTCCACAGCCTTGCGGAACACCCTCCCTGCGGCATCAGATTGCTCCTTGGCCGCTCGGGTCAGTTCGCTGGCTTTGCGCGCTGATACCACTCCGCTCTGGCGTGCCCACGATGTTAATGCCGTGAAGCCGGTGAGATTATCGACTCGCTGTTTGGGAGCGCACCGGCTATCCACCGTGTTGGCAAAGTCGAAACACGGGGTGCCTCCGGTCAACTCAAACTGAAAGCCGCTCGCGGATGGTGCTTTGTCAGGCATGCCACCATTGTAACCTGCAACAACGACTTGACAAGTTACATGTGAAAGAGTCTAATGGTAACCACCAAACATGTGTACGGTAGTGTCGCCGAGCGGTCCTGAACTCGACGGAGCACGCGCCCGCCGCGATTGCCTGCCGTTCTCATACAGACGCGCACCCGCGCGGACTGCGATAGCGGAGGAACCATGATCAGCCAACTGCAGGATTGGGCCGCTGAGCGGAGCTTTCGGGTTGCCTGTGGTGGCGTTCGCGTGCTTCAAGAGGTTCGGGCGGAGTTGGCCCGGCAACGTAGCACGGGCGAATTGGATGCGAACTTCTATACGAGTAATCTCAACTTCTTCCGGTACGAAAACTCGTCGGAAAGCATCGCAGATGTGAAAGCCGTCATTGTGGTTGCTATCCCTCGTCCCGCGCATCGACTGACTTTCGAGCTTGAAACAGGACCGTTCGAAGTAACGCTGCCGCCCACTTACGTGCGCTATTCAGCGTTGTTCAAGGAAGTCCGGAACGACATCACATCGAAGATTCCCGAGCTGCACGGCCACTTAGAGGTACTCGTCGCTCCGCTGAAGTCGGTGGCGTGCAGGCTGGGTCTCGTCACTTACGGGCGCAGCAACCTCACCTACATCCCTGACTGGGGCAGCTATTTTCAACTGGTGGGGTATGTCACTGATGAGGATATCGGTATAGCAGATGACTGGCGTCCTGAGCCCTTATGGTTGATGCCCGAATGCGAAAACTGCGGCATTTGCAGTAACGCCTGCCCGACGGGTGCAATCAATGAGGAGAGGATCCTGTTGCACGCGGAATTGTGCACGACCTTATTCAGCGAGCAACTTGGCGATCTCAACCACGGTCTGTCGGCCGACTGTTTGTTCGGTTGCCTTAACTGTCAGCAGATTTGTCCTGCGAATTCAGGTCTGCTTCGGATCGAATCGGCCGGCGTGACCTTCGACAGGCGCGAAACCGAAGCGATCCTCGGTGGGTACGGTGCCAGAGCTTGTGACAACGTAGAAAGCGTGACTTGCAAACTCGCGGTGCTGGGGCTGACCGAGGAGGCACTCATCGGGCGAAACCTTGCGCACTTGATTGCAGGTCGCGCGGAGACTCAGTAGCCAAGGGCCAACTGTCAGGAACTATTCGCCTGGTACCCCACATCTGCGTAGCAGCCCGGGTCACGGCAAACTCTTCCTTAATCCGGCTATGGAAGAGTCGACGACGACACACCCACAAATCCCGCCTCTTGCGTTGGCGGATTGCCCTTCCATATGTCCTGCAAAAGAAGCTGGGCGCGTCTTACAGGCTGAATACGCTGCGTCCAAGCTGGTAGAACACAGGCCTCGAACTCACCGTCGTCGGACTGTCCAGCGCAATCAGGAGGCCTTTGTGCTCACGACCAGGAATGGCAATCAGGATTCCGGTCTAGTGACGAGCAACTCTTCCACAATCCGTTATGGAAGAGTGGCCGACCATCCGCCCGAAATGCGGCGGAGCGCGGCTTGTACGAGGACTCCGACTTATTGTCATGAGGTCTGTGACACACCGCGAGCACATGCGCAAAAGAAAGATTAAGAGGCTACATCACCAGGGTGACCAGGCTGGTGAGCCCGAGGGCAGCGGCCCATACCGGGTGGAGGTTCAGCCAGGCCTTGCGGAGAATCGCGAGGCCGAGCTTGCTATAGACCGCCCACGCGACTAGTCCTGTGATCGCACGATAGGCTGTCGTGTGGACACCGGTGGCGAGCAGCGCGGTGAGCGGGCTGGCGGCCGCAGACAGGCGATTGTGGCCTGCCATTTGGTCTGCCGCTTCCTCTGGTCAGGTCCCTATCGGCGCGTTCTAAGCTACATTCGAGACGACGCGGAGAACCTAACACAAGAATCCGCAACTCAGGCTGCCGAAAAATGAGATCGCGGGCGGCGCTCGCTCAGCGAGTTTGCTCCGATTTTGGGATTCACAGCGTCCACTCTATCTAACCAGATAGCCCGCCGTTCCTGCTGGACAGCATGCCAGCCACAAATGCGAAAAGGATAGTAGCCTTCTAAGATTTGTTGTACTATTTCGTCCGCATTCCGGGTTCTGCTCAATACATAAACGCCGGAGTCGTGCCGCCACGAGAGGGCAGGACAATTGCTAAGTGTTTCGAGAGACTCGGTCAAACCACGGTTCTCAGAGCGGCCGAGGGAATGCCGCAATCCGCCAACGACAGGGACGCTTCCATGGCTCACCTCATTCTTTACACTGATGCGAACTTCCGCGGCGAACACAAGCACGTTCTTGACAAGGTCGATGCGCTCAGTCTGCTGGGCACAGATTCTCAGGGTCACACGGTCTGCGTTGCGGACTGTGACTTTCCGAATGGCGTCTCCTCGATCGTCATTCTCACCGGGAATTGGCAATTCTCACGCGGCGAGAAACAGCAAGACCCGTATCCGGTAATTCTTGGGCCCGGCCTTTACCGGTTTGTTGCCGACTACAAGTTAGTCAATGACCAGATCCGCTCCATGCAGCCAGTGGACCAGGAGCCGGCGATGCCCGGCGAGGCCCTCAATGGGTATGTGACTCTCTTTGAGAATGCCAATTGTCGCGGCGATCACTTGCATCTGTTTGAAGGCAACTCCGATCTTGACGCCGATTACGGGTTTGCGAAGAAGGTTTCCTCTCTTGTTGTGGAATTGGGCAACTGGTCGTTCTTCTTCGATACGCAATCGGACGGAAGCTACCCCGGGAGCCCCGTCGTTGGCCCCGGGATTTGGTCGTGGGTCGAAGACCTCGGCATCGGGAATGACACGATATCCTCCCTCGCGTTGAGCACTTCCCCAGCGACCGTTAGCAACTCTGTCGATAATCACGTCGTCCTCTTCGGATACACAGCCTTGTACGGCGCGCATCGGCACGTTTTCGCGGCCGAGCCCAATCTCAATGCTGACGACGATAACTTCTTCAACGACAACGTGGGTTCTCTGGCGGTTCTTGCAGGGGACTGGTCTTTCTATTCGGACGCCAATTTTCATGGACTCTACGGAAGCTACGGCACGCCAGTTGTGCCGGGAAACTATCCGGATCTAACCCAGCTGAGTATCCCTTACAACGACCTGTCCTCTCTGCGTCCGGCCATCCCTATGAACGTAACTTTGGGAACCGGCATTCTCGGCCATGTAATCTTATTCCAGGACCCGAATTTTCAGGGACCCCACAAGCATGTCTTCAACTCCGAAGAAAATCTGAATGCCGGCGAGGATAACGACTTCAATGACAGCGTGTCGTCGATCGTGGTGATCAGCGGCAACTGGAAGTTCTACCGAAATTGGCATCGGGACGATGACTATCCCGTGGTCCTCGGCCCGGGTCTCTATCCTCGGGTCGAGGATGTGGCCATCCGAGATAATGATATGTCGTCTCTTCAGGTAGTGGATCAGGAACCCACGGTGTCCGCAGATCCGGTGGCGGCACACATCATGCTCTTCGAGCATGCCCAATTTCGTGGCGCCCACAAGCACGTCTTCCAGAAGCTGGATGATCTTGGAGCTGGCGATGACAATTCATTCGATAACATCACCTCCTCTATTGTTGTCTTGGCTGGAACTTGGTGGACCTTCGGGGATCCGGGCCAGCAGCGCCAATTTAAACCCTTCCTTGGGCCAGGCCTTTACCCGACGCTGGACAGTGTCAACATTCCGAACGATGATCTCACCTCACTCGAGCCATCCGACACTCCGCCTTCTGTGCTGGGCCAGCAGATCCTGGGGCAGGCTCTCCTATTCGAGCATGCGACCTTTCGGGGCGCGCACAAGCATGTTTTCAACGCCGAATCCAACCTCAACGACAGCGAGGACGACTCCTTCAACGATGCCACCTCGTCCATCGTTGTCTTGCAAAACGTTTGGTGGACATTTCGCGACTCCGGTTTTCTGCATGCGTATGACGTTACCCTGGGCCAAGGGCTTTTCCCGGGGGTAGAACAGGTCGGCATCGCCAACAACGATCTGTCCTCGCTCGAGGTGGCGGGACTTCGCCTCGCGTTCAGTGGGATGGTGACCGTCAACATCAAAAGCGGGACCTTCCCGGATCCCATCACCCATACCGTAGACATGACTCTCATATTCCATTCGGATTCAGAAGTGCTCGAGATCGAGCACGGGTTTGCGGCATTTGACCTCTCTTTTACAATCGATGGGGTCACACCGACTGTGGCCTACGGCGGCGCGGTGGGCGGAACTTTTCATCGAGCCGACGGGACCGCGCTGATTCCTGGTGTGACGATTGATATCAGTGCCGGTGTCACCATCTCGCTCACGTTTGCCCTCACCACCGGCACGGTGGTCTCGCCGACCAATGCCTACATGGTTACCGGTGTACCTTTCATGCAGGACCCCAACAGTGCAAAGATCAAGGGCACGATCACGCTAGTTGGAGCAGGCCGGGAGAGCGGGGACGACTACCAAGTCGTTATGGAGGGATCCTTGGCTGAAGTCTAGAACCGGCTACATAAAAGCTTTCGGGCAAGCACGGCTTCAACAGATTGCGGGAAATCGCTCGTGAGGCAGCAGAGCTCGCTCCGCAGCACTCGCTTTTGATCTCTCTATCCTAACCAAGAAAACAAGGTGCTCCATCCTCCGCGCGTTCTTTGCGCGAAGGGTGGTGCTCCACAGGCGTGCTTCACAACATAAGGCGTCACAGGCTACGGCGATTCTGGCGACGTTAGTTTGCTCGATACTGACGAGTGACGGGCTATCCGGATATTATGAACATGGCGTGGCAAATCTTACAGGCCGGACCTAGTCCGCCAGCAATCCGTGCAAGATCTAGTCTGGCCTATTACGGCTCAGCTCTTTCTCTCGACCAGAAACCGCGCCAGCGACTTCAAGGTCTCCGCCGGTTCGCCGAAACTGTCGAGCTGCGCGCACGCTTGATCCACCAATGCGTCCGCCCGGCGAATGGACTCTTCAACGCCGAAAAGTGCCGGATAAGTCGTCTTTTCCGCCGCTGTGTCCTTGCCCGCGGTCTTGCCGAGTTGTTCGGAGGTCTGCGTCACATCCAGCACGTCATCGACAATCTGGAACGCCAGCCCAATTGACTGCCCGTAGGTCCGCAGACGGCCAACATCCTCGGCACTTGCCCCCACATACATTCCCCCACTCACCGCGCTCGCGGTAATCAACGCTGCCGTTTTGGAGCGGTGAATGTATTCCAGCGTGGCCAGGTCAGGTTTCTTGTGCTCCGCCTCCAAGTCCATCACCTGTCCGCCAATCATGCCGTCGATGGTGCCGGTGGCGTGGGCAACTTCGCGAATGATCGCGACCCGCGCCTCAGCCGGACACTGGATCTGTGCCAGTACTTCGTAAGCCTGTGTCTGCAATGCATCTCCGGCCAGAATTGCGGTGGCCTCTCCAAACGCTTTATGACAGGTTGGCCGCCCGCGCCGCAGGTCATCGTTGTCGAGCGCCGGCAGATCGTCGTGGATCAGCGAGTAGGTGTGCAGCATTTCGAGCGCGGCGCCCACGTCTTCAATGCCAGTGGGCAACGCTCCGCCCGCCGCATGTGCGCCGATCAGCCGCCCCGCTTCCATGCACAGGATCGGCCGCAGCCGCTTGCCCCCGGCAAACACGCTGTGTCGCATGGCCTGATGGATGGAAGTTGGATGTTGTGTTGCCGGCGGTAGAAGCCGTTCGAGTGCCGCGTCGGCGGTTTCGCGCCCCTGCTCCAAAACCTGTTTCAGCATCGCATCGCAGTATAACAAGGCGCGTTCCACACCAATGAAAAAGGACGCCCGCAGGCGTCCCTCTTACCATGTACCCTTGTGGTCAGGCGGCCGCGCGGTGTGCCCGCTCGCGTATTACGGACCGCACCACTTCATCTTGCCGCGGCTCACATACATCGGATGCGCCCTGGTTGAGCGCCTCCGTCCAGAGTTCTTCATCGGCCAGCCGGTGCGTGCAAACAATCGACAAGCTTGGGAACTCTTGGTGCAAACGTTCTACCTCACCCCAGTACGATTTTTCCATATCCAGCACCAGCACTTCGGCCCGATTCCGGGCGATGGTTGGACCCAGTTCCTCGTGGCTGCGGGCGAGGTGAACGGATTCAAAGTGCTGGGCAAGACTGTTCGCCAGGAGTTGAGCAGTTCTGGCGTCATTCTGATAGAGGACTATACTCACTGGCTCCATACATCCCCCTGTATTCACCGGTTGCGCGGTGAGCCTTGGCTGCGACAGCAAACTGCTACCACAGGCGTTGAACGACTCCGAGCACGAACAGCGTTACTTGCGCAACGCTTTCTCGGCCGGGGGCTCGAACGGTTCGGTTTGGAGCTTTCCGTTCTGCTTTAGCAGAATCTCTACTTTTCCTTCCGCTTCCTCCAGCTGCTTCCTGCAGTTCGCGGAAAGTTGCATGCCTTCTTCAAATAGCGTCAGGGATTTTTCCAGAGGCACCTCCCCTTTTTCCAGTTCCTGGACAATCTTTTCCAGACGCTCGAGGCCGTCTTCAAACTTCACCAATCCAATTGCTCCTACCACTATTGTAATGCCGATTTCCTGTAGAAATGTCCAGAGAAATCGGCGAGGTCATGTAAATTTCTTGTGCAAGTCACACGCGTTTTGTGATGAAAAATGAAACGGAAGCGCTTACTTCGATCCGAGTGCCTCCAGAACATCCACCGCCGATGCATAACGCCCCAGGGGAGCGCTGATCTGCGCCCCCTGCACCCGGTGCCGAACCGCCGTCAGCATCTCGCGCGCAATGGCTACCCCTTCCTCGCGAGCTGCTTCCGGAGTCGCAGCCTTCGTCATCCGGTTCAGGATTTCATCCGGTACCGACACACGCAGCTCGTTCTTCATGAATTCCGCATTCCGCGCGCTTACCAGCGGCCAGATTCCGGCAATGACGGGAATTCGGCAGTGTTCGATTCGCTTCAAGAAGTTCTCCAGCAGGCTCAAGTCGAAGACCGGCTGGGTGACCACGTATTCCGCCCCAGCCTGTACCTTGTATTCGAAGCGCCGGATCTCTTCGTCCAGATTCGGCAGCCCTGGATTCGCGCCCACGCCAATCACAAAGCTCGTGCCGGTGCCGATCGGATTCCCGCCTAAGTCCAATCCCCGGTTCAGGTTGTGGACGATATTGACCAGTCCGATGGAGTCCACGTCGAACACCGCCGTGGCGTCCGGATAATTCCCCATCTTCGGTGGATCACCGGTGATGCAGATCAAGTTGCGAATCCCGGTCGCGGCTGCGCCCAGCAGGTCCGACTGGATGCCCAGCACATTCCGGTCCCGGCATGTGTAGTGCAGGATGGCTTCAATCCCCACCATCTGCTGCATCAGCAACGACAGGGCCTGGTTGCTCATGCGAGCCGATGCGCGCGGGCTGTCTGGGATGTTGACGGCATCCACCCCCACGGATTTGACGAACTTTGCCCCCTCCACTTCTTTGCGAATGTCGATTCCCTTGGGCGGCACGATCTCCACCATGGTCACGAATTGCCCAGCCGCGATCTTCGCTCCCAATCGCGAGCGCTCGGCCATGGGAATGGTGGCCGGAGCCGAGGGTGAGGGGTGCGCATGGACGGCCTCGGAGATGGCAGTTTTCGCCCGCGCATCTCCGGCCCGCAGCGCTGATTTCATGGCGCGGATGTGTTCGGGAGTCGTTCCACAGCATCCGCCAATCAGCCGGACGCCGGCGGCCACAAACTTTCGCGCGTAGCTGGCCATGTATTCCGGCGAGCACAAATAAATGTTTCGTCCCTCGACCGACCGCGGCATGCCCGCGTTCGGTTGCGCGGCCAGGGGCAGGGAAGTGACGGCTCGCACGCGCTCAATCGCCTCCAGCATCGCCACCGGTCCCACGCTGCAGTTGATCCCGAGTACGTCCACATTCCATTCCGCCAGCCGCGCCGCGAAGGCTTCTGGATCGGAACCGTCCAGGCAGTTGCCATCTTCGTCAATCGTGACCTGGGCGACGATCGGAATGTTTGGATTCACGTCCCGGCAGGCGAGCACCGCCTGATGCAACTCTTCGACGTAGCCGAAGGTTTCGAGCATCAGCAGGTCCACGCCCCCTTCGACCAAGGCGGCGATCTGTTCACGAAACGACGCCCGCGTTTCCTCAAACGAAGTCTTGCCCAGAGGCTCAATGCGAATTCCCAGCGGACCAATCGAGCCCGCCACCCAGACGTCGAAACTCTTGGCCGCTTCGCGCGCCACCCGGGCGCCGGCGACATTGATCGCGCGCACGCGGTCCGCCAAGCTGTGCCGCGCCAAGCGAAAGCGGTTCGCGCCGAAGGTGTTGGTCTCAATGATCTCGGCCCCAGCCTGCAGATACTCATGGTGGATGCCGCGAATCAGGTCCGGC
The DNA here is from genome assembly GCA_020073015.1 of Terriglobia bacterium. Classification (GTDB taxonomy): domain Bacteria; phylum Acidobacteriota; class Terriglobia; order Terriglobales; family Acidobacteriaceae; genus Acidiflorens. Next base: position 17,492 of record JAIQFZ010000049.1, on the reverse strand, counting down.
TGCGACAGGTTCAGTTCGTCATAACATTGGTTGATGAAGACGCCCTTGGCGTAGAGCAGCGTGCCCATCGCGCCATCGCAGAGCACCGGCGATTTCTTCAAGCGTTCGTTAAAGTTCTGCGCCATCTGCTTGAGAATACAGGAAGGAACTCGGTCTCCGCATCCGCCGGGAAGGAATCGGGATTCGAACGGCTTTTACTGTTTCCAGGGTCGTAAATTCGACAATGCCACGGCGAGGGTGACGCGGACGATGGCAATCACGCCATCGCAACGTCTGCAATATGCGGCGCAGGTATAATGCCCGCACACATGGCGCTGACCTCTGGCACAAAACTCGGTCCCTATGAGATTCTCGCGCCGCTGGGAGCGGGCGGCATGGGAGAGGTCTATCGCGCCCGCGACACCCGGCTCGGGCGAGATGTCGCGATCAAGGTTCTTCCCAGCCACCTTTCCTCCAACCCAGATCTTAAGCAGCGGATGGAACGCGAGGCGAGGGCGATTTCTTCTCTGAATCACCCGCACATCTGCACGCTGCACGACGTCGGCTCGCAAGGCGGGACCGACTTCCTGGTGATGGAACACCTGCAAGGGGAGACCATTGCCGACCGTCTGCAGCGGGGAGCGATCCCGCTCGGCGAGACGCTGAAAATCGCGATGCAGATCGCAGATGCTCTGGACAAGGCCCATGCGCGCGGGATCCTGCATCGCGACCTGAAGCCGGGCAACATCATGCTCACGAAAAATGGCCCCAAGCTGATGGACTTCGGGCTGGCCAAGCCCATGACCGGCGTGGGCGCGTCGGCGGTCGGGCCGCTCACGCCTTCGACGCCCACCATGAGTGTGGCTTCGCTCAGCGCGTCGGCCTCTCCTTTAACGGAAAAAGGAACAGTGGTCGGCACTTTCCAGTACATGGCGCCGGAGGTGCTGCAAGGCGCCGAAGCCGACGCGCGTTCCGACATCTTCAGCTTTGGCTGCCTGCTCTTCGAGATGGTGACCGGACGCAGGGCGTTTGAGGGTAAGTCGCAATTCAGCGTGCTGGGCGCGATCCTGGACAAGGAAGCGGATCGAGTCAGCGCGGTGCAGCCTACTTCTCCTGCCCGTTTGGATGAGATCGTCCACCTGTGCCTGGCGAAGAATCCAGATCAGCGCTACGGCTGCATGCACGACGTGAAGATACAACTTGGCGTGCTGGCCAACGCCGATCCGGCGCAGGACGTTGCTGCCGCGGTGCCCTCCGCACCGGTGCAATCCCGGCTGGGCTGGCTGGTTGCGGGCGTTGCGACTCTGGCCGTACTCGGCCTGGCGGGTGCCCACTTTTTCGGTGCGCCCCGGGTGGAACCGGTCGTGCGCTCGTCAATTCTGCCGCCGCCCGGCGGCGCCTTCTTGATGATGGCCGTGGAGGCCGGTCCGCCCGTGCTCTCGCCCGATGGTACGCGGTTGGCCTTCACCGCTCGTGATGAAAAGGGCAAGATCATGTTGTACGTCCGCCCGCTGAACTCGCTGACGGCGCAGCCTTTGACCGGAACCGAGGAAGCCATGTATCCGTTCTGGTCGCCCGACAGCCGTGAGATCGGGTTCTTCGCGGGAGGCAAGTTGCGAAGGATTGATGCCGGCGGAGGACCTCCGCAGACCATCTGCGACGCTGCCAATGGTCGGGGCGGCGCATGGAGCCGAGACGGCGTCATTGTGTTTACACCCACAACCAGCGCGGCGCTCCTGCAGGTACCGGCAGCCGGCGGGACCCCCGAATCAGCCTCGAAGCTGGACACCTCGCAAGGTGAAAACAGTCACCGCTGGCCGGTCTTCCTGCCGGATGGCAAGCACTTCCTCTACTGGTCACGAACTGTACAGGGAGTGCAGGGGAACGCTCTTGACATTGGAGTGATCGGCTCGCTTGAGGGCAAGCAGTTGATGAAGAGCGAGACCATGGCGGTTTACGCCTCGGGCTACCTGTTATTCATGCGGGAGCAGACCTTGATGGCGCGTCCGTTCAACGCACGCACGTTGGAAGTCAGCGGGGAAGCGGTTCCGGTTGCGGAACATGTCGCCATCAATGGAGGGGTCACCCGCCCCATATTCTCGGCTTCGGAGAACGGGAGCCTGGTCTATGAAACCGGCGAGACAGCAGGGAACTGGAACCTGGACTGGGTTGATCGAGATGGCAAGCAGACCGGCGCGGTCCCCCAGCCGGACCGCTATTTCTATCCCGCGCTTTCCCCCGACGGCACGCGCCTGGCGGTCGACCTGTTCAACGGCACGCAGGGCACGCAAGATATATGGATTTTCGATCTGGCCCGCGGCACCAGGACGCGCCTGACGTTCGGGACCGCCAGCCAGTTGTCGCCGGCATGGTCGCCCGATGGGAAGACGATTTTCTACCAATCGAATGCCAAAAGCGGATACCACCTCTATTCCAAGGCGGCCGACGGCAGCGGCTCGGAACAGACTGTGCTCGAGAGCAAGGATGCAGAAGAGGCAATCCCGACTTGTTCGCCGGACGGACGTTACGTGGTCTACCTGAGGCGCACTGGCGCCGGTAACCAGCCCACTATCGACGTGTGGGCGCTGCCTTTATTTGGCGACCGAAAACCTTTCCCCCTTGTCCAGAGTGCGTTTCTCAAGGGCGGGGCTGCGGTTTCGCCCGATGGGAAGTGGCTGGCGTATCAGACCAATGAGTCCGGACGGAACGAGGTTTACATCACCGCATTTCCTGCAGGAGGCGCGAAGTGGCAGGTCTCGACCAACGGGGGCGTCGCGGCACGCTGGCGGAAGGATGGCAAGGAGCTGTTTTTCCTCGATCCCACGGACAATGTGGTCGCCGTCGATGTGAACACGGCCAACAACGCCGTGCATCTGGGTGTCTCCCATCCCCTCTTTCAGGCGAGTGCCATCCAACGGCAGAGCGGCCCCTACGATGTGACCGCCGATGGAAAGAAGTTCCTGATCAACACCGGGAACCTCAAAGAGGGCAGCGAACCGCTGACGCTCGTACTCAACTGGACGGCCGAACTCAAGAAGTAGCGGCCAGTCGGAGGGAGGCCCTTTGCCCCTTCCGCTCCTCCTGTGGTTGATCTTCGCGGAGAGGAGGGTCCGCGCCACACCCTCCCGCTGTGACCGTCGTCACATGCACTTGTGACATGTTCCGCTTTCCCTTCTGGCTGCCAGCGTGCAAACTATAATCACTGCAAGGGGGTGGGGAGGCATCCACCGCTCTGCGGAACACGCACGAACCATATGGCCCTGCTCTGGCTACGAGTCGCGCTGATCTGTTATGCGGTCGGGCTGTTGTACGCCTTGATCGCGCTGACTCGCACCTCCGAAATCCTGGGCAAGGTTGCACTCCACGCCGCCTACCTGGGCATGGTGTTTCACTTCGTCTCGCTGGTCGAGGCCGTCCAGCAGGCGGGCCAGCTCACCTTGGCCTCGGTGCACAACTCCGAATCCCTGCTCGGCTTCCTGATCATGGTTGTCTTCATGCTGGTCTATCTGGTGTACAGAACGACCTCGCATGGCATCGTGGTGTTCCCACTGGTGTTCCTGCTCGTTTTCATCGCAGCCACCGGACAGCAACCGCTCGTGTTTACGTCGGATGCAGTCAAACATGGCTGGCTGGCCGCCCACATCTTCGCTATATTTACCGGCTATGCCGCGCTGTTCGTGAGCTTCGGCGCCAGCTTGCTGTACCTTTTGCAGGAGCGTGCTCTCAAATCGAAGGTGTCGAGTGGGATGTTCTCGCGCCTGCCCGCGCTGCAAGTGATTGACGAAATCGGCTACCGCTCCCTGATGCTGGGATTTCCGTTCATGACCCTGGGCCTTATTTTCGGTTCGGTGGTGGCCGAGTCGGCGTACCATCGCGTCGATATCCAGGATCCCAAGATTCTGCTTTCTGTGCTGATGTGGGCGGTGTACTTGATCATGGTGTACACGCGACTCAGCGCCGGTTGGCGCGGGCGCCGGGCGGCGGTGCTGGCCAGTGCGGCCTTCGTGGCGGCCATCGTGGCCTGGGTGGCCAACTACTTCAGCGGAATGCACAGGTTTATCGCGTCATGAGATTCCAACTCATCGGCGTCAATCACAAGACCGCGCCGGTTGAAGTCCGCGAACGGCTCGCGATTCCCGAATCGCGCCTGCCGGAAGCCTGCAAGAAACTGGCCGAGCACCCTGCCATTGCCGAGGGCATGATCGTTTCCACCTGCAACCGGGTCGAGTTTCTCGCCAACATGAAAAATGGTTCCGGCGACCTGCGCGAGTTTCTGCGCGAGTACTTCGCGGTCGATCCCAGCCAGTTCGAAAATCATCTTTACGAATTTCGCGAAGACGACGCTGTCCGCCACGTGTTCCGCGTCGCTGCCAGCCTCGATTCCATGGTGGTCGGTGAGCCGCAGATTCTCGGCCAGGTGAAGGAAGCCTACGCCACGGCCCGGGCGGTGGGCGCCGTGCGTGCTCAACTGGATCAGTTACTCACTCGAGCTTTTGCGGTGGCCAAGCGCGTTCGCACGGAAACTGCAGTCGGCTCTTCTTCGGTTTCGGTTGCCTCGGTCGCGGTCGAACTGGCCGAAAAGATCTTCGGCAACTTGAACGGGAAGAGCGTGTACCTGGTCGGCGCCGGCAAGATGAGTGAACTCGCGGCCCGGCACCTGCTAGCCCACGGTGCCTCCTCCATCTTTGTTGCGAACCGAACTTATGATCGTGCTATCCGGCTGGCGCAAAAATTTGAGGGACAGGCGATCGAGTTCAGCCGGCTCTATGACACTTGCGAGCGCGCCGATATCGTCATTACTTCGACCGGATCGCCCCATTTCATCTTTAGACGCGAGCATGGCGAGAAGTTCCTGGCGCGCCGCCGCAACCGCCCGATGTTTTTCATCGACATCGCGGTGCCGCGCGATGTCGATCCTGAACTCAATAAGCTGGACGGCATTTTTGTTTACGATATCGACGACCTGCAGCAGGCCGTCAGCTCGCACGTTGCGGATCGCAAGAAGGAAGCCGAAAAGGCCGAGGCGATCGTTAACAGTGAAGTCGAGAAGTTTCACGCCCGTCTGCTGACGCTCGACGTAGTCCCCACCATCGTCTCCCTGCAGGACCACCTCGAAACCATTCGCCAGGCCGAGATTGATCGCGTGCGCGGACGTCTGGGCACGATGAGCGCGGATCAGGAACTCGCGGTCGACGCCCTGACGCGTGGCATCATCAACAAGATCATGCACACGCCCATCAGCACGCTGAAGACCGCCGCGCGCGATCCCGAATCTACAACTGTTGTCGAACTCGTACGCCGCCTGTTCAACCTGCAGGACAAGGAAAAGCAGGCCGCAGCTTCCAAGTCGAGCGGTGACTCGGGAGCGCAAAACTGATGGCGCGCCTCCGCATCGGTTCCCGCGGCTCCCAGCTCGCGCTCTGGCAGGCTCACCATATCTCGGACCTGCTCCGTGCCCAGGGCCACACCGTGGAACTCGAAATCATCAAGACCACGGGCGACAAGATCACCGATGTCGCGCTTGCCAAGGTGGGCACGAAGGGCATGTTCACCAAGGAAATTGAGGAGGCCCTAGTCGAGAATCGTGTGGACCTCGCTGTCCACAGTCTGAAGGATTTGCCCACTGAACTCGCCAGGGATTTCGAGATTGCGGCCATTACGAAGCGGGAGAATCCGCGCGACGTGTTTTGTTCCGTGAACTTCGCAAGCATTGAGGCGCTGCCGCAGGGAGCGAATGTCGGCACCAGCAGCCTCCGACGGCAAGCTCAGCTGAAAGCGATCCGTCCCGACCTGCAGATTCATCCGCTCCGCGGCAACGTCGACACGCGCCTGCGAAAGCTGGAATCTGGCGATTACGACGCCATCATTCTGGCGGCTGCCGGTCTGAACCGCCTGGGCAAGACACAACTTGTGAGGCAGGTGATCTCCGCGGAAGTGATGACGCCAGCCGCCGGGCAGGGCGCTCTTGGAATCGAGATTCGCAAGGGCGACGCCGCAACGCGCACCCTGCTGGCATTTCTGGATGACGCTGACGCCCGCGCCGCGACAACCTGTGAACGCGCCCTTCTGAATAAACTCGGTGGCGGTTGCCAGGTTCCGATCGGTGCCTTTGCGGAAGTTCAAAACGGCAAGATCCACTTGAACGCGCTGGTTGCCCATCCGGATGGGACGAAGGTTCTTCGCGAAACCCGTGATGGCAACGATCCCGAGCGGCTGGGCAATGAAGTGGGTGAAACCCTGCTCCGCCGCGGTGGCGATGCTATCCTCGAAGAGGTCTACGGCGAGGGTTTCGCATTGCCGCAGCAACCGTGAAGCAGGTCTCAGGTGTCAGGTCGCAGGCCTCAGGAAAACCGGTTGCCGGCTGCCAGTTGCCAGTGGAAGTGTTGGTCCCTCCAGCGACGAACAAGGATTGTGAGAGGCAACCTGCCCTCGCACCCCGAGATCGCATTTCCTGAGACCTGAGACCTGAGACCTGAGACCTGAGACCTGAGACCTGAGACTTGAGACCTGAGACCTGAGACCTGAGACCTGAGACCTGAGACCTGAGACCTGAGACCTGAGACCTTACTCATGCGCAAGCCCAACGAAAAACATCCTCTCGCCGGCACTCGCATTCTTGTGGGACGCGCTCGTCATCAAGCGGGCAGCCTTTCCGCCAGCCTTCGCGGCCTGGGCGCAAGTGTGATCGAGATTCCGTTTATTGAAATTCGCAAGCCCAGCACGTTTCAGCCGCTCGACGACGTATTGAAGAGCCTCAAGACCTACGACTGGCTCATCCTGACCAGCGGGAACGGGGTGGAAGCGATGTGGAATCGCGTTCGGAAATTGCACATCGCCCGCAAGAGCTTCCGGCATCTCCAGATCGCCGCCATCGGGCCCGCGACCAAGAAGGCGATTGTGAAGCACGGGCTGAAGGTCAAGATGGTCCCCGAAGAGTATGTGGCCGAATCGGTGGTCAAGAGTCTGCGCGACAAAGTGAACGGCAAGCGCGTCCTGCTGGTTCGGGCAAAGGTGGCGCGCGACGTGATTCCGGAAGAGCTTCGGGCGGCCGGCGCTCTGGTCGATGTGGTTGAGGCTTACGAAACGGTGGTGCCTGAGAAATCGCGCGCCCGTCTGCGCTCACTGATGAAGAACGCGGCTCGTCGTCCCCACGTGGTCACGTTCACCAGTTCTTCAACGGCCAGGAATTTTGCCGAACTCCTCGGCAACGCCGGGGCGCGTTCGCTCAAGAAAGTTCAGTTTGCTTCGATTGGGCCGGTGACCTCGGCGACGCTTCGAGAACTGGGCTTGCCCGTCGCGATCGAAGCGCGCGAATTCACGATGGGCGGTCTGATTCGCGGGATCGTGCTCGCCCGCTACGCCGAACCCTCGGTCTAGCCGCGCGTCCGCTCTAGGGTTTTGGCTTGGGAGCCGAGACTCCCATCTGCGGGTCAATGGCATCCAGGTACGCTTGCATTCTCAGCTTGCCGTCCACCGGCAGACCAATGAACTCAATCCCGTTTCCCACTCCTGGATCGCAGGTGCGCACCACCGCCGTAATGTTGATATGCTCCGCATCCAGCCAGAAATCCACTCGCAGCATCGATCCTACAGGTAGCGGCAGGATGCTCTCGACGTAGCATCCATTCCCGCTCACGTCCGTCGAATTGATGCGCATGGGCGTTTTCACGCGTTCGTCGCGCAATTCGATCGGCAGCGAAATCTTGTGGCGCAAATAACGGCGCCGATTCGACGGCGGTATACTCAGCTTCGCTCCTTCGATCGGCAGGTAGGCTTTCCATGGGCATTCCTGGTCGGCGAGCAACTTCACTCCCACCTGATGCTTCTTCATTGCTCCCGTGTTCATCACCCAGACCACCGTGCAACGCACCTTCTTGTCGTCGCACTGGACTCCGATGACATCGCCCACCTTCAATTCACTCTCCACGTCAAAAAGCAGCGCGCCATCCGAACTGATGTTCTGGGCTCGGGCATGTTGGGAGAAGGGTCGTCCCTCGGCATTCATCCCCCACACCCGCACGGGCAGATCGACGGTGACTCGGGGCTCGAGTTGCTTTTCAGTCATGCAAGATCCCCAGGGGAACGAACATGCAGATCATACCTCACTTACCGGTTCACGATATTGCAAAGTCGGTCCGCTGTTCCTTCCGATGTACCCCGTGCGCGCACGGCCGTAACTTGCTAATTGCGGCTACCCGCAAACTCACGGTAGCTGATCAGTCGGATCTTCTGCGCGTCAAGAAACGCTCGTAGTTCTTCCGACATCAGCATCCGACGCTCGTGGTCACGGGACTCGATCAGACGTGTGTGGGCGGCGCGCAGGTCGCCATCGGCGTATCCCGGATGACAAACCAGTTCCCAGGTTCCTTCCGGCAGGTTCGTGAACGCCTGCCGGAGCAGGGAAGGGTTGAACGACCCAGTCTCGACTACTCCCACGACGCCGTCGGGGGTCGACAGGCCCGCGCGGCGGACCTTCACGCGGAACTGGCCCGCAAAACTCCTCAGCATGCGCACCTGCCCATATCGTTTCCAGAGGGTCGGCCGGCCGACAAACTGGTTCGCGCTGACCGTGGCCACCGGAACGAATGGATTGCGCAACGCGGGTACGCCACAAATCCGTGCAGCTCGCACCAGAGCTCCCAGAATTTCCGGGAAGACGTGCGTATGCTTGTGCGTGTCGAGGTGCGTAACCGGCAACCCTGCCGACTGAATGGTTCTGATTTGCGCAGTGATTTCTTCGACCAGTTGATCGGGATCAAAGCCCCCCAGTACAGCACGAGCTACTACAGCCGGAAGGCGAGCGTGAAACTTATCGGGCTCGGCCGACCGGATGGCGAGCAAGGTGTCGACCGCGTCAGGTTCGGACACGGGCGCCCCGTCGACCAATACCACGTGACATCCGACCGAGAGCGTGGGCGTCGCTCGGGCTCGCTCCACGGCATCGTCGAACGCGCCGCCGTTGGCCATGAGTGTGGCCGAGGAAACGATTCCGCCGCTGTGGGTTTCAACAATCGCCCGATTCACCCCAGCCGTCAGACCGAAGTCATCGGCATTGACGATTAACTGTCGCACGACAGAAAGTGTAGCAGCCTCTTCGCTCGCCGGGTTTGACCCACGGTCGTTTGACCCAAGATCGAGCGTCAAGTATTCTCAGCTAAAGTCTGGCGGCCGACAGAGTGGTTCCGCCGGCCTCATCCGCACGGTGCGGGCGGTTAGCTCAGCTGGTTAGAGCGCCTGCCTTACAAGCAGGAGGTCGCAGGTTCGAGTCCTGCACTGCCCACCATGACTCCTCGGGTGGAGTGGGTGTGGGGAAGAAGCTGCCAGGGTCTCGCTACTAGCTTCTTGGGACGATCATTCCACGGGACGCCGCGTCGAGTGGGCACTGAAAACACCTCACGGCTGCTTTTCATCACTCCCACTCATATTCTCCGTCACATACTTCCCACTTGCCCGGTGCGAGAATATTCTCCTGGTTGGGGCATGATTTGCTGACCTCGGGCTCCGATTGTTTCTCGTAAGTTCACTTCAATCAATCGCCTAACCGGTGGTATTTCGCGACGCTGAAGGAGGTTTCTCATGGGTGTGTTGCTGCAGGCGTTCTATTGGGACTGCCCATCGCTGGAAGGGTGCGAAGGGCGCTGGTTCCGAACCCTCACGGCTCAACTTCCAAGCCTGTCCGCGGACGGGTTCACCGCCTTGTGGCTTCCACCCCCTTCGAAAGCCGCCGAATGGAATTCGATGGGCTACGATCCCTACGACTACTTCGATCTCGGGGAGTACAACCAGAAAGGCCGGACCGAAACCTGGTTCGGCACGAAGCAGGACCTTGTTGACTGCATCACGTCGGCGCACGCCAACTCGCTTCAGGTTTATGCCGATGTTGTCCTGAACCACAATTCCGGCGCGGACGCGCAAGAAACGAACCCGATTGACAAGCAGGTACGATGGACAAACTTCGCTCCCAAGAGTGCCAGGTTTCCTCGCGATTGGACCTGCTTCCATCCGAGCGTGTACGAAACCATGGAAGGCTTCGGGAGCTTTGGCGACATGCCCGACCTTTGCCATCGCAATCCCGATGTCTACAAGGCGTTGATGGAGTACACCCGTTGGCTGATCGAAGAGATTGGCTACGATGGCTTTCGGTTCGACTTCGTAAAAGGCTACGGCCCGTGGATGGTCAGGGGGATCGCCGAATACCGCTACAATCGTGGCGGCAACCTGTTCCGCCCCTTTGACGTCGGCGAATGCTGGGAGTCAGATCGCGTGGTCGACGAGTGGCTGGCCTCGACCAACACTACCACTATGGACAACCCCGTATCCGCATTTGATTTCCCACTCCACTACAAGCTCAAAGGGCTCTGCGACCAGTATGGCTTCGATCTGCGCAGCCTGAGCGATGGCACGGTGGTACAGAAGTTCCCGCGGTGGGCGGTCACTTTCGTTGACAATCACGACACCATCCGTGATTCCGGCAATGCCATCGTGACTGATAAGCTTCTGGCCTACGCTTTCATTCTCACGAGCGAGGGGTATCCTTCTGTCTTCTGGCAGGATTACTTCAACTTCAAGCTTGCTGGACGAGGCACGGCCAATGGCATCGCGGCGCTAATCAAGGCCCACGAAGGATATGCCGGAGGAACGACCTCCGTTCTCTACGCCGACCACGATCTCTACATCATGCAGAGGAACGGATTTGCCACTCAGCCAGGATTGATTCTAGTTCTAAACAACCGCGGAGACGGATGGAACGGGAGCTCCGTGACCACGGAATGGCGCACGAAGCGACTGAAGCCGATCGCATGGTGGGGCCGAGACGATCGGTCGCAACCTGCCGACCAGTGGACTGACCTGAACGGGGTGGCAGATTTGTGGGCGGCCGGCCGCGGCTATGCTGTCTATGTTCCGGAATGAAAGGAAGTCAGCACTCAATGACATTCACGGCGAGCCTCTCTTGTGTCTACTTTGACCCACGAATAGGGCTGTACATCGCCGTGGAGTAGCGTACCACCGGAAACAAGATGCCACGCAGACTTGCGGGGTGGATGAAGCCTCGGTCTTAGCCTACCCCGTACCAGCCGGAATCCCTCTTCCGGAACTTGCACACCATCGACCGGACGCTCGATAAGGATCGGGTGCCGGTCCTGGACCCTGATTTCTTTGGCATAGTCATGATCCAATCCGGACGAAAATCTCGCATATCAGAGTAGGGAGGTAGTCCGACTCGATCATCACTGTGCTCGTCGGCTGGCCAGAAATGGCTCCCGGAGACTCCCCGGATAATCCACACGAGGCTTCCATGCGCCTGTCAAAAATGAGTTCGATCTTGAAAGTGTTGGCCGTTCTCGCTTCGATCGTACTGATCCTTGCGGTTGGATCGCGCCTCGGAAAATATTCTATTCGAACACCGGGGACACTCCGAAAGCGTCCGCCAGCTCTGCCCCGGGATCCGATGCTGACCTGCCTGCCGGCGTGAATCCGGCAACCTTCAAGAAGTTTCTCAACAAGTATGGTCTCGACCGGAAGTCTGCGGCCTACCTCACGCAAGTGAAGGCTTCCGTTGTCAGCCAGGACAACACATCGGTGCATCTGCGGTTCACCTTCCCAGATAACCGCACTGCCGATGAGACCATCACCATCACGCCTGATGCGCAATACATGCCCAGCGCTGCTGAGTTGGCGCCGACCGGCGGCGCGACCATGCCCATCGCTAGCCGGAAATTCTCGGCAAAAGCCGTGAGCCCTGACAAAACCCAGGTCTCTCTGCAATATGTTGTTCCCTTGAGCGCTGTTCCGCCGGGCCTGCAGCAAGCGATCCGCGGACGAACGTCCGCAACGCAGTGGTTCAGCCTCGTGCCTTCGGCATGGGCGCAGTCCAGCGGAGGGGGAGCTGGTGTCTCCGCAAGTTTCGAGATGGCTCAAACGCTGTACGACGCCCTCTCGGATATTGGAAACGCGTTCAGCAAGAGCCAGGAACATAGCAACTGGATGCAACAGCTCGATGCCATGGAGAACTGTGCGAAGAATCCCACCAATCCGCTGACCCAAAAGGCATACCAGGAAGATCCTGGATACCGGGATCAGGTCTTGTCGAATATCCAGGACGCGCGCTCGGAAGTGCAGCAGATGACCGCCGTGCGATTCCTGAATCAGGAGGCCAATGTTGCGACCGGTCTGGTCGACGCCCCCATCGGCCAGCTGACCGGGAAAGTATCGGATTGGAACGAAGATGTGTTGAAGGATCTCTCCAACCAGCAGGTTCAGGATATCGGAAAATCAGTGAACTGCCAGGACGCCCCGCCGCCCGATCCCAAGCAGCACGACGGCACGATTAAGTATCACTTCCACCGCGAGCAGTATCTGGACTTCGATGAAGACGATCGCATTGTCAAAGGCGAGTTCGACCTCCAGTCCTTCCAGCAGGGCATTGTTGGTCTAAAGGGAGCTGCTGAATTCAAAACCCGGATCCGTTCCTCACGCTTCCAAACTCAAGGCGCGTGCAAGGGCCACGATGATGTCTCCGGAGGTGGCACCAACAGCTCGTTCCAGATCCAAGGCGGCGGCATGGAAGGTCACTGTGATGGAACCGATCACGGCCGTCCCACCCACGACTGGAACCAGGCCGGCATCGGCGGATTCTCCTGCACCTTCCACAACGTCGACGTGGTGAATGGTGGCAGCTACACCGCTCAAGCCGACGGTGAAGATGCGCCCTATGGCCAGTGCGAACTGGAACTCACGCCGCAACGAAAATGACATTGCGCCAGATCCCGCGTCGTAGAGCCTGAGTCACGGGAATCAGCACTCGATGACATTCACCGCGAGCCCGGCCAGGGACGTTTCTTTGTACCGTGACTGCATGTCCATGCCGGTCTGGTACATGGTCGCGATGACCTGATCGAGTGAGACCTTGTGCTCATCGGTGTCCCGCATGGCGATCCGGCAGGCGTTGATTGCTTTCACCGATCCCATGGCGTTGCGTTCGATGCAGGGAATCTGCACCAGGCCGCCGATCGGGTCACAGGTCATACCGAGGTTGTGCTCCATGCCGATCTCGGCGGCATACTCAACCTGCCGATTAGTACCGCCGAGTGCAGCCGCCAAGCCGCCCGCGGCCATGGAACACGCGACGCCGACTTCTCCCTGGCAGCCGACTTCGGCGCCGGAGATGGATGCATTTTCCTTGTAGAGGATCCCGATGGCTCCGGCCGTCAGGAAATAACGCTCCAGTCCTGCACGGGTCGCATCGGGAACAAAGCGCATGTAATAGTGGGCGACCGCAGGAATGATGCCGGCAGCGCCGTTGGTTGGGGCGGTCACGACTCTGCCGCCCGCCGCGTTTTCTTCGTTGACCGCCATGGCGAAAACATTGACCCAATCCATGGGTGCCAGTGGATCGGAACTGCCGTACTCCCCGAGCTTGCGCGCGAGCTGGGGAGCCCGGCGGCGGACATTCAGGCCACCGGGGAGAATGCCTTCGGTCTTGAATCCTCGCGTCACGCATTCCTGCATGACGTGCCAGACGCGTTCGATGTGGTTGCGAACGGTTTCCTCGGTGCGCCACGCTTTTTCGTTTTCGAGAACAATTTGCCAGATGGAGAGCGACAGTTCATCGCCGATGCGCAGAAGATCCCCGGCGCTCGAAAACGGGTGGGGAGGCGGTCTCACCGCGTCCCTTGAGGACGGCGGTTCTCCGTCCCGGGAGATGAAGCCACCTCCCACGGAGTAGTAGATGGCCGTTTTCAGTGGCTTACCGGACTCGTCCATGGCCGAGAAGCGCATGGCATTCGGATGACCCGGCAAGATCTGGTCCTTATGAAAGAGCAGATCGCGCTCCTCAATAAACGGAATCTCGCGCATGCCGAGCAGGGGAATGCGTTCGCTCTTACGAATGTCCTGAATCTTACCGTCGATGGACGCAGGATCAACCTCATCCGGAATCTCCCCCAGCAGTCCGAGCAAGACTGCCCGATCCGTTCCATGTCCATGGCCGGTCAGAGCGAGGGAGCCATACAACTCCAGGCGCACCCGGGTCACCTGGTCCATGATGGTTTCATTCTGAAGGGAAGCCGCGAACTCGCGGGCCGCCCTCATCGGGCCAACGGTATGAGAGCTGGACGGGCCGATCCCGATCTTGAAAATTTCAAAGATGCTTGTGTTCACCAGCTAACCCCCCGCTTCTTCCAGACTGCAACTCAGAAAGGCTTGCCTCTAATAGGTTGCGGAAAAAGTCTGGTTTTGGGTGGCGCAGCGCTTCAGCGCTGCGATAAGACCTTTGCTTCCATCGGCGGCTTTAGCTGAGGTCACCGATTCAACTTCTTCCGCAGCCTCCTAAGGTACACCAGCGCTCAGATCTTCGTCCTAGGCGGCATTGTATCCACGAGCCAATCCGGGGGATGACTCGCAGGCTCCTGAGAATTCGTTCGCGACGCACAGCTTGACCTCGGTGGTTAAAGCCCCTGGTAATCAAACCGCATATCGCAGCGCTGAAGCGCTGCGCCACCCACAATCAGGTGCAACGCCCAGCAGCCTGCTAGGCATAAATACGACGAGCCTGCCAATCGTCCTCAAACTGGACGAAGGGCAGACTCGGTTGGAAGCAGGTTTGTGAACTAACGGCCGGCAGCCACAGCCATCAGTTTCGGATGCGTCTGTTCCGCTCGGCCCACATACATCTTGTACGACTGGTAGACCGCGAACAGCACTAACATCAGCGTTGCCACAGTTGCCAGGCCTGTGACCGTACCGAACGTGGAGGCAATCGCGGTCAGTCCCGCCCCGATTACGTAGTTCGGGAACGACCACAAGAAGACCTTGTGCCAGAGGGCAAAAGGATTGCCGCCTTCGGTCAGTCCGATGATGCCCGCGACCGGAGCCGTATTGGCCAGGAAATAAGCGCCCGCCGCCAGCACGAGAGACAGGGTGTGCATAGCACTGTGGGCCCATGCCACCCGGCTATGGTAGGCCAGGTAAGCGATTCCAGACGCGTTGAGGAGCGTGCATGCATTAAACACAAACTGGATTGGTTTCGTTTTATTTCCGCCGGATGTGTAGGATTGCGCGAATGCAGCTACTGCTGCTACCAGCAGGCTGCCGAACAATCCCAGTTGCGTGACTGCCAGCAAAATGATGGGCAGGTTTCCCGACATGGAGCTCGTCATCCCAGGGATCTTCACCTTGAAGCGCGAACTCAGGGCCGCTGCCGCTAGCAGGAGCGCCAACTGTGGCCAGGCTTGCGTTTGCCAGTTCCTCGCACCGAACGATAGAGCGAACAGACTCGCAACGGCCACCATTCCGATCATGACTTTGGCTTTGATTGGTAGAGGATTCGTCATGGGTGTCTCCGATATGGCCTCAGCCGATTGTCTAGTCTTCTCCGTCGTCGCTGTCGCTGAATGCTGCCATCGGAGTGGCGGTTATCGAAGTGGCACCCCAGACTACGCTGAAGCCAGAAACGGAGGTTGCACCCCAGACCACGCTGGTGCTGCCCCAAACTACCGAATTGCTTGTGATGGTGTTGCTGCCCCAAACCACCGAATTTCCCCAGACCACTGAAGTGGCACCCCAAACAACGCTGGCGCCACCCCAAACCACGGAGTTCGTATTCACCAGACTCACGGTGCCATTGCTCGCGTTGTAAACTGCAGTCGGGGAAAGTGCTATGCCCGTGGCGAGGTCTGTATTGTTAAGAGCGGCGTCTACATCCAGATACCCCGCTCCGTAGGTGAAGATGTCGTACTGATTGGAGTACGTGTTTCCAAGGTCGTCGACTGACGACACATATTGATTGAAGCCTTTCCACGCGGTCTTCATCAAGCGCGCTTTCACTTGATCGGGAGTCAGCGCCGGATTCTGCTGCAACATCAGCGCCACCGCACCGCTCACCACTGGCGTTGCCATGCTGGTTCCGCTTAGGCGAAAGTACTTTGCCCAACCACTGGCTGGGGCAACTTTGAATTGTGGATAGTTTGTATCAAGGGTGCTGCCCGCAGCCCGCAAGGAGACCAACCGGTTGCCCGGCGCGACCAGGTCAGGCTTTACCAGGTGATCGACCAAGGTCGGACCTTTGGAACTGTAGCTGGCAATCGCGTCATCGACCCGCGTCGCCGTATCCTTCGTCCTCGTCGCTCCTACCGTGATGACGGCGGGATCGTTGCCCGGAACACCGATGGTGGCGAACCCGTGCGTACCCATCGAGTTGTCGCGGCCATTGTTGCCCGCAGCCACCACTACTACGATGCCAGCCTGCCAGGCAGCTTCCACGGCCTGGTCAACCGGATCGAGCGTGTAGCTCTCGAACACCGGACGTCCGAGCGACATGCTGATGACGCGGATATTGTAGGTGCTCTTCAGAG
Organism: Terriglobia bacterium; assembly: GCA_020073015.1. GTDB lineage: Bacteria > Acidobacteriota > Terriglobia > Terriglobales > Acidobacteriaceae > Acidiflorens. Next base: position 1,161 of record JAIQFZ010000049.1, on the reverse strand, counting down.
CGATCGCCTGCTGGATGGCAGCGATCACCTGGCTATCGGTGCCTGAACCGTTCTGATCCAGCACGCGCAGGTTGATGATGTTGACGTTGGGAGCTACCCCTGCAAACGTGACCGGATAACCATGGGCAGGTCCGGAACTCGCGCCTGTGCCGCCGATCAGGCCGGCAACATGTGTGCCGTGGCCATACCTATCAGCGGTCGAACTGTCACCGGCAACAAAGCTCTGGCTGTAGACGACGCGGCTGGCGCCGGCTGCATTGTGCAGGTCCGGATGGTCTGCGACGCCGCTGTCGATGATCGCGACGCCCACGCCCGTCCCATCCTGGGCAAACTGGGCGGCGGCAACGTCGGCTTCAACGGCGGTGGTGTAGTCCTCGTTCGTGGCCGTCAGCGAGACTGGACGATCCGGCGTGACGTAAGCTACGTTCGGGTTGCTCTCGAGTTCTGCCAGCATGCTGACGGGAACGCGCATGGTGACCGCGCGAATCGAGTGCAGCCGATTCCGCATCGCTGCGCCGCGGCTCTGCATACCCGCCAAGGTGGTGGTGTCCGGCATCTGGCGGAACTGCACGATGACCGTCACCAAGCTCTTCGAGGTGGCATGCTCAACAAGACCACGCCGAGAATCCGGCCCCAAGCGGCGCTGAAGCCTGCCGACTTATTCGGACGGCCTTCGCGTCCTTCTGGAATCTGTGGACTCATTTTCCTATTCATCGCGTTTGTGCTCACGGGTGTCGTGAGTGGGCAAGGCATACAGCCGGCCCGTCACACCTCACCCCTTATTTGGCAATCGAGGAGCCAATCGCGATGCGGTTAAAGGGCGTGTTTACAGATACTTACATCAGCAATCGAAAACTGCGGGAGGGGACAAGTTGGCGCAGAGCGCGGTTCGCGAGCGACGGAAATCCCGGCAACCAACTGAAAACAAAGGCTGGGCGATCATAAGACACCACCCTAGGGACAAAGTGTCCCGGTCGGGGTGTCTAAACGGATCGGGTCCGAGGATCGCTGGTCTGGCAGCGGAACGCCGCCGGGTTCCGAGCAGAGCGGACACTCTGTCTGCTGGGCGCCTCGGCGGCATTTCGCCTACGCCCGTGCCAGATGCAGGCTGGGTGCAAGTACCGGCCGCAGCGGGGCGCTCAGGCCGCGCATTACTCGCTC
>JAIQFZ010000048.1 GCA_020073015.1 Terriglobia bacterium | reverse complement strand
GGCAAGCGAAATAGTGGCGCCAGTCGGCGGTTTCTTTCGGGTTGACGTGCAAATGGACGGTGGTGCCGGCTTCGAGTTTCTCGAGCGTGACCCGCACGATGCCGGCGAGGGCCCGCGGGTCGAGCTGCGTTTCGCGATGCAGAATCTTGCGGGCGCTGGCGAGCGCAAGTTGCACGATTTCGCCTTCGACACTCCGATAGTAATTTTGGCGTTCGACGGCGAATTGCTGGAGGACGCCAGTGATTTGCTGGCGATTCTTGGCGAGCGCGGACTCAAGTTCGGCGCGGAGCTGCTGTTGGGCGGCTTGACGGCCCTGCTCGAAGGCGGCGGCTTGCAGGGTGCGGCTTTGTTCTTCCGCGGTTTGGGGGTTGCCGCCTGCGGGCGTTGCAGCGCCGCTTGCAAGTTCCGCTTCCGCGTAGGGGAAGGGCGAGGCTTCGGAGATGGGCTGGCGCTGGGCGGCGCTAGACGACGTACTCATCCTGCGCCTCCGCGCTCAACACGAGTTTGCCTTCGGCCTCGAGCTTGCGGGCCACCTCGACGATTTCGTGCTGCGCCTGGTGGACGTCTTTGGTGCGCACCGGCCCCAGCACTTCCATGTCCTCTTTCAGCATATCGACCGCGCGCGTCGACATGGACTTGAAGATCAGGTTCTTGAGTTCCTCGGAGGCGCCGCGCAGAGCCATAGCCAGTGTCTTCTTGTCGAGCTGTCCGAGGAGTTCGCGGATGCCCGTTTCCGGCACACCCATCAAGTCTTCGAAGGTGAACATGAGATTGCGGATCCCGAGCGCCATCTTGGGGTCCTCCTGCTCGATGCTCTCCAGAATCGCCTTGCTCGCATTCGGATCCAGTTGATTGAGCAGGTCGGCGGCGCCTTTGATGCCCGCGTAGGCGCGGCGGCTCTGTTCGCCCAGCGACTCCAGGCGCTTGTGCAAAGCGAGTGAAACCTTCTGGGCGACTTCGGGAGAGAACTGGCGCAGCTGCGCGAGCCGCTTGACGGTTTCCCCACGAATCTCCTCGGGCAGACGCAGCAACAAGGCGGAGGCCTGACGGGCATGCAGGTGGGCAAGGATGAGAGCGATGGTCTGGGGATGCTCGGTCTCCAGAAATTTGGCGAGTTGCTGCGGGTCGGCTTTCTGCAGGCTCTCCAACTGCACGACGCTCATCTCCATCGCTTGGAAACCTGGTCGAGCAGCTGTTTCGCGCCCTCTTCCCCAAACGCTTTGACCAGCAGCTTCTGCGCGTATTCCGGCCCACCTTCGGCCAGGTAGCTCTGCGTCAGAATGAGCTGGTGGTATTCCTCGAGCACGGAGAGAGCGGCCTCAGGTTTCACGCGTTCCAGTTCCGCAATGCGCTGCGTGAGGCGCTGCACGTCGGCCTCGGAGAGGTTGCGATAGATGTTGCTGGCTGCTTCTTCTCCGAGCAGCACCATGAGAATGGCGGCTTTCTGGAGGCCCGGGTTGGGAAGCTGGGCGGACATTGGGTGTGATCGAGGGTGGCACTATTTCGTTTTCTGGTCGCGAATCCAGGTCTGAACCAGGTGGCTGGCGGCCGCTGGTTCGGTCTTGATCCTGTCAGCTAATTCCTTCTTGAGGAGCCCGGCTCGTTTGGCTTCCTCACTGCCCGGCGGGAGTTCGATGTTCCCCAGAACGCCTCCCGCGGCTGCTCCGGCTCCCAAGGGCTGCGCCAGTTGAGCGGGCAGCTGCTTGAAGGCGGCGATGGCCTGCTTCTTTACCGGGCGCAGGACCAGTGCGTACACGATCAGGAATAACAGCGTGATTCCCACATAACGCAACGCCCCGGCCCACTGCTGGAGGAGGAGACGAATTCTGTCCCACTTGCCCGGCCCCGCCAGCGTCTCAACAGGCGTGCTTTGAAAGGAGAGATTTTCGACAGCCAGCAGGTCGCCACGCTGATCGTCGACGCCGATGGCGGCGCGCGCGAGTTTCTCGATCGCCCCCATTTCTTCGGCCGTACGCTTGCGGCGGACGGTCGTGCTCTTGCCATTTTCCTGTTTTGCATCGGCCGCGTCGTCGACCAGCACGGAGGCAGTGATGCGGTGCACGCGGCCCGCCGGCTGCGTGACGTGCCGGATGTTCTTGCTGACGGCAAAGGTCGTGCTATCCGTTTTCGACGACTGGTTATCGAGCGTGGAAAGAACCGTGGGCGTGGGCGCGGCGCTCCCAGGCACGTTGCTGGCCGTGCCCGGAACCCCGGCTGGGTTGGCGCCTCCGGCCTGCTCCTCGGAATGCTGCTGGGTCAGGGCCGTGGTCGCCTTCGGATCGTAGATTTCGGACGTGTCTTCGCTGCTGCTCAGGTCGTAGTCGACGTGCACGCTGGCGCGGACGTGGTCGGCGCCGACGACTGGTTCAATGGCGTGCACAGCAGCGGCGGCGAGTTCCTCGTCGGAATCGAAGGAAACGCGCCCGCCCGGCCCGCGGCGCGGCAGGAAAGGTGTCGCGGTTTCGGCGTCGACCACCGTGACATTGTCAGGGCGCAAGCGGTCGACCGCGCTCGCAACCAGTTGCGGAATCGCCTGCTGCGCTTCGCGGGAGAGCGTGCCGCCGCGGGTTTTTACGATGACGGCGGCTTTGGCTTCGTGCTCCTGCTCGCTGAACAGCGACTCGCGCGGCAGAACCAGGTGGACGCGTACCGCCTCGACCTCCGTCAGAGTTTGCAATGTGCGCTCAAGTTCGCCTTCGAGGGCACGCTGGTAGTTGACTTTCTCGCTGAAGTCCGAGCCGGCCCAATTCGGCGTGTCGAACAGTTCGAAGCCGAGCCGGGCATTGCGCGGCAACCCCTGCGAGGCGGTTTCGAGGCGGGCGGCATCGAGGTTTTCCGTGGGAACCAGAACGCTCGCGCCATCGGTGGATATTTCGTAGGGGATGTTTTTCGCCGCCAGGCGGCTCGCCAGCGACTGCGCGTCCTGCGGCTTGAGCCCCGAATAGAGCGTGACGTACTTGCCCTTGTCGAGAAGCGTGACGAAAAGCCACAGGGTGAGGGCAACCGCGGCGGCGCCACCGGCAAGCAGAAGCTTCTGCCGCAGGCTCAGCCCGCGCAGGAATTCCTGGATCTGATTGAGGCCCTGACTCACGCAGTGCGCCTCCCGGCCTGTTTAACCGCAGAAAACGCCGAGGGCGCTGAGACTTTCATCCCTAGCTTTCCTCCGCGCACTCTCCGTTCTCTGCGGTTCAAGGTGTTGTGGCTCCTCGTTCTGCGCGCAGGATCAGAACTGCATGTTCGAAACCTGCTGATACGCCTGGACGATCTTGTTGCGGACCTGCATCATCAGCTGAAACGAGAGGTCGGCTTTTTCGACCGCGATCATCGCGCTGTGCAGGTCTGCCCCTTTGCCGTTGAGCAACTGCGTGACCTGGCTCTGGGCGTCTCCCTGTGCGCCTTCCACTTCGTCCATCGACTGCTGCAAGGTTTCGAGGAACTTGCCGCCCTCCGCGGAAGCGCCGGTGCGCGGCATGGCGACCTCGGCGGGCAGAATGCGAATCGAAGAAATTGGATTGTTCATGACCGAGCCTCCCTGCTGGATCTTTCCCCTACCGCAACAGGTCCAGCGACTGTTGAATCATCCCTTTCGTGGCTTGCACGGCCGACGCATTCAGTTCGTAGGCGCGCACCGCTCCGAGCAGGTCCGTCATCTCTTCCACCGGGTCGACCTGCGGATACGCAACGTAGCCTTGCGCATTGGCGTCGGGATGTCCGGGCTCAAAGCGCAACACCGGCGGACGGGCATCGTTGACCACGGCGGCGATGCGCACGGCCGAAGAAGTTTCCCGCTGCAGACCCGCCAGCGCGAATTGAAATCGGGGCACGCGTTGCGCCTGGAAGACCACTAACTGGCGGCGATACGGACCACCAGCGGCGGTGCGGGTGGTCTGGGCGTTGGCCATGTTGCTCGCGACGACTTCGGCACGCTGGCGTTCGGCGCCCAGCGCCGAGCCGCTCAGTTCCAGCATTCCAAACAGGTTCATGACGCGCTTCCTCCATTGATGGCGGTGGAAAGACGATGGAACTCTGCTTTCAGAAATTGCGCAGCCACCTGAAAGCGCAACTGGTTCTCCGCCATGAGCAGCGATTCGCGCTCGACGCTGACGTTGTTGCCGTCGGGACGCTCCAGCAACCCGCGCATGGTGTAGGCCGCCGGAGCGTGCGACAGCTGCTCGCCGGCCATGGCCTGCTCGATTTCACCGGCAAAGGTACGAAGGTCGCGCGTGCGGTATCCGGGCGTGTCGATGTTGGCGAGGTTGGAGGCAATCAGTTGGTGGCGGAACGCGCTCAAATCGAGCGCTCGGGCCAGGCCACGCATGAGTGGGGTTTCAATCATGGACATAGTTGCTCCTTGGGGGAAAACCATATTCGCGAATCTTATTGCGCACGGTGCGCTGGCTCACGCCCAACAACTCGGCCGCGCGCGCGCGGTTGCCGTGAGTCGCTTCGAGCGTCATGGCAAAAAGCCGGCGCTCCATCTCGCCCAGTGAAAGGCCTGCCTTCCACTCCGGAGGCCGAAGCACGGTGCCTGTCGAAATCTTTCCGTGCTCGAAGGCCTCGACGCCAATCTCTCCGCCGCGCGACAAGGCCACCGCTCGGCGCACGAAGTTCGCGAGTTCGCGCACGTTGCCGGGCCAGGCGTGTTGCTCGAGACGCGCCAGCAGATCCGGGGACAGGCGAGGCTCGGTACCGGGCGACCCGTAAAGCTGCGCGAAGTGTTGCGCCAGCTCAGGAATGTCGCCCGCGCGGTCGCGGAGCGGCGGCAGAGCCAGGGGAATGACGTTTAAGCGGTAGTAGAGATCGGCGCGAAACCGGCCGCCGGCAACCGAGGCTTCGAGCGGGCAATTGGTGGTGGCGATCACGCGAATATCGACGTGTACGGTCTGGTTCGAGCCGAGGCGGTCGAACTCGCGTTCCTGGAGGGCGCGCAGGAGCTTAGGCTGGAGCGCAAGCGGCATCTCGCCGACTTCATCGAGCAGCAGGGTGCCGCCGCTCGCCATTTCAAACTTGCCCGGCCGCGCAGCGTCCGCGCCGGTGAATGCGCCCCGGGCGTGTCCGAACAGTTCGCTTTCGAGCAGCGCTTCGGGAAACGCCGTGCAATTTAGCGCCACGAAGGGACCTTCGCGCCGCCCACTCAGGCGGTGGATGAGGCGGGCGACCAGCTCTTTGCCGGTGCCGCTTTCGGCTTCGATCAGAACGTCGGCATCGGTGGCCGCCGCTTGCCGCGCGCGCTCCAGCGCCTGCTGCCAGGCGGGGGAATGGCCGACCAGCGATTCGGTTTCCTTGTTCTGTTCCTGAGCGCGTCGCAGAACCTGCTCAACTGCGAGTTCCAGTTTTTCGAAGCAAACGGGCTTGACCAGATAGTCGCAGGCGCCATTGCGCATGGCCTCCACCGCGTCGGGTACGCAGCCGTACGCGGTCAGCAAGATCACGGCGGTGCGCGGCGACGAGCTTTGAATCTCGCGCATCAGCTCGAAACCGTCCCGGCCGGGCATGCGCACGTCGGTGATCACCAGCGTGTGCAACCGGTCGCGAAATTTGGCCAACGCGTCGGCGCCATTCACGGCCACGTCGACCAGCCAGCCCCGGCGGAGGAAGCGGGTCTCGAGGGCAGCTCGCATCCCGGCATCGTCGTCGGCGATCAGGAGCCGTTTCATGCCTGGGCCCCTCCGGTTCCAGGCAGGCGGAGCCGGAAGGTGGCGCCCTCACCGGGGCGGCTCTCGACCCCAATCGTGCCGCCGTGCTGCTCGAGGATGCGCTGGCAAACGGCCAGTCCGAGTCCGGAGCTGCCGGGACGCGTGCTGAATCCCGCTTCAAAAATGCGTGGCAGATCGTCGGGTGCGATGCCCGGGCCAGTATCGCGGACCGTAATTTCTATGCCGTCCGCGCCGAGGTCCGCACCCTTAATACTCAGCCAGCCGCCGCCGGGCATGAACCGGAACGCGTTCAGGGCGAGGTTGAGCAGCACTTGCTCGAGCCGGTGCCGGTCGGCGTGAACGAAGACCCCGCGCAGCCCGTTGAGCGTCTGCAGGCTGACGCGAGCCTGCCGGGCGAGCGGCAGCAGAAACTCGTACGCCCAGTCGAGCACCTCGCCGGAGTCGATGGGGGAGCATTCGGGCTGGGGTGTATTGTGCAGGTGCAGAACGTTGTTCACGGTCGCGGACAGGGTTCTGAGGCCCGCCTGAACGTGTTCGATCCAGTGCTGGCTCTCGCCTTCGAGATTGGCTTCGGCCAGCAGGCCGGCGAAGAGTTCCAGACTCCCCAAAGGATTGCGGATCTCGTGCGCGAGCAGCGCCGACATCTCGACCAGCGCCTGCTGCCGCCGCAGATTTTCACGGTCGCGCTCGAGCTTCTTGGCCTCGCTGATGTCGCGCAGGATAAAGACAGAGGTGGTATGAGGCTGGCTCGGTTCGAGCCAGGCGTGGCGGACCGCAATCCAAGTCGGGTCGGCCTCGCTGCCGCAAGGGACAGGCAATTCGGGTTCCTCGCCGGTCTGACGGGCCGCATCCAGAGCGGCGGAGAGGGCGAGCGGCAGCGCCTCTTTGTTTTCTACGACGCCGCCCAGCAGGCGTGCGGCTTCGGGATTCAGAATCGAAATCCGCGAGCTGCGTTCGATCACCAGAACTCCGCAGGGCAAACCCTCCACGATGCAGCGCAAGCGTTCGCGCATGCGATGATTTTCTTCCAGGCTTTTCGCCAGGTCGCGGTTGGTGACTTCCAGTTCCTGGCGCAGATGGCTAACCTGTCCTTGCAGCTGTCCGTAGGTGCGCTCCAAGGAACCGGCGGCCTCGGTGAAGGACGCAAATGCGCGCGCCAGCGGATGATCGGCGTCGCGAGCGGGATCTCGGGGAGATGAAAACGATGCTGCCATAAATGTTACCTCCTGCAACAACGCTGCCAGCCCGGCACAAATTGCCTTAGATCGCTCTTATGAGGAGTACGGATGAAGATGGCCTATTGACCACTGCGAAAACCTGCCTCGACCAACCAGAGGTGCTCCGGGCGAATGACGGCATCCTCATCGGCCAGGATGAGCGCGCGTTCCATCACGTTCTGGAGCTCACGAATATTTCCCGGCCACGTGTGCCTCTGCAGGACTTGCAGGACCTCCGCCGACAACTCCGGCGCGGGCATCCGTAAAGCAAATTGTTCAAGGAAGTGGCTGGCCAGTTGCGCAATGTCCTCCAGCCGTTCGCAGAGGGGTGGAATTTCCAGCGGGAAAGCGCAGAGGCGGTAGTAGAGATCTTCGCGGAATTTTCCTTCCCGCACAAGCGTCAACAAGTGCGCATTGGTTGCGGTGACGACGCGGGCATCCACGCGCACAACTTCTGAACTGCCCAGGCGCTGCAATTCCTTCTGCTCAAGGAAACGCAACAGCTTGGGCTGCAGGGAAAGCGGCATTTCGCCGATTTCATCGAGAAACAGCGTGCCCCCGTGCGACGCCTGGATTCTTCCCGCATAGGATTGCAGCGCGCCCGTGAACGCGCCCCGACGATATCCGAAGAGTTCGGATTCGAGCAGGCTCTCGGGAATCGCGGCGCAATTGACCACCGCAAACGGATGATCGGCACGCGGGCTCAAGCTGTGAATTGCGCGCGCGACGAGTTCTTTGCCGCTTCCGGTGGGTCCGGAAATGAGTACGGTCGTATTGCGCCGTGCCAGCAGGCGCGCAACGCGATACACCGGCTGCATGTTGCGAGAGTTGCCGATCATGCCAGGCAAGGGTGCGTCGAGAATGGATTGGACTGCAACGCCTCGCTGCCGAGGGAGCACCTCCAGCGCCTCGGGCCAGTCGTGCGGAAGGAGTCCCTCGTCCGGTTCGGCCGAAACCCGCTCAGCCTCGCTGTCGGGATCGAGCAGCACCACTTCAACTCCCGGGAAACGCTGCCGGATGGTCTGGCTCAGTTCCTCGGCATCAAGATCGGGCAGACGGCGGTCGAGAAAGAGCACCTGCCAGGACCCTTTCTCCAGATGAACGAGGGCTTCCGCTCCCCCGGTCGCCTGCTCGACGCGGCTGGCTGGAGAACTCAGGGTCTGGAGAACGCGCTGGCGTACGACGGTACTGGGGCTGGCCACCAGGACATGGCCAAAATGGTTCGGCGTGATCGGTAGACTGGTCATGCCGTCGATTTGAGACGAGGTACTTTAGAAAGAGATTAGTTGGAGATTAGAAGACTCTGCGGGAAGGAAACTATCGTGTAGCGCACTTGGCAATTATTGCTTTACAAGCTGCGATCATTCCGTAGCCGGGCAGGGATTTCAAGTACGACAGCGCAGCGCAAACACATTGCCGGCTACTTCTCCACAAACACCAGCTCGCCGTTTTCGACTTTGATGTCTTTGACGTTGTTGGGCAGCTTGAGTTGATCGCGCTGCTCGGCCAGTTTCTTCTGCAGGACCTCATTCACCAGCGATGCGGGGACACTGAGATCGCCGACCTTTACTTCGGTGGCGTCAAAAGTGGCGTAGCCATCTCTGGAGCCGAGATGTCCGGCTAGTGTGAGATATACATCTTTGCCTGCTATCTGGGTAAGGAATTGTCCGCGGATGATGTCGCCATCCATGGAGACCTGGTAGTCCTTGATATTGGGCACGGCGCCGGGGAATTCCATCGAACCGCTGGATGAGGGAGAATTAGCAGGACCGTTCGATGGCTCGGCGGAGGTTGTTCCCGCAGTCGGCAACATGCCGGTTGCTTGTGCCAAGGCAGCGGTCAGTTCGCCGGAATTCATGCGAACTTCGCTCTCGCCTTCCCCCGGTGCCCTGGGCTCGGCGAGGCGGTTTACTTTTTCCTGGAAGGATTGCGCATTGGCGGCGGTGACGGCCGATGAGACCGGAGCCGCGACGGGTGCGGGCCGTCGCAAGACCAGGATCAGAGTGAAGATCGAGATAGCCAAGGTTGCGAGACTGATGATCCGCTGCAGCTTCAGACGGCACCTCCGACGCTGCCGTCTATGGTAAGCGCAGGAGGGGCCCCGGTCGCAGATGACGTAGGTGCTTGGGCTTCGGCGGTTTCGGCAGTGGGCTTTTGGGTCTACAGCTTTGGCTTGTCCTTTTCCGCGTGTTTTGGGATTGCAGCGCTGACAAGGTGTAGCGCCGCCCCGGCGGCTGTCGTGGGGGCGCCCCGCCCCCACCTGCGAGGGCAAGTTGCCCTCGCGACAGCCGGCAAGTTGCCGGCGCTACAAAGTTCTAGGCTCTCGCCATCAGCGAGTTGTGGGGGGATCGAGGGTGGGGATTGCCGTGGCAGGATCGGGGACGGCGGATTCGTGAGCTACGATGAGCCATTTTCCCTGGATTCTCTTGAGCACGACGAGGTTGACCCCGAAAGCCTTCTGTCCGGCGTTGGTTGATTCGTAGCGTGTAACGGTGTAAGCGAAGTCTCCGGCGCACTCCAATCGGACAACCTCGATCGTGTCGATGTGATAGCGTGCATCGACGCCACGCTGAACATAGGCCTGGATCTGCGAGCGCGGATGCACAAACCCGGCGACGAAATGCTGGGTCAGGTAGTAGGCGTCTTCGGTGTAGAGCGCCGCGACTTGGGCGGCGTTGCCGTGATTGTAGCCCTCCTTCCACTGCTCGCTGATCTGCCGGAGCGCCCTTTCATCCGCGGAACTGCAGGAATTCTGTGGGAGGGTGCCCGCACTCACATCGGCGGGTTTCGATTGTGCGTTGGCGATGGCGGACAGAAGAACTAAGGAGAGAATCCAACCCTGCATAACAACCTCACTCGACGATGGCCAACACGTCGCCAGCGTTCACCGCGGCGCCCGGGGTTGCCAAAATCTTTTGCACGGTTCCCTTTTTCGGCGACTTGATCTCGTTCTGCATCTTCATGGCTTCGACCACGACAATGCCCTGGCCGGCTTCGACTTCGGATTTCTCTTCCACCAGCACCCGCACGATGCGGCCGGGCATGGGAGCTACAAGTTTCTTGGGGCCTTTCTCATCTCCGGTGGCGGCGCGACGCGATTGCAGGGAGCGGGGATCGCGCAGTTCCACGGCGTGGCGCGTGCTGCCCACCCACAGGTGAAGATCGGTCGGGGTCTGCTCACGCTTGATTTCGTAGGAATGGCCATCGACCAGCATGGATATCACGTCGCGACGCGGGATGACCGCATCCACTTTGATCTCCCGGCCATCGATCCGGCATTCCCATAGGCCATCGGCCTTTTCCAGTTCGAGGCGATGCGGTTTTCCGTCGACGATGATTTCGTAGACCATGAGATCAGCGGAGTGCTTCCGAGCGTCCTCGGTGTTTCCAATTCGATCGAAGCGTGTCCATTCCGGTGGCGTTCCCGTTCCTATTCGCCGCGGACGCGGGATCGAGCACCGCAAACAAACCCGCTGCGATGGCGGCGACCATGGACTCTGGTGCTTGCAGCGGCCCGCCATTGTCCTTGTTTGCGAGCAAGCGATCGAGATAGCCGGTATCGAGTTTCCCGGCCTGGAAATCGGCGTCGCGCAGGATGCGTTGGAACAACGAAATATTTGTTTTAATGCCGGCCACAAAATATTCGTACAATGCCCGCTGCAGCCGCTGGATGGCCTGCTGCCGATCGGTTCCGTAGCTAAGCAGTTTCGCCAGCAGCGGATCGTAGTCCATGGGCACATTCCAGCCTTCGTACATCCCGCTGTCGCGCCGGATGCCCGGTCCTGAGGGCTGGAGCAGCACCGTGATCTTCCCGGGGCTGGGGAAATAGTTATTGTCGGGATCTTCGGCGTAGATGCGGCACTCGATGGCGTGGCCGCGAATCCTGACGTCCTCCTGTATGAACGGCAACTTCTCGCCGTTGGCGATGCGGATCTGCAGGTGGACGAGGTCAAGCCCGGTGATCAACTCGGTTACCGGATGCTCCACCTGCAGGCGAGTGTTCATCTCCAGGAAATAAAAGTTCTTATGCTGATCGACCAGAAATTCAACCGTACCGGCATTGGTGTAGTTCGCGGCTCGCGCGACCTTGACGGCGACTTCGCCCATGCGGCGGCGCATCTCGGGATCGACAATCGGTGACGGCGATTCCTCAAGAACCTTCTGGTGACGGCGTTGGATCGAGCATTCGCGCTCACCCAGCCAGACCGTGTTGCCATGCTCGTCGGCCAGCACCTGCATTTCGATGTGGCGCGGATTGACGATCGCTTTCTCGATATAAACTTCGCTGTCACCGAAGGAACGTTGCGCCTCGCTCTGGGCCGATTCGAGGGCGGAACGAAGCTCTTCGCGGGTGTGCACCAGGCGCATGCCCTTGCCACCGCCGCCGGCGGCCGCTTTCAGCATGACCGGATAGCCCACGCGCTCGGCCACTTCTTCGCCTTCTTCCGGAGACGAGAGGCCGCGCGAGGTACCGGGGACGAAGGGTACGCCCGCTTTTTCCATCTCCTGGCGGGCGCGGGTCTTCGAGCCCATCATTTCCATGGAATATGGCGTGGGGCCAATGAATTTCACGTCGGCATCGGCGCACGCCTGGGCGAACCTGGAGTTTTCTGAAAGGAATCCGTATCCGGGATGGATGGCCTCAGCGCCGGATCGCTTGGCGACATCGAGGATCTTATCCATGCGGAGGTAGGATTCGGTGGCCGGCGCCGGGCCGATGTGATAAGCCTCGTCGGCCTTGCGGACATGGAGGGCGGCGCGGTCGGCGTCGGAATAGACGGCGACGGTGGCGATCTCCAGCTCGCGGCAGGCGCGAATCACGCGCACCGCGATTTCACCCCGGTTGGCGATCAGGATCTTCTTGAACATGCCGTATCGCCCTCGATTCTACCTTCCGCAGCGGAGGGCGGTCATGGGTCAAATCACAGGAGGATGTGATGTGTCGCACATCGCTACCTCCCCGCACAATACCAAGACTCGTCCCTCCGGCAAGAGTCCACGGGCACCGTTCTTCGACGCGCAGGATGAGCTGAAAAGCAAAGGGCCCCGTCGCGCACCGGCGAGGGGCCCTTGTTCTGAGAAGAGAAAGCTCTACTTGTTTTGATCCATCACAATCCCAGTGCCCGGCTGTTTCTCCGCTTTGGCCTTCTTGGTGGCCATGGTCTTATCGACCCAATCATCGGCGGTCTTCAGATCGGCGGCGCGCGCCGCTGGGTCGTCGCACTGAATGTCCGCGCGTTCGCGGTACATCAGGTTCAGGTAGGCCATGGCGTCGTCATAGTCAGGGCGAAGCTGAAGCGCCTTGTTCAGGTTGTCGATGCCTTCCTGCACGTTGGCGGTGTTCTTTTCCTTGACCGTGGCGCAGACTTTCTTGTCTTTTGCGGCCAGGGAATCATCGGGTTTCATCCCGAGCTTGGCCCGTTCCTCCTGCCGCGGCTGGTAGGTCTGCGTCCAGTCGATCACGGCGACCGAGTAGTACGGCTCGGGGTCGTTGGGATCGGCTTCGGACGCTTTCTTATAGAAGTCCTTGGCCAAGTCAAACTTCTTCATTTGCAGGTAGAGATAGGCGATCCCCTTAATGCTGTTGATGTTCTTGGGGTCGACCTGCAAGACCTGTTTGTACTGGTCGATGGCCTGTTCGCCCATGCGGTTGTTATCGGGCGTGTCGGCGCCCGGGATGTACTGCTGGGCAAACGCGGTGGCCAGATACAGACGGGCATTGATGAGCGTGGGGTCGAGCGACACCGCTTTCTGGAAATGGTCGATGGCCAGCTCGTACTTGGCGTTTTTGTAGGCCTGCACGCCCTTGTTGAGATGGTCGCGCGCCAGAAGCTTGTTGCAGCCGGTGCTAGTGAGCAGCATGAGCGCGGTGGCGAGTACCACCAGCAACTTCTGAGTCGTTTTCATTGCTTTATGAATCTCCCTTGCCACGGAGTGGAAGAATTTGAGGCGAGAAGGGGGAGTCGGGCGCGGACCTGGATGGCGGGCGCGCCTTTCTCCGCTTCATCTCTGGGCGATTATTCTAACCGCCCGCTTCGATCTTGGCTGTGATCAGGCCAACTTTATCCACACCGGCCGAGTGCGCGATGTCGATCACGTTCGCCACGTCGGCAAAGGGGATGTTGTCGTCACCCTTTACGAACATGACCTTTTCCGCGCGCGTCTTGAAGATGTCGCTCAGGCGGCCCTGCAGATTTTCCCACGTGGCCTCGTCCTGATTAATCTTGAGGCCGGGGGCCTGGCCGGGACCGCGATCGATCAACTGCACCACGACGGTCCGATCAGTCTGCGGCGGCGGCTGCTTCTGGTTGGGCGGTGGAGGCTGCGGCACCAGGGCGTCCAGACCTTTGGGCGTCAAGGGCGTGATCACCATGAAGATGATGAGCAGCACCAGCAACACGTCGATGAGCGGCGTTACGTTCATGTTCGAGGTTGGACCGCCGCCCGAACCGCCAATTGCCATTCCCATATCGATCTCCTCTATTGCCCGCCGGTGGGTCCCGTTGGCGGGGCCAGAGCTCCGGACTTTTTCTGGTCGGTCAGCAGGCCGAGCTGGTCCACGCCTGCGGAACGAACGTTATCGACGACCTCGACCACGGAGCCGAACTTCGCCCGCGCATCCGCCTTGATGAACACGCGCTTGTCGGTCTTGTTCGCCAGCCGGTCTCTGATCTTCTGCGTCAGATCAGCCACCGCGATGGGATCGGTCCCGAAGAAGACCTTCCCGTCGCGCATGACGGCAATCAGCAGCGCGTCTTCCTTGTCCGCGTCGGGCATCTGCTCCGGATTGTTCACTCTCGCCATGTCCACCGTAACGCCATGCTGCAACATGGGTGTGACCACCATGAAGATGATCAGCAGCACCAGCATCACGTCCACCATGGGCGTGACGTTGATGTCGGAGTTTACTTTGGATCCTTCGTTTCGTATTGCTAATGCCATGGAATTCGTCTCCTGCGTTTCCCCGCGCTCGCGAGTGTTGCGCCGATGAGGAGGAGGGGGCGCCGGCGAAACCGGCGCCTCACTGGCAACTCATTCTCGCAACTGCCGCGTCCCGCTTAGGAGCGGCGCAAGCTCCGGCGCTTGAGGAAGTAATCGATCAGTTCGCTCGAAGAGTTATCCATCTCCACGTCGAACGCTTCCACACGCCCGGTCAGGTAGTTGAACATCATGACCGCCGGAATCGCTACGAACAACCCGACGGCAGTCGTCACCAGGGCTTCCGAAATGCCGCCGGCCACAGCCGCCAATCCGGTCGCCTTCTCTTTTGCAATTCCGTTAAATGCGTTCAGAATGCCGACCACCGTTCCAAACAGCCCCACGAAGGGAGCGGTCGAACCGATCGTGGCCAATCCGCCCAAGCCGCGCTTTAGTTCGGCGTGCACGATGGCCTCGGTGCGCTCCAAAGCGCGTTTGGACGCTTCAATGGTTTCGCCGGGAATCTCGCCCGGGCTGTCCTGATGAGCCTTGAATTCCATCAGGCCGGCCGTGACCACCTTGGCGAGGTGGCTCTTTTTATTGCGCTCGGCAACTTTGATCGCTTCGTCAATCTTGCCTTCGCGCAACGCACCGGCGACCGCCGGAGCGAAGGAGCGGGACTGGTTACGGGCGGCATTGAAAGCCATCCAGCGGTCAATCATCACGCCGATCGACCATCCGGACATGATGAATAGAACGATAACCACGATCTTCGCCAGAAGGCCCATCTGCTTCCAAAGCGAAATCGGGTCCCAACCGACCGAGCCCTCCTGAAAGAGCCAGGCGGCGAAAACGTGCATATTGCAGAGTGCGATTGCTGCTAGGTTCACTACCATGAGTTGCTTCTCCTCCTCAGAACTGTCTGAACTCGCCTTGATTGCTTCTAAAAAGTGGCTGCCCCCGACTTATTTTGAAAACAGCCGCCCAGGCTCGGCTCCGCTCTTTGGGGAGCCATAGCCTGAGTTCGAATCCGTACCGCCATGAAAACAGTGGACAGAGCAGCCTTCGGGTGTAGAACCACCCTGGTTTCCCGTCTGGGAAAAAGGTAGGACGGGGAAGGTTGAACAGCCACAAACCTGGCCGGGGTCTAGCCTCCGGACAAGCTAAAGTTCACCACCACCTGGGTCTCCACGGCCACCGGCTCGCCATTGAGCAGGTAGGGCTTGTAGCGCCACTGTTTCACGGCTTCGATGGCCGCCGGCGCCAGCATGGGGTGCCCGCTAATCAACTGCAGGTTCTGAATCGTGCCCTCTTTGCTGATTTCCGCCTGGAGCACGACTTGGCCCTGAATGCGCGCCTGGCGCGCCAGGGGCGGATAATTGGGCGTAACTTTCCGGATCAGGAGACCGGTCGACACGCCTTGCGACACACGCACACGCTGCGGAGTTGCGATTTTGGGAACCGCCGCCGTACTGCCGATAATGCCGCCGATAACACCGCCCATCGAGCCTCCGGGAACACCGCCCGGGACGCCGCCTACCACGCCACTACCCATGACCGGCGGAGGCGCATCGTCTTCCTTGATCATCTGAATCTTCTCGGGAATCTTGGTGGGCGTGCGCAGCTGGCCGTTGATGAGGTCGCTCTGAAGCTGCTTGACCACCTTGACCACGTTAGCCGCCGGCGGAGGTGGTGGCGGAGGTGGTGGCGGAGGCGCCACCAGGAAGGTCATCAGCTGCTGCTTGGGCAGCGCGTCGGTATAAATCAGCGGGATCAGAATCAGAATCCCCAAAAGGAAGACCTGTATCAGGAACGAGAAAACCGTCGTCACGCCCCGCTTGGTCTTGAGCTTGTTCCCTGACTCAATAAGGCTGTCTTCAAACATAGGCTTCTCCTACACCAGACCCTACGAGATCTTAGACACCAACTGCATCCTCTTTGCTCCCACTTTCTCCAAATCCTGCCTCTCCGGGCAGGTCCATGATTCTACGCCAGATGACTCGAATTTAAACTTTTACTTTCTCTTTCGATCGCTCCTGCCCGCTGCCGGACCGCACCGGCATGGCTACTGGCCTTTTGCCACGCGCGCTTCGCCAGTCCTGGTAGGCAACCAGAATGGGCGCCGCAATCGCAATCGACGAATAGGTGCCGATCAGGATTCCAATGACCAGCGCGAAGCTGAATCCTTTGAGCACTTCGCCGCCAAATAAGAACAGCGCAAGCACGGTAAGGAAAGTCAGGCCCGCTGTCAAGATCGTTCGGCTTAAAGTCTGATTAATACTTTTGTTGACGATGTCGGCCAGCTTGTCCCGCCGCAGCAGTTTGATGTTCTCCCGGATCCGGTCAAACACGACAATCGTGTCGTTGTTGGAGTATCCCACCAGGGTCAGGATCGCGGCAATCACGGTCAGCGAGATCTCCCAGTTCAGCAAGGAAAACGCACCCACCGTGATCAGGGTGTCGTGAAACACGGTCAGCACGGCGGCCACACCGTAAATCCACTCGAAGCGGAATCCCAGGTACACCAGCATGCCAGCCAGCGAATACAGGGTAGCCAGCACTGCTTGCTTGCGGAGTTGCTGCCCGACTTGCGGCCCAACGATTTCGACGTTGCGCACGCCGAAGTCCGAGACGAAGAAATTGTCCTGCAGGGAGATGACCGCCGCTGGATCGGCGACGCTCTTCAGTTCGTCAATCGAACCGAGCACCCCGCCCTTCTGCTTGTCGCGATAACCAACAATGGCCTGCGCGATTGCGGTGTAGCGCTGGTTGGCATCGGTGCTCAAGTGCAGCGGGTCTTTCTCCAGAAGGTAGTTCGTAATGGTTAGAGAGCTGGAGTTGTTCAGATCCAGCTTGCCGGCTACCGCGTTCTTTTCGAGCGACTGAATAATCTGGGTTTTGCCCTTGTCGAGCGCCTGTTCGCTGGTCTCCTGAATATCGAGTTGGATCAACACCTCGTTGCTAGCAGGCAGGCCGTAGCTCTGCACGCGGGCATTTTTCAGGCCAAGCCGCTCAATGTCAGCGTGAATGGCGGCCGGATCGGGCCTATGCGAGTACTTCACATACACCAGCGTGCCGCCGCGGAAGTCAACACCCAGCGGGATGCCATGCCAGAAGGCCATGGACAACAAGCCCGCCACGCTGAAGACCAGCGAAAAGGCGAGAAAATACCATTTCTTGCCGAGAAAATCGATGTTCGTATTGCGAAAGAATTCCAAGTTCAACCCCAGATTTAAGCGGCTAGCCACTAGCTGCGAGCTACTAGCGAACTGGCTCGCCAGAAGCTAGAGGCTAGAAGCTAGCAGCCGTTCTTATCAAATGCTCAGCGCCTCGCCGCGCTGCTTGCGGGTCAGCACCCAGTCAAAAATTACGCGCGAGACGAACACGGCTGTAAACAGATTGGCCGCCAGACCGAAAACCAGCGTCGTCGCGAATCCCCGCACCGGCCCTGTGCCGAAGATGAATAAGATGGCGGCCGAAACGATCGTCGTGACGTGCGTATCGACGATGGTGATCCAGGCATGACCGAATCCCTGCTCCACCGCCGACGGCGGTGTCTTACCGTTCCGCAGCTCTTCGCGGATGCGCTCAAAGATCAGGACATTCGAGTCTACACCCATGCCGACGGTCAGAATCACGCCCGCAATTCCCGGCAGCGTCAGCACGGCTCCGAAGTAACCCATGAAGCCGAGCAGAATGATCAGGTTCAGAATGAGCGCGATGTCTGCGTTCACGCCCGCCCAGCGATAGTAGATCAGCATGAAAATCAGGACGGCAAGCATGCCAACCACCGCAGCGCGCACGCCCGACCGAATCGAGTCCGCACCCAGCGACGGTCCCACGGTACGTTCTTCGAGATACTTGATGCTGGCCGGGAGCGCGCCCGAGCGCAGAACCATCGCGAGGTCCCTGGTCTGCTGCTCCGTGAAGCGTCCGTTGATGACGCCCGTGTCGCGAATCGCCTCTTTGATGACGGCAACTTCCTGCACTTTGTTATCGAGAACCACGGCCAGGTTGTCGCCGACGTGCGCGGACGTAAAAGAATAGAACTTACGCCCGCCCTCACCGGAAAGCACAAACCGCACGGCCGGCTGCCCGTTCTCATCGCGGCTCGGCTCCGCCGTGCGCAGGTCGCGTCCAGTCACGGCCGAGGCACGCGAGATCAGATACCAGGCCTCGCCGCCTTCGGTGTCGCGGGTTGCGCCGATGCTCCGGCCCGGCATGATGACCGCGTCCGGCGGCAGCACGCCATTATGCTCCTGCAGCACCTGCTGTTCGCTCGAATAAGGCCCGCCCAGCGCCTGCTTGATCTCCAGCATCGCCGTGGACTGCATAATTTCTTTCACGCGCGCCGGATCATCCACGCCCGGCAACTGCACCAGGATCTGGTACTGGCCCAGGCCATGCTCCTGGATGGTCGGTTCACTCACGCCCAGCTGGTCGATTCGATTGCGGATGGTCTCGATCGCCTGCGACACCGCACGATTCTTCAGTTCGGCCAGACTTTGCGCCTTCATCGCAACGGACCAGGAGTTCTCCACTCCGGAAGTGGCGTCGTACTCCGGAAGCCGGTCCGAAACGATGCTCTTGAAGTCGCTCGTCTGATCGGGCGGGACACCTTTAATAACAACCTGGTCGGGATGGTTCACCGGATCGGACTTGGTAATGTCGGCGTAGTTGATCTTGCGCGCGCGCATGTCTTCCTTGAGGCGTGCAATCGCGTTGTCGGAGTCCACGTTGACCGCATCGTTCACCTGCACCTGCAGGATCAGGTGCGTGCCGCCCTTCAAATCGAGGCCGAGGTGTATGCGGTCCGTGATCGAGGCCAGCAAGCCCTTGCCCGACCACTCCTTCGGTATGCCGAAGATCCCGCACACGAAGAGGATCAGGATCCCGATGATGATGACCAACTTCCAAGTAAGAGTCTTATTCATGAAAAAACCAGTCGCTCGTTTCTGGTTGCTTGTCTCTAGTGTCCAGTTCTCCGATTCTGCGACGCAAACTAGAAACTGGAAACCAGCAACTAGGAACTACTCTTCCCTTCCTCTGCTGTCGTCACCGACACCACCGACGCCCGGGTAATTTCAAGCTTCAGATTGTCGGGCGGAACGCGCAGCGTCAGCGCGTCGTCTTTCAGGCTGATGATCGTTCCTTTGAGGCCGCCGCTGGTGACGATCTTGTCGCCTGTTTTCAACTCTCCCAGCATCGCGTGCCACTTCTTTTGCCGCCGCTGCTGCGGCAGGATCAAGAGAAAGTAAAAAATGGCAAAGATGAACAGCAGGGGAGCCAGCCCGAGCAGGCCCATCCCACCGCCAGAACTCTGCAACCACAGCGCCAATCCGCCGCGTATGCCCATCAAAATTGTCTGTGCCGTCAAGTCGATCCTCTGGAACAAAGTACCGGTGAAAAACCGCTGCCAGCCGTAGCAGTTTGAAGCACCCTGTAAGGGGCGGCCGAGGAAAACTCGGCACGGCTTTGCTACTTTCGCTGCTTCCCTGCGGGAATTCTTTTCTTCTTAGGCCGGATACCCTTCAGCTTCAGGCTTGAACCGGGAACACCAAGCTACGGTTTCGGTCGAGAGGGCTCAGATAGAAAAGAGGCCCTATCCCCAAGTTAAATAGAATGCCGGACGGCCCGCATGGTGTCAAGGTAGAAGCTCACATTGTGGACGGTATTCAGGACCTGGGCCAGGAGCTCGTTGGAAGCATACAGGTGACGCAGATAGGCCCGCGAATAGCGCCGGCAGACGCGACAGCCACAGGCCGGGTCGAGCGGAGCTCCGTCCTGGGCAAAGCGCGCCTGCTTGATCGAAATCTTGCCCTCGGACGTGAACAGCAGCCCATGCCGGGCCGCCCGCGTAGGCAGCACACAATCCATCATGTCCACCCCCATCCGCGCGTAGAGGCCGATCTCCTCTGGAGTCCCGACCCCCATCAGGTAGCGCGGCTGGTCTTTAGGAAGGTGCTCAAGCGTGGATTCGACGATCTCGCGGGTGAGCTCCCGAGGCTCGCCCACGCTCAGGCCCCCGATGGCATAACCAGCAAAGCCGATCTCCACGGTACGCAACGCCGATTCGCGCCGCAGTTCCCGGTCCATCCCCCCCTGCACAATCCCGAACAACGCCTGCGTCTGATCTGCCCACGTGGGGACGGCCGCCCCCGGCCGTCCAGCGGAGCCAATCTCCGCAGTGTTCCCGTCCTTTCCCCTGTTGTCATCCTGAGCGAACCGAAGGACCTGCTTTTCCTGACGGCGGACGGCTGATGGCTGACGGCTGCTCCAGGGCACCTCGCTCTTGTGCTCCTCAAAATACCTCTTGCTGCGCTCGGCCCAGCGCAGCGTCAACTCCATCGAAGTCCGCACCCGTTCCCGGTCAGCCGGGAATTCCGTGCACTCATCAAACGCCATGATGATGTCAGCCCCCAGCCCGATCTGCGCCGCCATCGCGCTCTCCGGGCTGAAGAAGTGCGAAGACCCGTCCAGATGCGAGCGAAACGTCACCCCCTCTTCGCTGACCTTGCGCAGATCGTTCAGGCTGAAAACCTGGAACCCGCCCGAATCGGTGAGAATCGATCGCTCCCACGACATGAACCCATGCAGCCCGCCCATCCGCCGTACCGTTTCGACGCCCGGCCGCAGGTAAAGATGGTAGGTGTTGCCCAGCAGGATCTGAACACCCAGTTCCTCCAACACATCCTGCGGCACGCCCTTGACCGACGCCACCGTTCCCACCGGCATGAACACCGGTGTCTCAATCTCGCCATGAGGAGTGGTGAGCCTACCGAGGCGGGCAGGACCGGAGGTCGCCTGGATCTGGAATTGAATCGACACTGCGGTTGATTCTAAAGCACGGACCACGTAGGGACGGCCACCCTCGGCCGTCCAGCCGAGCGAAGCTCAGCGGATTGTCGGCTGGCTTCCGCGCTAAGGAGTTGGTGCAGCGGCGGGTTTCACTTCTGCAATCTGACTTCTGCAATTAGTTTTTATTTCCCGTACTGATTCTTCACCACCTCGCCGCCCTTCATCACAAACTTCACTCGTTCGAGCGTCGTAACGTCGGCCAGCGGATCGCTGTCCACCGCAATAATGTCGGCCCACTTACCCGGCTCGATTGTCCCGACCTGGTCCGACCATCCCAGCAGATCGGCGTCGTTGACAGTGGCCGACTGAATTGCCTGCAGCGGCGTCAGCCCAAGCTTCACCATGACTGCGAACTCGTGAGCGTTGAGCCCATGCGGATACACAGCGGCATCGGTACCAAATCCAACTTTCACTCCGGCGGCGAAGGCTCGCGCCACGTTCCTGCGGGCAGCGGGCATGACGTCGCGGGCCTTGGCGATCAGATCGGGCGGAGTGCCAATCTTCTCCGCATTCTCCATAAACCAGTCGCCTAGATACAGCGTCGGGACAAGATAGGTGCCGTTCTTTTTCATCTCGGCAATGGCCGCGTCGTCGATGTAAGAGCCGTGCTCAATCGAATCCACGCCCGCCATTGAAGCCCAGCGGATTCCCTCAGCCCCATGGGCATGTGCGGCAACTTTCCGCCCGAGCCGGTGCGCGTCGGCCACGATCGCCTTCATCTCCTCCAGCGTGTACTGCGAGTGCTGCGGATTGTCGCCCTTGGAAAGCACCCCGCCGGTGGCGCAGACTTTGATCAGATCTGCTCCATACTTGATGATTTCGCGCGTCTTGTGCTGGACCGCCTCGACGCCATCGGCAACGCCGTCGCTGGCCCGGTGATATTCGAAGGGCAGCAGGTTATTGTCGCAATGTCCACCGGTGATGCTGAGCGCCGGGCCGCTCACCAGCATGCGCGGTCCGGGAACATCGCGGGCATTGATCGCGTCGCGCAGGGCAACATCGGCATAGCCTCGGGCGCCGACATTGCGAATCGTCGTGAATCCGGCTTCGAGCGTGACCCTGGCATTATGGGCGCCAATCAGCGCCTCCCGCGGTACCGAATCCGCTAACTGCGAGTAGCCGAAATTCGGATTGAAGGTAATGTGCGTGTGCGCGTCGATCAGTCCCGGCAGCACCGTAGCATTGGGAAGGTCGATCACGTTTGCCCCGGCAGGAACCTGCGCATCGGCCCCGACGCTCGCAATCTTGTCGCCCTGAATGACGATCGTTTGGCCGGTCAACGTCTTGCCGGTCTTCACGTCGAGCACGCGCCCGGCGTGGATCACGACCGTCTTGGGCGACGACTGCTGAGCCCACGACAAGCCAATCGAAAACAACGCCAATACAATCGCACCGAGCCAACGATTCGTTTTCATTTCATTCCCCCATCACCTTGTCGGATGGAGCGCCGGGCATCTCGCCTGGCCAGCACTGATGCCGACTGGAGAGACGCTCGCTCCTCCACTTAGAAAGTTGATCGGGTACAGTAACAACCAAGGATGGCTCTATGCAAGCGCCGCTGTGCAGTCTGACTCATTCCGCAGTGTGGGGAATCTCAAGAGAAGCGACGACCAACTGGTGACTGACCCCGCTCCCACCCCGCTCCCCTCCGGCCTCCGCGCCATCGCCGCATTGTTTGTCCTCTGCGGCGTGTATCTCGGGCTCGCGGGCCTGCTCATGCTCGCACGTCCCGGTCTGGTTGGAATGTCGGTAGGCGCCCCGCTGCTCTTCGGTCTCGAATTGTCCGGCCCATACATGTTCCTGCTGACGGCCGCCGTCGGAGGCGCAGTCGCGTGGGGCCTGATGAAGCGCAACAACATCGTGCGGCATGCCGCCATCCTGATTGCGATCGCTGGAGTTGTAATGCTGGTGCCATCGGTTTCGGCCGCCGCGGTTATGGTGCACACGAAGGCGCTGGCGTTCGGCGGGTTGGGAATTATCGTGCGCGTGATGGTGGCGTGGTACTTGTCTCAAAGCCACGTCGCGGACGAGTTTCGCCGATAAAGAAGGTCAGAGTCTCAGCAAGCTCTTCAGATCGTCCGGGTGCGCCGCATATTCCATTGCTTCGTCCCGCTCCAGGTGCCCGTCTTTCACCAGCCGCGACAGGGACTCCTCGAACGTGATCGATCCCTTCCCCTTGGTCATCGTGATTTCCTGGTGCAGGTGCTGCAGAGCGTTCCGCCGGATATGCTGGCGCGCCCCGTATCCGATCATCAACAGTTCAACGCCTGGAATGCGCCCGCCCTTCCGACTCGGCAGCAGGGTCTGCGTCAGGACCGCCGAGATCGCCATCGCCAGTTCCTGCCGAATTGTGTTTTGCCGCTCCATCGGGAACGAATCGGAGATCCGCGAGATTGAGGATGACACGTCGGTCGTGTGCAGAGTGGACAGCACCAGGTGTCCGGTTTCCGCCGCCGATACGGCGATGGCCATGCTTTCCGGATCGCGCATCTCGCCGACCACGAGCACGTCCGGCGCCTGGCGCAACGCCGCCCGAAGCGCCGTCGGGAAATCTGGCGCGTCGGTTCCGACCTCGACTTGCTCGATCACGCTGCGCACGTGCTGATGCTCGTATTCGACCGGATCCTCGATAGTCACAATGTGACGGGCGTCGCGCTTGTTGATCTCGTTGACCAGCGCTGCAAGGGTAGTGGACTTACCGGCGCCGGCCGCGCCTCCAATCAGCACCAGCCCTCGCCGAAGACCGGCCAGATTGCCGACCTCAACCGGAAGCCGCAGCTCGCCCAACAAGGGCACCTTCACCGGCAGCGCGCGGATCGTGGCCGCCGCCTGCCCGCGCTCGCGATGCAGGTTGATGCGAAATCGTCCGAGGCCGGGAATGCGATACGAAGAATCGGCAATCTGCATGGCGCGATACTGCGCGGCAGCCACCGGCGTCAGAATCGGCTGCACCAGAGACTCGATTTCCGAGCCCTCCAGCGGAAGCTCTCCGATCTTCTGCACCTCTCCATCCATCCGGATCGCGGCCGCGACTCCATGAACCAGCAGCAGGTCGCTGCCACCGCGCCGGAGCAGTTCCGCCAGGAAATCTTTCAGCTTTTCGCTTTCAGGCAATGCAGCCTTCCCTGCGGGCAGAACCGCCCGCAATTACTGATCGTACCCGACAGCGATTCTTGCGTCAGGAGATGAGTGGCCACGCGCCCAGGAACACGTAGGGACAGCCGCCCTCGGCTGTCCAGCCGAGCGCCGCGCGGCAGGTTTCTTGCTCTCTCAGGAGTGACAGCCCACAAAGTTCTCGATTAATCTTGCCGAGAGCGCTTGCCCCATGCACCGTCCCACAGGCGTGACCATCATTGCCGCGATCTGCTTTCTTAGTGCCGCTTACATCGGAATTGTCCCTGTCCTTGCGGGGTCCGTCGCGATTCCCGTGTATCTCGGCTCCGAACTCTCGCGCCCATTACAGATAGGTTGGCCGTACGTGCCTCTGGCGATGGGGATCTCTTAGGCTCTCATCGGTTGGGGATTGCTCCGGTTGCAGAACTGGGCGCGTTGGGCGGCGATGCTCGCGGCAGTGTGGGGAATCGCGGGGGGGTTGTCGTATGCGTTGGTATTCTCAGTTCACCTTGGCTGGTCGCTTCTGCAGATAGTCGTGCGAGTTGTTGTGGTGTGGTATTTGTTCCGGGCGCCAGTGGCGGACCAGTTCATCAAACCAGCGAAAGCGATTTAAAGGTACGCGTTCGTTCGCTGTCGAGCTGCGCTCGACTGGACAGCCGAGGGCGGCTGTCCCTACGCAAGCGTCACTTCTTCGCCCCGGCCGGCTTCTTCTCCCCCACCCGCTCACTCACCTTGAACATCATCTTCCCGGCCTTCTTGTCCGCGTCCACCACCACGTGATCGCCGTGCAGCACCTCGCCGTCCAGGATCTTCAGCGCCAGCGGATCCTGCACCAGCTTCTGGATGGCCCGCTTCAGCGGACGCGCTCCAAAATTCGGGTCGTAACCCTCGGTGAACAGCAACTCCTTCGCCGCGTCGGTCAGCTCCAGCGAGATCTTGCGGTCGGCCAGCAGACGCCGCAGGTCTTCCAGGCGCAGGTCCACGATCTTGACCAACTGCTCCTTGCCCAGCGGACGGAAAATGATGATGTCGTCCACGCGGTTCAGAAACTCCGGCTTGAAGTGCCCGTGCAGCGCGTTCATCACCTGCTTCGACGCCTGCTCGAAGCTTTCCGGCGAACGCAGACCTTCGGCGTGCAGGAACGATGAGCCGAGGTTTGAGGTCATGATGATGACCGTGTTTTTGAAATCAACCGTGCGTCCTTTGCCGTCGGTCAGCCGCCCGTCGTCCATCATCTGGAGCAGCACGTTGAACACATCCGGATGCGCCTTCTCGATTTCGTCGAACAACACGACCGCATACGGACGACGCCGCACCTGCTCGGTCAGCTGTCCGCCTTCTTCGTACCCCACGTAACCCGGGGGCGCACCGATCAGCCGCGACACGGCATGCTTCTCCATGTATTCCGACATGTCGATACGCAGCAGCGCGTGCTCGTCATCGAAAAGAAACTCGGCGAGCGCGCGGGCGAGTTCGGTTTTGCCCACGCCCGTCGGCCCCAAAAAGATGAACGACCCGATCGGCCGCTTGGGATCACTCAGCCCGGCGCGCGAACGCCGGATCGCGTTCGCCACCCGTTCGAGCGCCACATCCTGCCCGATCACGCGTTGCCGCAGGCGGTCCTCCATGTTGATGAGCTTCTTGACTTCGCCTTCGAGCATCTTCGACACCGGGATGCCGGTCCACTTCGAAACAATCCGGGCGATGTCTTCCTCGTCCACTTCCTCTTTCAGCATCCGTGTAGCGCGGACACTCTTGTCCGCGTCGTCGGTCAGCTTCTTCAAATCTTCTTCGGCTTGTCGAAGTAGCCCGTACCGGATCTCCGCCACCCGCTGCAGATTTCCCTTCCGCTCCTCGGTCTGCTCCTCAAGCTTCAGCTGCTCGATCTTTTCTTTAATCTGCCGCGCCCGCGCGATGCCCTCTTTCTCCTGCTTCCACCGCGCCTTGAGCGCAGTCGACTGCTCGCGGATTCCGGCCAGTTCCTTCTCTACCGCCGCCAGCCGCTCGCGCGAGTTGGCGTCGTCTTCTTTCTTCAGCGCCTGCTTCTCGATTTCCAATTGCGTGGCGCGCCGTTCGAGCTGGTCGATTTCCGTCGGCATGGAATCAATCTGGATGCGCAGCGAGGCCGCCGCTTCGTCGATCAGGTCGATGGCCTTATCAGGTAGGAAGCGGTCGGAAATGTAGCGGTGCGAAAGCGTGGCTGCGGCCACGATGGCCGAGTCTTTGATGCGCACGCCGTGGTGCACTTCGTACTTCTCTTTCAGCCCGCGCAGAATCGCAATCGTATCTTCGACATTCGGCTCGCCCACAAAGACAATCTGGAAACGGCGTTCGAGCGCCGCGTCTTTCTCGATGTGCTTGCGGTATTCGTTCAGCGTGGTCGCGCCGATGGCGCGCAGCTCGCCACGTGCCAGGGCCGGCTTCAGCATGTTCGAAGCGTCAATTGCTCCCTCCGCCGCGCCCGCGCCCACCAGCGTGTGCAGTTCGTCGATGAACAGGACGATCTGCCCGGAAGAGTCTTCGATTTCCTTCAGCACGGCCTTCAGCCGGTCTTCGAACTCACCGCGATACTTCGCGCCGGCCAGCATCGCGCCCAGGTCGAGCGCGACCACCCGCTTGTTCTTCAAAGCTTCAGGCACGTCACCCGAAATGATGCGCTGGGCAAGGCCTTCGACGATGGCGGTCTTGCCGACGCCCGGCTCGCCGATCAGCACCGGATTATTTTTCGTGCGCCGCGACAGCACCTGTACGACGCGGCGGATTTCTTCATCGCGCCCGATCACCGGATCAAGCTTGCCGCGCCGCGCCTGCTCGGTCAGGTCCCGGGCATAGCGCTCCAGCGCCTGGTACTTGGCCTCGGGATTCTGGTCGGTGATGCGCTGCGATCCGCGCACCGCGGTCAGCGCTTTCAGGATGGCATCGTGCGTAACGCCATGGAGCGCCAGCAGTGCCTGAGCCGGATCGCGCTTCAGGCCGGTCACTGCCAGCAGCAGATGTTCGGTCGAGACGTATTCGTCTTTGAAGGTATCCGCTTCCTTGAAAGACCGTTCCAGCAACTGGTTGACGGCCGACGACATAACTGCCTGGGCCGCGGTACCGGAGACCTTGGGCAGCTTCTCGATTTCCTTGTAAATATCGTTCAGAACTGCCTGCGGGCCGATGCCAATTTTTTCGAGCACCGGGGGAACGATGCCTTCGCGGTCTTCGACCAGGGCCGCGAGCAGGTGTACGGGCAGGAGTTCAGGATTGCCATGCTCGGAGGCAAGTTCGTTCGCGCGCTGGACGGCTTCCTGCGCCTTGACTGTAAATTTGTCCCAACGGATGGGCATACGTTTCTTCCTCTACTGCCAATGTCATTCTGAGCGAAGCGAAGAACCTATGCAATTGGCTGGCAGCAAAGAAATGCAGAGGTCCTTCGCTGCGCTCAGGATGACAGGTTTTTATGATGCTTCAAAGAAAACGGGAGGCGCTTACATCTGCCGCCTCCCCGTCCACCTCGATCCATTACTTTTTCTGTTGAATGTGCTTGAGGGTGAGGTCGATCTCCTCTACCAATCGAGGCCATTGATCGGCCTTCCATTTTTCCTTCAAGGCCAGCAGCATACGTTGCGTGAACTCGTAGTAGCGCGGAAAGTGGCGGAGCTCAAAGGCAACGGCAGCCTGTCTGTCGATCCACATCACTCCATCCGCAGAGTCGGAGGATACCAGTTCCTTGACGAGCTTGTGGAAGGCCTGGAATTCGCGTTCCCGAGACTCATGCTTACGCTGAGCCACCTGCTGAGCCGTGGACCAAATGAAAGCCACGGCAGCTCCCAAGATGCTGAGAACTGCCGTGTTGGACGAAAGCCAACCCACTAACTGACTCATGGTGCCTCCATCGGACACCGCCGAGCTTCGCTCGGCTGGGCGGACGAGGGCGTCCGCCCCTACGTGGTTCATGCCGACTTACGCGGCTTTGCTGGGCCCTTTGCTTTCCAGGGTCTTCTGGCTGCCGACGTTCACCTTGATCTGCTTCGGTTTCGCTTCGGCCTTCTTGGCCAGCTTGATCTTCAGCACGCCCTTGTCATAGTCGGCCTGGACGCTCTCCTGGTCGACGGTGTTCGGCAGCGTGAAGGTGCGGGTGAAGCTGCCGTACTGACGCTCCACGCGGCGATAGTTTTCTTCTTTCTCTTCCTTCTCGAACTTGCGCTCGCCGTGCACGGTCAGCGTGTTGTTCTCAATGCAGGGCCTCTTCCCGGCCTTCGGTTCCAAACGAATCCCGGACCAGACGGTTCATGCGGTCCTGCAGGGTGACGAACTCACGGAAAGGATCCCAACGGGTAAGCAAAGTCATAACTCAAATCCTCCTACTCGGAAATTCAGCGAGAGCCCCAATGGCTCTCCTGCCTGTTGTTAGTCATTAGAGAGCATAAAATATGAGTGTGTTAATGTCAAGTAAGCTATTTTATGTATTTTCAACTAGTTATGGTAGCGATCAGGCATTTCAGATAGCTTGTCTCGGGCACATCCAATAGGATTGGATGGTCCTTCGCCTGTCCCCGGCTTTCCAGCAGGCGAAGGGATTTGTGAGCGTCCCGGGCCGCCTCCGCCACCACTCCCACAAAGTCCGGCGGACTCACGTGGAACGAGCACGAGCAAGTGACCAAAATCCCTCCTGGCCGCAGCATCTTCAGGGCACGCAAGTTGAGTTCCTTGTACCCCCGGAAAGCCTTTTCCAGATCGCGCTTGGTCTTAGCAAACGCCGGAGGATCAAGAACAATGGTGTCGTACTGCCGTCCCGCAGACGCGTAGTCCTTCAGCAGGTCAAATGCATTGCCTTCGATCCACTCGACTTCGCGGTCATTGAGCGCGGCGTTCTTGTCGGCCATTTCGAGCGCCGGACGCGAACTGTCCACCCCGGTCACGCTTGAGCACTTCGGCGCCATGTGCAGCGCGAACCCACCCTGGTAGCAGAAGACGTCGAGCGCCTCCCCGTGCGCGTACTGTGCGGCGGCGGCATAGTTTTCACGCTGGTCGAGAAACGCACCCGTCTTCTGACCTTCCTTCCCGTCATGCAGAAATCGCACGCCGTTCATCGAGACTACAGTTGAACTCTTCTGTCCCCACATCAGGCCCGCAGCGCGCGCCGGCAACTGCTCCAACTCACGGATGCGGGCATCGACGCGCTCAA
This sequence comes from Terriglobia bacterium, assembly GCA_020073015.1. Classification (GTDB taxonomy): domain Bacteria; phylum Acidobacteriota; class Terriglobia; order Terriglobales; family Acidobacteriaceae; genus Acidiflorens. The sequence continues at coordinate 10,462 of JAIQFZ010000048.1, read as the reverse complement.
AGATCCCGGCTGGCTTGAATTCTTCGACCAGCGTCTCGACCACCGCTCCGCGGACCGGCTCAGCATCCATCGCCTGGGTGAGAATCTGAACGCCGAGCACATCGTTGTAACGGTCGACGATCAGCCCTGGCAGGAAATCGGCCTCACTGAACACGACCCGGTAGGCGTCCGTATCGGCGACGCGATCTGCGAAGAGCTGGAGTAGAGCGCGGTCCCGAGGAACTTGCCACGCAGGTCGGTGACGCGGACCAGCGCGCCGGGAGGCACGTCATCCGCCGCGGTCACATCGGAGCGATAGACCCACGGATGTCCAGCCTTCAGGCGGGCAGAGCCTTTAGGGGAAATTTTGACGGACGACTCCGCCTGCGAGGAAGAGTCGGCGGTAGCTTTAGGCATGAACTGATGTTAAACCGCCGACGGCACTACGCGTGTACATGCTGCAGAGAGGCTCGCCTAGGGTGCAAGAAGCCTACCTCAGGCGCTGAAGCGCGGAGATTGGCAGGTCAGAGGCACGACTGAACAGCTTAAGGAAAAACCCTTTCGCGACCTGCATTTACTTCAGCGGCTGAAGCCTACTATTGAAAACAGGCGCCGGTTATCGCAGCGCTGAAGCGCTGCGCCACCCAAACTCAAGCGCAACAGCGACTTTTTTCCGCAATCTGTGAAGTCGTGCCCGTCCCAACATCCGGCTGATGGACTTCTTCAGAACCTCTATACGCGTTTCAAAAGACCATCCATCCGCTGTCTACTGGCACTGCGCACCGGTGCAACGCTCGCCGTCACCGCGCCGGTCATCACTTTCTTCAGCGCCGCTTGAAACTGCTCCATCTCCGGCGCCGTGCCGACGGTAATCCGCACATGGGTTGGCCAGATCGGCCAGATGCGCCCAATGTGCACGTTCTGGCTCGCCATGGCATCGATCACTTCTTTGCCCGGACGCTTGGTGTCGAGCATGAAACAGTTCGATTGCGAGGGAATATACGAATACCCGTTGCGGTCGAGCCATGCGAACACGCTGCTCCGGATGCTGGCGTTGATCCGTTTCCGCTCCGGCACCAGCTGCGCGTCTTTCAGGCTGGCCGACGCCGCTACCAGCGCGGTGATCGGCATGAAGTTCCAGCCACCGTAATTCTCAACTTTCTCCACCAGGTCGGGACGGCCGAAGATCGCCCCGCAGCGCAGGCCCGCCATGCCAAAGAGCTTCGAAAACGTGCGCAGCACCAGCACATCCTTGTCGGCTCGTACCAGATCGACTACCGAAGTCCCATCGGAAAAATGGATGTAGGCCTCGTCGACCAGCACGATCGATCCCTTTGGCTTGTTCTCCACCAGGTACTCGATATCGGAATGGCTGGTAACCGTGCCGGTGGGATTGTTCGGATTGCAGATATAGAACACACCTGCATCCGGTCCAGCTGTAATCATGGCGCGAACATCGTGCGCGTAGTTTTTGGCGAGCGGCACCTTCACGACTTTCGCATTTACCGCGCCCGCCGCGAACATGCCTGCTTCGTAGCCCGGGTCGGCGGTGACGTAGCTCCGGTTCGGCGACGAGTACGCGCACACCGCGTGATGCAGTGGATTGCTCGATCCCGGATACACGCGGACATACTCGGGCTTCAGGCCTTCCATCTGGCTGAGTTGTTTCACCAGATCGTCGGTGAGCCCGTCCAGGTACCGCCCGCCCTGCGGCACGATCGAAATGGCCGCCTCACGCGCCGCAGCACATGGGCCGAGCGGATTTTCGTTCGAATCGATCAACACGCCGTCTAGCGCCCGCGGCTTGTGTCGCGCGGCTCTGGCCAGCATGGGTTCGGTCATAACGCGCAGCATGATCGCGGCAGAAACGGCGGTAGACAATCCAAGAAACGAACGGCGGGATGCGGAAGAGACACTTCGATCACGAGCCATCACTCACCTCACGCGGGCAATCTTACCCCAGATTTCGCGGAAGTAGGACGCCACGCGCTGCGCACAGAATATTTTTCAGCAGCCCGTCAGGCTTGAATCGAATTTCTGCGGATACTTAGCTCGCGGCCGTGTGTTCCGCCGGGGTGGCGGCATGTTCCTTGCGCTTCGGGGCGTGGTGCTCGCGTTGCGCGGCACGCAGATCGTTATGGAGAACGTCGAGCGCATAGGACGGTACTTCTGAACCCCACTCGTCCATCTCTTCTTCGGCCCAATGCCCGTTGAGGCGGACGGCCGAATCGGTCAGATCTTCCGGGAAGGCCAGTCGGTAGGTGCCTTCACGGCCCAGCACATCGCCAATCTGCCGTCCGGTGTGCATTTCGTAGACGCGCCGCGTCGAGGAGTCTCCACCATTGGTGAAGACCAGCAGCACTTCGCCTTCCTCGCCGTAGTCCGGACGGTAAAACCAGGCCTGCGCCGCATCGGCCTTGGGACGTGGACGCCTTCTCGCGTGCGTCGCCTCCGCCACCTGCTGCTCGACCTTCACTTCGTTAGCCGGATCGAAATATAGAATCCTCTGGCACGACTCACAAACGATGACCTTCTCGGCGATCCGCACCTCGTTGTAGGTCTGCGGACGCAGCATGACCTGGCAGCCCATGCATTTCTGATCGCGCGCTTCCGCCAGCCCGCTGCCGCGAAACTTCATGACGCGCTCATAGTGCCGCAGCAGGTCCTCTGGAATTCCGCGGCGCAGCCCGTCCCGCTTGGCATTCCACTCCGCCAGCTTCTTCTGGTCTTCCGCCGTGACCTTGCGCGCTTCTTCTTTCTCTTTCTCGATCTCGGCCGTCTCCGCCTTCAGCTCGGCTTCGGCCGCCGTCACATCTTTCTCGCGCACTTCGACGTTGACCATGACTTCAAGAATCCGGTCTTCGTTGATGCGGATCTCCTGCTCGGCGAACTGGATCTCGTGCAGCAGCGCCTTGTACTGGTCGTTGGTCTTGACGTCGAGCGACTGGTCGCGGTATTTGGAGATTTTGCCCTGCAGGTCCTGGATGGCAATTTCGAACTTCTTGCGGTTGGCTTCGTCGGCCTTGGCAGCGGCCCGGGTTTTATCCAGACGGGCCTTGGTTCCAGCCAGCTTCTCTTCGATCGCCGCCACCCGTTTGGGAAGGGCAGCAACCTCCTCGTGCAGTTTGCGGATTTCCTTATCCGCCGCCTGGAGTTCGAATAGTTTTTCGATGTCAGAAAGCATCGGTTCGAGAAGCGCCTGCCTCGATTCTAGCACGCAAAGAGCGGCTCCCGACGCTTGTGTGGCGCGGACACTCCTGTCCGAATGCTGGCAGCAAATACGCCCTCAGCGCGGACAGGAGTGTCCGCGCTACACATAATTGCTAGTTCTCCCCCGGCATGGGATGGCGAGCCTCATCCGCGTGCGGCAGCAGCTGCTGATAGATCGCATGCGGCACATGCGAATCCCAGTAGCCTGAAGTCTTGGCGAATCCCACGATCCCAAAGAACAGCACGGCAATCCCTGCCGCCATCGCCCACACCGGCACCCTCGGGGCCTGCGAAACCAACCCAGGAATCTTCGGCAACGACAGGCTGAGCGTGTCTTTCGCTGGACACACGGCCACGCACTCCAGGCACCCGGTGCATTCCGCCGATTTGATCGCCACCAACTTGTCCACCGGTAGCGCCGACGGGCAAACCTTGGCGCACTTCGCGCAATCGATGCACGTCTCCACATTCCGCCGGATGCGCGCCGGGCTCACCAGCGACGTGATCCCCAGCAGCGCTCCATACGGACACAGATAGCGGCACCAGAAATTCTGAATGAACAATGACGCGACGACCAGCACACCGAGTACGATCGCGCCCGTTTCGCCCAGGTGGCGGAAGAAATTCAGCATCTTCACGTCGGCAATCACGCCGTATGGACTGTTCATGAAGGCGGCCAGTTCGTCCACCGCCATCGAACTCACGGCCCACACAAAGAAGCCAAGCAGCAGATACTTTAGCCCGCGCAGCCCCACATCAAGCCAGTGCGGCAAGTGGAAGTTGCGCCGGAAGAGCATCTGTCCCGCGCGCCACAGATATTCGGAAATCGTTCCCACCGGGCACAGCCAGCTGCAAAACGCCTTGCGAAACAGGAACGACATCGCGAGAAACGAAATCAGCAGGAACATCCCCGCCGGATGCAGCGCGGGCACGCGGTGCGTTAACACGAAATATTTCAAGTTCATCAGTCCGGCGATGGGCAGCCACCCCTCGACGCCAGCCGGGCGTTGCCAGGAGGTCGGTGCGCCGCCTGGCTCATACTGACGAACCCAGAAATAGAAGATGCCACCGATCCAGACATTCAGCAGCAGAAACGCGCCCTGAAAGGTGCGGCGCGTAATCTGCGAGTAATCGTGATCGGTGCGCCGGATGAGTTTCTTCTTTGCCTTGGCCGAGGGTTTCGGCCGCACCTCGGCCGGCGGAGGAAACAGATGAGGAGGAATTTCAGAAACGATCTCGCCACGAACTTGCGTTGCCATGAAGCCATCCTCGCAAGTTCAGCGTAAAAGGCTTATTCCAGGAAGGGTATGACCTATGTCACGGCGCCACAGTTTTGATAAATCATTGACAAGACGACCACTTTCGTCGCCGAGCCTATTTCTTGAGGTCGGCCGTCCAGTTCGTGACGAGAACGAGCGGCGTGGGAGCGCTTTCCGGGAGGGTGGTGAAAACAAAGCGCTGGCCGTCCGGGGAAACGTCGTAGGGATTTCCGAGCGGACCGATATAGCTGACTTGGAACAGCGTGCGCACGAGGTCCAATTCAAACTCCTCGCTCTTCGCGTTCACACCGGCAGCATGGATGGAACCGTCGGTCCCGATAAAATAGATTTCCTTGCTGTCTTCGCGCCAAACCGGGAACGTGCCTCCCGTCTGCGAAACCTGCCACTTGCCGGCGCCGCTCGGGAAATGGGTAACATAAACCTCTTCCCGCCCCGACTCGGTCGAACTGTAGGCCAGCCAGCGGCCATCGGGGGAGAGACGGAATTGAATGACTCTCGCTTGCGGAGAAGGTGACTGAACGATGGGGAACAGCTTCTTTTCACCGGTCGTCGCTTCTCCAGAGACGGGTAGCGCCCACACGCCGGCGCCGGTCGGACCGCTCTGCTCCAGGTGGACGATGTAGCGGCCGTCCGGCGACCACTGTGGCGCAAGCAAGGTTGCGGCTGTCCCGGAAGGAACCTGATCCATCAGGACTTCCTCTTGTCCGCCACCGTTAGCTAGTCGCGCACGCAGCGACGTCCCCTCCATCACCGTTGCACCGCTCTGCCGCACATAAATCACCCGCTGTCCGTCCGCCGACCAGGACGGCATCAGGTGCGTCGCGCCGCCGAAGGTGAGGCGGGTACGCGATCCTCGCGCTAGGTCGAACACCCAGATATCGGCCTGCGGATCTCCCATCGCTAGCGCCAGCCGCTTGCCGTCCGGAGAAAGCCGCCCGCTGCCCTTGTAAAACGCCCGCTCCCCGATCTTACTTAGCGTCCTTCCGCTGCGGTCGAGCCATAGAAGATCGGTCCCCAGCGTTTTCGAACCTGGTTCGTAGACCAAGAGGCCATTCTGGCTCGCGGTGAAGGTGGTGTGCCAGGTTCCCGCATCGTATTCCGCAAAACTAGCCACCGTTACCGGATCGCCAGAAACCGCGCCGGTCGCAGGATCGAATTTTTGTGCCAGCAATTGCGACTGGAGGTGGTAGAGCAGATAACCGGAGGCATATTCGGGTTGAGAGTCCGCGTCGATCACCCGTTTGAAAGCACCATCCTCCAGCGACCCGAAATAGATTCCCTGCTCCGAATTACCCGAGTGATTGGTCGCGAAGAACAGGAAATGTTTGCCGTCGGGCAGGAACCTCGGCCAGCGGTGCGTCGTGTGCTTGCCCGTTTCAAACTTGGTCAGGCGCGCTGGGGTTCCCCCTGCAGCGCTGATTCGCCACAACGAATCCCGGTAATCAGGTTCATAGATGATGACGTTGTCCTGGTTCCAGGACCCCCCTCTGGCATTGGGCGCGTCCGCCAGCACGGTTACCGGCCCGCCCGATGCCGAAACTTTCTTCAGGTGACCATCCGCAAAGAAACCCAGGAATTTCGCGTCTGCGGACCAGAAAGGAAACGAAGCGCCCTCAGTGCCCTCGAGCTTCTTGGCCGCCAGGTCGCTGAAGGAATGTACCCAGATCGTGTCTTGCCCTTTCGGGCCACGGGCGCAGAACGCCACCGCCGTACCGTCCGGCGAAAGCGCAGGTGGGCCGGAAAAGTCGCCGGTAAAGTCAAAGCCCGTCTCCGCGGGCGGGGGCAAATACGATCGCAACGTTGGCGCCGGCACGCGCTCCCGCAAGTTCGACCACACCAGAACCGCCAGCAGCCCCGCCACCACCACCGCCCACAACCAACGCTCGCGCCCCTGACCGCGAACTCGGACGGGCTGCGCTGTGTCGGTGCCGGAGCCGCCGCTCGCGATCCAACGCAATTCTCGCGCAATGTCAGCGGCATTCTGCCAGCGCGCTTCCGGATCCTTCGCCAGACAATCGTGGACCACGTGGTCGAGCGCGGCCGGAGCCATCGGCTGAATTTTCGAGATCGGCTCCGGCTCTTTCTCCAGGATGGCCGACGCGACCGAAATCTGGCTCTTGCCCTCAAACGCCCGCTTGCCCGTGATCATCTCGTGGAGCACGCAACCGAAGCTGAAAATGTCGCTGCGTGCGTCCGCTTCCTGCCCTTGCAGAACTTCGGGCGCCATGAACTGAAATGTACCCACAATCGTGCCCTGCTGTGTGAGCGTCCCCGCTGGCGTGCCGAGTGCCGACAGGTTCATGGTCGGCGTGGACGGAGTCAGGGTCCCTTGGCCGCTCCCCGCCTGACTGCCGAACATCCCCGCAGACGGTTTCGCCAAGCCAAAATCCAGCAACTTCGCGCCCGATGCAGTGAGCATGATGTTTCCAGGCTTGAGGTCGCGGTGCACGATGCCCGCGCGGTGGGCTTTCTCCAGCGCATCACAGATCTGCATGCCACATTCCAGCGCCTGCTTTAACGGCAATGGGCCCTTCTGCAGCCGCGCTTCCAGACTCTCGCCCTGCAGATACTCCATCACCAGGTAGGAGGTTCCATCCTGGCTACCCACGTCGTGCAGCACGCAAATGTGCGGATGATTCAGGGAAGAAATGGCGCGCGCTTCCCGCTCGAAACGCTGCCGGGCCTCGGGACTGTCAGAAAGATGCGCTGGCAGGATCTTGACCGCGACAGTGCGATCCAGGCGAGTGTCGCGCGCGCGGTACACCTCACCCATACCGCCAGCGCCGAGCGGCGATTGGATTTCATAGGGACCAAGTTTTGTGCCAGAGGTGAGAGCCATCCGTGCGCGTGATTATAGTCGATGGCAACGTCGGGCGGCTCGATTCGACTTCTCTGACGGAAGAGGCCGGGCAGCCTCACCGCAACTTTGCGAACCGGCGGCGATTGCGCACCAGTTCCTCAACCGCAGCCGTAAACGCGGCGCGCACCGTGGTTGCATGTTCGGGAAGGACCTCTGCGATCAGAAGCATGGCGCTTCCATGGATCAGGGACCACAGCGCGATCACCAGCGGCCGGCGCTCCTCCTCCGACCCGCCCAGCCACTCTGCCGCTTTCTTCACGATGTACCCGAAGTTGTGTCGTGGGAGATGACTGGTGACCACTATCTTGGACGCGAGCAGTTCGTACTCGCGCGGATGGCTCAACGCGTAGTCGAAAATGCAATGACAGATTTCCTGCAGCGAATTGCACCCCTGCAGTAGTACCGAAACCTCGGCTTGAGTCTTCTGCAATAGGGCGCGCAACAGATCACGCCGGTTCTTGAAGCGACGATAGACCGCCGGCGTATTCGTCCCGGCGGCCCGAGCCACCGCGCGCATGGTCAGGCTGCGTTCTCCACCCTTGGCCCACAATTTCTGGGCCGCCTTGAGGACGCGTGTTTCCAACTCGGGATCTGGTCGCCGGGGCAATTTTTATTCTCCAGTCAGTCCAAATTTATATCGTTGACACGGTTAACGTAACGATGTATACGTTATACCCGATCGGCCCTCCCCGCTGTACGGCCGCCAAACGTGATCGCGAAAGCGCACCGCTAAGCTCCATTCCTGACATGCTGGATATGGCTCTTTCGCCGCCAAACGGTCTGGCGATGCGTCCGCTTGCGGGATGGTTCAAGTGTAGTGCAAAGCACCGCGCCGCTGATCGTAACGAACAATTTGAGGTCCGCTAAGAGAGAGTGAAAATGAAGAAGTGGTCGTTCCTAACCATCGCAGTCCTCGTGCTTGTATGCCTTTCTACCTCCGCCGTGGCGCAGTCGGTAACCTTCCGGCTTTTGAAGACGCCGCCCGCCCCCTGGTTTAACTACGCCTTGTCTCGCAACGGCAAAGTGATGGCCGCGAATCTCGCCGGTGAGATCTACCGTTGGACCCCCAAGACGGGATTCGTGGACCTCGGGCCCAGCGACCCCTTTAACACCTCCATCGGCATCTCGGCGGATGGATCCGCCATCATCACCTCCATCTTGGGCCCGGACGGAAATACCAATCCGGGGATCTGGAAGCAATCAACCGGCTGGGTCAGTCTCGGCCATCCTAAGCAGGCATGCGTGATGGATGGCAATTGGGGCAGCGGTTGGAGCCTCAACGCCGATGGCTCGATGGCGGTCGGGTTGGCATGGTATTGTCCCGGCGCCCAGGCGTTTCGCTGGAGCGCGTGGGATGGTGTGGTTGGGCTGGGCCATCCTCCCGGGGCCAGCAGTCGCGCCAGCGCCATCTCTGCTGATTCCTCCACCATCGTCGGTTTCTACGAAAATCCGACGACCGGCGAAAGGCGCGCGGTGCGGTGGTTGCCCGGCAAGAAAAAGGAACTGTTCGCCGGCAACCAGACTCCCGGCGAAGCGACCGCGGTCAGTTCCGACGGATCGAAAATCGTCGGCCAGGCCGTCGATGCGTCAGGATACCCCCGTGCCTTCTACTACACCGACGCAGCGGGTCTGGTCTCGCTCGGAACGGTTTCCGGCAACGATACGGACCAGAGCGTAGCCAATGCTGTCTCTGATCAGGGCGTGGTGGTTGGCTGGAGCGGCGATCCCTTCGGGGGAGGAATCGTGCCCTTCATCTGGAACGCCCAGAACCCCGGCAGCCCGATGGCGTCCCTGCAAGATACGCTGGCAGCGGCCGGAATCAAGATTCCAAAAAATGTGTATCTGACCACCGCCCTCACCATTTCGGCCGACGGGTCCACCATCGTCGGCACCTGGATGGACATTAACTACAATCAGGGAAGCTGGATGGCACGCTTCAAGTAGGAGACGCCGTCCCTGCATTCCCGCCACTCACGACGGGTTGGTGGCTCACGAGAACCCTGTCTCATTCGTGACCACCAGCCCTCTCTATATGATTGGAGAGCGAACTCCACGCCCGCCATACCGATGTGGTAAACCTGATATTTGGCATTCCACACCATCCTCTTCCTCTTCGTCGCCGGCGCTCTCGGCGGCGCGCTCAACGCCGTCGCCGGCGGGGGCAGCTTCATTGTCTTCCCTGCGCTCCTGTTCAGCGGAGTCGCTCCCATCGCGGCCAACGCCACCAATACCGTTGCCCTCTGGGTCGGAACCACAGCCAGCTCCCGCGCCTACCGCAAACACCTCGACATTTCGCGCCGCGTCATGATTCCGCTCACGGTGACCAGCCTGATCGGCGGGATCGCCGGCGCCTACCTTTTACTGCACACGCCCGCCCAAACTTTCCTGCGCGTGCTCCCCTGGCTGATGCTGGGCGCCACGCTCCTGTTCATCTTCGGCAGCCGCTTGTCGCGCGGGTCGAAAAGCGGCGTTGCCCATGACACCTCGACTTCCGCTCTTACCGTCGCCGTTGTGTTCGAGTTGATCGTCGCCGTGTACGGTGGCTACTTCGGGGGCGGGGTCGGCATCCTGAACCTCGCGATGCTCGCCGCCATCGGCATGACCGATATCCACGCCATGAATGCTCTGAAAGTCGTGCTCGGCGGAATCATCAACGGCGTCGCGGTCGTCACCTTCGTGTTGGCTGGGGCCGTCGCATGGAAGCAGGGCATCGTGGTGATCGTCGGAGCACTCTTGGGCGGATATTTCGGCGCCCACTATGCCCAGAAACTCCCACCTGCATGGATCCGTGCCTTCGTCATCGCCGTAGGAACGGGAATGACGCTGTATTTCTTCTGGAAGGCCTACCACTAGGAGTGCAAAGTAGCGCCGCCGCCCCCGGCGGCTGTCGTGGGGGCGTCCCGCCCCCACCTGGGGAATTAAGGATGTCAACGGAGCCAGGTCGCCCCTACGGCAGTGGCTCCGACACGTGCTCATGCACGATCAGCCACTTGCCGTCCTGCTTCTCAAAGACCGCGGTCCAGCGAAACTTCCCCATCTCGACCTTGCCGGACTTCTGCGTCATCTCGTAGGCCACAGTCGAGGTGACCCAGTACGCGTCTCCACTCTTATGGATCTGCGCATCGTCATTCAC
>JAIQFZ010000189.1 GCA_020073015.1 Terriglobia bacterium | reverse complement strand
CGAACACAAATTGATCGCGTACGACGCTCACGCCGACCGAAACAGGAATGTCGACGCTCAGCATTGGCCCTGCATATACAAATGAGTGAAACTCCCCGTTCTCACCGCATGGATCCACTCCATCGGGGAGAGCGGCCAGCAGGTTCTCATCAAACTCGCGCCCGGCAAACGAAGCGTCGAGTTTGTCCGTGTCAACACAGGTCAGCTTCGCCCGCATTCCAGAGGCGATCATCACCTTTGCCAGGTCCCGAGTTGCCTGTCCCCACAACGGAAATATCGGCTGCAGGCCCGTGTTTCTCATTTGTTTCTCACGGTACGCGCGCACATCCTCGAGAAACAGGTCGCCAAATGCGATCCCTTCGATTCCAGCCGCGACTGCTTTGGCACACGTTTCAGCCATAAGCGACTCGTACTGCTCGTTGGAACAGGGCCAAGGCAAAGGGACATTCCAAAGTGGCAGCCCGGCTGCCACGGCTTGCCGCTCGACAAGTTCGCGACGGACGGCGTGCATCGCAACGCGGCCGGCGGCTTCGTTGAACGTCGTCAGCAGTCCGGCGACCTCATACTCCCCGCGCTGACGGAGAACATGTAAACTCCACGCACTATCTTTGCCGCTACTCCAGGAAAGAAGAATTCGCCTCATCGCGATAGAAAGTTCGGGAGCGCGCTTTGTGGGATAAACGACATCGGTGCAAGACGGGCGTGACACAACAGGCCGTCGCCCCAGCGGAAGCATTCACGCCTGGGGGCGACGGCCTGTCCCCCTCGAACCAGGGTGAACCTACGACGCCCTGGCAGATCGCAAATCGAAGCGCGTTCTTCCAATTCGATCGAGTTCTTGATAGAGACGAGAGATTTCGCCGGAACGCGCGCGGTACTGCTCTAAATCGGAATCTGTCAAGTGCCCGTCCCGTCTCAGCGTTTCGATTTGAAGTTCAACCAACTGCAAAACTTCACGTTTGATATCGGAGGCTGGGTCCGTCATCATAGAAATTCTCCGGGGGAATTGTAGCCGACAGATTGCAGGCTGCCCAGCTCTCAAAAAGTTCAAATTACGGAACCTGTGGAAATAGTGGCCGACATGGCTAGATTGAGGTTTACCCGCCCCAGATCACAAAAATCCGCTGCTGCCTGGCGCACACACCGGGGGCGACAATCTACAACAATCGAGCCCAAAAGTTGCGCGAAGAAGAACGGAAATGGAGCGGTTCTGCAGGAACTGCGCTTGTTGACGCAGGAGCGGGAATCGCGGCACGAAACCGTACTCGGGAGATTCCTCGTATGTCAGGAACTGCCAATGTCCTCAGCGCTCTTGGCGAAGGCGGTCGAGCAATGCTCCCGCTGGCACGCCGGGAAACGCCTTGCGCCACCTGGAGGCTCCCTGCCGCCGGTCAGTTGATGGCCCCGCCATGTGAACTCATATTGCCCACCTTGGAGAAGGTTCCGACTGAACAGCGTTTCTCAGCAGATGACCGCGAGGTGATCGCGTTAGCTGAGATCCTAGTTCAATCCGATATCGCGGCCGTGGAGGACTGGCAGGAGAGCGGAAGAGATGCGACCAAGTACCTCTTAGTGACTCTGCGGCGATGGATTGGCGGCCATGGCGGAGCGTCAATTCAGCGCCGTTTCGATCTGGATCTCACACTCAGCGACCGACTGGTTGACTACTCAGATGAGCGGGGGCCAGCGGGAATGCTCTATCTGATTGTCGATCCAGATAGCGCGGCCTTCGTGCTCCTGAACCCAGTCCTTGAATTGCTGGAGAAGGTACACCCGCGCCTGCCCGCGACTTTCTTTAGGCACTTTGCGGGATCACTCAACCGGTGGGTGCGTGTTTACGACCACCACGACGCCGAAGAGCGAGTAGACATGCTGCGCGAATGGTACGAAGGCGAAGAGAATCCGGAGCAGTACGAAGTTCCGGACATTGAGGGATGCACCCCAAAATGTCTGAAAGAGCGCCCTCTAAGTCTCCGGGGGCTAAAGAAGTTGAGCCGCAGCATACGGAGCGGGGAAGTCAGGGGTCTCGTCAGTGGTTTGCTGGAGCTTTGTAGGATCTCGCACCAGGCCAAACGGCCGGAATTCACTGAGGACATGGGAGAGCAGTTGATGGACAGCAATCCACCACTGCCATGTCTGCTCGCGGCATTCTCAGCAGGCGATGCGGTGGTGGGATGTTTTGACGATGAGGCCCAAACGGCAATGGAAGTAACGCCTCAACCTAACCTCATCATTCCCCTCAAGCTTTCCGATCCGACCAGCGTGCGGCAAGGCTTCCGAACCCTGGGGGTCGTGTGCGATACGCTGGCCGCCGCCAGCCGGCTGATTGACGTAATGCCCAGCAACGAAGACGGTGTGATCGCTCGTGAGGGATAGCCATGGATGCGCATGTGCGGATTGGCGACAACCGCGTTTTTAGTCTGAAGCAAGCCGTGCTCTTGTACCAAGAAGGGAGCAGGGCCTTTGCCACATTGCATGAGGTGATGAGTCGGCCAGATGAGGCGCCGTACTTGTGCGCAGGCCAGTCCGTTACAACGGGCTTTCTTCAAACACTCGCCAAGGGGTTAGGCGCAAGCACGGCGGCGGAAGTCTTGCCGGAACATGTGCTAGCAAGAACGCCGGAGTTGATTGCTTGGTGGAGCCGCGCACAACCTCGGCTGGTGTTTTTCGGCGCTGGGAATGCCGAAGCGACAAAGCTGAACGGCAAGATGTATCCCCACCCCGCCTTGATCTTCATGATTCACGGGCGGGAGCTGTTCGTGCGTGCGCTCGTAGAAGACTGCCGGCCAACAGCCGATACGCGCCTGAAAAACACTCCCTACTGGAACACCGATGCGCACGGCCGAGTTTGTCTGGGCAGTATGCGAGTTCCAGAGGAGGTGAGTGTCGGCTCCCTGTCGGGCTGGGAGAGCGCCTATTTTGCCAGCGAATTTACGCATCCCAGTGGCGCCGTCCGGTTGACGACTCATCCCGGCGGCTTTCTTGGCTTGTGGTCAAGCCTGGCCGGGCGGAAGCAGAACTTCCCTGTGAAGTTTCTGGCCGACAGCAAGCAAACCCTTCAGGAATTCGTTGAGAGAAGAGGTGAAGGATGAAGCCATGGAAACACACCATATTCATCCTGAACTGCTGAAGCATAAGGTACGCGTGCTGGTCGTCGGATGCGGTGGTAATGGAAGTGCCATTGCCGCCGGATTACCGTACTTGCATCAGGCCTTGCTGGCATACGGACATCCCGAAGGAATCCACGTCACTTTGCTGGATCCGGACGTCATCTCCCCGGCGAATTGCGTGCGCCAGCCCTTCAGCCGATCTGAAATCGGTCTCTACAAATCTGTCGTCCTCGCCAACCGTCTAAATCTTTTCTGGGGTCTCGACTGGAAGGGAATTCCGGAACGGCTTGACATGAAACGGCGCCTGGACGGCGTGGACATCGTAATCGGCTGTGTCGACACTCGGAAAGCGCGCGCGGCCATCGCAGAGTGCGCAGAGGATTGGAGTGAAGTCGACTACTGGCTGGATTTGGGCAACAACTCCGACAGCGGTCAATTTGTGCTGGGAGAACCGCTGAATCGCAGGAACCGCAGGCACAGGCTCCGGTTACGAACAGTCTCAGATCTCTTCCCTGAAGTCATCCAGGGTGACCTCGACGGAGATGGCCTGCCCAGTTGTAGCGCAGCGGAAGCCCTCGAACGGCAGGAACCGTTCGTCAATCCGACGTTGGCCAATCACGCACTGGCCCTGCTTGCGCGATTATTTCGCTACGGGACGATCTCCTGTCACGGAGGATTCGTCAGTCTGTCCTCGTTATCTAGCGTTCAGGCATTACGTGTTGATCCCAAGCATTGGCAATGGTTCCGCAACAGAGGCCGGCTCTCAAAGAACCTTTGAAACCAACGCCCGTGCTGGTAAAGCCTTTGCCTCAGCGGGATAAGGATGGAAGGCTCCCCATTCCGGTCTGGCCTTGCCAGCCGGAACAAGTAAGGGGTAGTATACTAGTAAGGACCTCATGGAAGGTAAGGACATGACGATGCTACATTCTACAGTGACGAGTAAGGGACAAACGACCATTCCCGAGAAAATTCGAAAGGCCTTGCGAATTAAACCGGGCGACAAGTTGGAATACGAAGTGGAGGGAGACCGAGCTACCATTCGTGTGCATCCCGGCATTCGGTCGCTCAAGGGCGCGCTCGCCAGCAACAAGGGAAAGGGGATGTCTTTCGCTGAAATTCGCGAGGCCGCGGCCGAGGCAGCGCGTCATGAGGGTACCCGGTGAGCAAGCAAAGACTTGTCGACACTAATGTGATTGTCCGCTATCTGGTACAAGACCACGACAAACATGCACGAGCGGCCGGCAAGCTGTTCGATGCCTGCGATCGGGGCGACGTGGTCATCGTAGTATTGCCTGTCGTTCTGGCAGAGTGTGTGTTTGTGCTTGAGTCTTTCTACGGGCACCCACGCGCGGCTATCGCCTCCGCACTCGGAGGCTTGATCTCCAGTCCTGGCGTCGAGATCGGTGAGGTAACGGTCCACCTGGACGCTCTGAGCCGCTATAAGGGAACGAAGGCTCACTTTGTCGACTGTCTGATCGCCGCCACCGCGGTGGCTAAGAACGTTCCAGTCTCGACCTTTGATCAGGACTTTCGAAAGTTTGGCGACGTGCGTGTGGAAACCGAATAGTTGCAGGCGAATCGCTACTCCCATTCTTCGTCAGTCGGACCAGGAAATTCCCTTGATGACGTGGAACCAGCGTAAGAGCGACCGATTCAAAGGGGAGAACATTATCATTCCTCGAAACTCCGTTTGGAAGACACGACTGGTGGAGGGCAGCTTCCCTGATCGCTCGTTCGACATCGCGTTCTGGCAGGAGCAGGGCGATGAAGCCATCTTTGCTGCCGCATGGGAGATGGTGGAGCTAGCTTAGGAAATCAGCCATGGCAGAAAGCCCACACTACCGCTACAACTCTTAAACGAATTTGAGGTTGACTATTTGATCGTCGGCGGCTTCGCAGTCATGAAGTACGGCGAGCCGCGTTACACGAAAGATCTCGACGTGTGGGTCCACAATTCGCCGCAAAATTCCCTGCGGGTAGTCGGAGCGCTTAAGAAGTTTGGGGCTCCCCTCGAGCATGACGGGATTACTGCGGAGACATTCGCCGAGAAGCGGCAGCAGCACCGGCCAGATAGTGGTCACGCCAGAGGTTGATTCGGAATGGTCAGCGTTCTGTCCTAATTTAAGACTAGTCATATCAATATGTTACAACTACACCGTCTATAAAGGTGGACACATGAACCGGTTTAGCATATGCTTGGCATATGCTAAAGGAGGTCGCTATGAGCCCAGAACGCCACGTCAAAGTCTTTAAGAATGGTCGTAATCAGGCGGTGCGGATCCCCCGTGAGTTCGAGTTTTCGGGCGAGGAGGCGATCATGCGAAAGGAGGGCGACCGGCTTATCATCGAGCCCGCTCCACCCAAATCCTTGCTAGCAGTGTTGGCGACGCTCGCGCCGCTGCACGAGGATTTTCCGCCCATTCGGGACTTGCCCCCTGATCCGGTCGATCTCTGATGCGCTACCTTCTCGATACCAACATCGTTTCTGATCTCGTCCGCAACCCCCAAGGAAAAGTGGCACAGCACATCC
>JAIQFZ010000047.1 GCA_020073015.1 Terriglobia bacterium | reverse complement strand
GCTTTTTCCCGCCCGAGATCGCTTTGGCGCCTTCCGCCATGCCGATCTCCAGGTAGTTGCACACGCGCTGCAATTGCTCTTCGGAAACCAGCGGGCCCATCGACGTGCCCGGCTCCAGACCGGATCCCACCTTGATCTTCCTGGCCTTCGCCGCCACTCCTTCTACTACCTGGTCAAACACCGGCCGCTCCACGTAAAGCCGCGATCCGGCACAGCAGCACTGTCCGTGATTGAAGAAGATGGCGCTCGCCGAGCCGGCGATCGCCGTGTCCAGGTCGGAGTCCTTGAACACCACGTTGGGAGACTTGCCGCCCAGCTCGAGGGAAACTTTCTTCAGATTCCCCGCCGCCGCATGCACAATCAGCCTGCCGACTTCCGTGGACCCGGTGAACGCGATCTTGTCCACGGCCTCGTGTGCCGCCAGAGCCGCACCCGCGGTCTCGCCGTAGCCGGGGACGATGTTGACCACGCCATCCGGGAACCCAGCCTCCACAATCAACTCGCCGAGTCTTAGCGCCGAAAGCGGCGTCTGCTCCGCCGGTTTCAGCACGACTGTACATCCCGACGCCAGCGCCGGCGCGAGTTTCCACGCCGCCATCAGCAAGGGAAAGTTCCAGGGGATAATTTGTCCCACCACGCCCACCGGCTCCCGCAGCGTGTAGGCGAGGTACTGAGCACCCGGCGTGTAGGGCACCGAAATCGGGATGGTCGTTCCTTCCAGCTTGGTGGCCCAGCCTGCCATGTAACGGAACATATCGACGGCCAGGGGCACATCGGCGGCGCGCGCGACCGCCAGGGGCTTGCCGTTGTCGAGCGTCTCCAGAGTTGCGAACTCTTCCAGATGCTCTTCCAGCAGGTCGGCCAGCTTCCAGACCAGCTTCCCGCGCTCCGAAGATGTCATGCGCGACCATGGACCGCTGTCAAAGGCCTTGCGCGCCGCCTTCACCGCGGCGTCAATATCCGCCCGGTCGCCTTCGGCAACCTGCGCCAGCACCTCACCGGTCGCCGGATTGTAGGTAGGAAAAGTCTTGCCCGACGCGGCGTTGACCCACTTGCCGTCAATCAGCATCTTGCGCGGCTTGTCGATGAACTCAGTCACCCGCGCGTCAATTTGAATCGGAGAGACTGCGATGCCCATAGATCCTCCTTACTGCGAGCTTGAGGTTAGAGAAAAGTCCCCACTGGTTGATATCAACGGTCAAATACTAGTCCTGTGAGAACGGGGAAGGCAACCGCGGCTGGATCGCATGGCGAACTTGCCGCCGGGCTTTGCCCGGCTGGACAGCCGAGGGCGGCTGTCCCTACGTGGACCGGGGTGGACGGCCGAGGGCGGCCGTCCCTACGCGGGCGTTTTTGGCTCACCGGAAGTAGACCCACAACCCGACCACTGTCGCCAGCAATGCCACGCTGAACACTACGTTGATCATGTGCTCGGTGGGCGTTTCTTTCGCGGGTTTGCGCGCCACTCCTGACACCAGGACCGTATCCATCTTGTCGTCCACGGTCGCAAACGTCAGGCCGGCCAGCTTGCGGCGCTCGGGGGCCGGCGTCATCAGGCTGACCGCCACCAGCACCAGCGAGCAAATCACGAACATGAAGATGGCGTAGTGCAGGAAGTTCATCTTCACCAGCCATGCCAGCAGCCCGCTGAGTTGTACTCCCTGAGCCGCCGCCAGTTCCGCCACGAAGCGGACCGCGCCGAGCACGAATCCGGTCAGCAGCGACGAGATCGCGCCGGAACCGTTCAGCCGCGGCCACAGAATTCCCAGCACAAAGCAAGACGCGATCGGAGGACTGATGTAGGCCTGCACGCTCTGCAGATAAATGTAGAGCTGGCTGCTGATCAAATGGATGAACGGCACCCACAACAGTCCCAACAGCACCATCGCGCCCGTGGCCACCCGCCCGAAGGTCACCAGCTGTTTTTCGGAAGCCTCGGGGCGCAGCTTTTTGTAGAAATCGAGCGTGACCAGCGTGGACGCCGAATTGAATACCGAACTCATCGCGCCCATGACTGCGGCCAGCAGCGCGGCCATGACCAAGCCCACCAGTCCGACCGGCAGCAGGTTCAGCACCAGCGTCGGATAGGCGAAATCCGGCTTTTTCACCTGGTCCGGAAACAGCGCGAAAGCGATGATGCCCGGCAGCACCAGCATGAACACCGGCAGGATCTTCAGGAAACCCGCGAAAATCGTGCCCGCCTTGGCGTGCCCCTCATCGCGGGCGGAAAGAACGCGCTGCACGATCACCTGGTCGGTACACCAATACCAGATGCCGAGAATGGGCGCGCCGAAGAAAATCCCCGTCCATGGAAACGAGGGATCCGACGCCGGCTTGATCATGTGGAAGTAGCTTGCCGGAACCATGGTCCGCAAGTGTTCCAGTCCGCCGACACGGTGCAGGCCGATCAACGTGAGCGCAACCGCCCCGGTGATCAGAATGAGGGTCTGGACCGTATCGGTGTAGATGACTGCCGCCAGTCCGCCCGCAATTGTGTAGATGCCGGTGGCGATCACCAACACCACGGCCGTCTTCCACAGCGACCAGCCGGCGACACGCTCCAACACGACGCTGGCGGCGTACAGTTGCACCGAAATCTTGGTAAAGATGTAGGCGATGATCGAGATCGCAGCCAGGTAGACCGCGCACTGCCGGTTGAAGCGCCGCTCCAGAAATTCCGGCATCGTGAAAACATTCGAGCGCAAATAGAAGGGAACGAACACCCAGCCCAGAATCAGCAGAATCAGACAGGCCAGCCATTCGAAGTGGCCGACGGCCAGTCCCGACGACGCGCCCGTGCCCGACAGCCCGATGAAGTGCTCGGTCGAGATATTGGAGACGAACAGGGACGCGCCAATGAAGAACCAGCCAATATCGCGTCCGGCCAGAAAATAATCGGTCGAGGTGCGCTCTTTGCGGGCAAAGTAGAAACCAATCGCAAAGACCAGCAGGAAATAAACACCGATGATGACAAGGTCAATGGGGGCGAGATTGCGGTGTGTAACGGTTGCGAGTTGATCCATTCTGTGCGTTCAGTTCCCGGGCCGCTTCCAGATTGCGAACCGCCTTGGCCGGGACCTCCTCTCCTAGAAGTCGTTTTGTGGCGCGCCCATGATAGTCCGAGGCAGCGGTTTGGCGGAATCAGAAACTTGATGCACCTCTCGCGTGAAGTGTGAAAGATGCAGCCGGTGAGAGCTCCCGCGCAATTCAAAAATGCTTTGACGGTACAGAAAGGCGACGCTCAGTGGCTGAAGCCCGCATTTTTGGCAGCCCTTGCGGCATCCTTCGGCTTCGCTCAGGGCAGGCTCTGAAGCCGTGCCCTACCCAAGACCAGCGGATCAGCTCTGCTCTTCCCGCGGGTGGGATCCGCAGGAGCGCCGGATTACGAGTTTGCAGGCCAGCAGAATGTCGCGAGCCGGCAAGCCGGGTTTGGCAATTCTTTCCAGCATCGTCGAGATGGCGACCTCCCCAATCTCGTGACAGGGTTGATGCAACGTCGTCAGCGGTACCGCCAGAAGTCCGGCATACTTCACGTCGTCGATGCCCACCATCCGTATCTGTTTGGGGATTGCAATCCCGAGCCCCTGCAAGGTCTGCATCAGGTGCGCCGCCGTTATGTCGTTCGCGCAAACGATTCCGTCCGGGGAAATGGTCGAGACCATGCTGCGGATCGATTCGATATCGTCGGGATCTCCGATGTGAATCTGGCCGGTTGCCGCAGAGAGCCCAGCAGCTTCGAGCGCGTCGCGGAACCCGTGGATGCGGGCATCGACCGTTGATGCCGAATCTGGTTTAGCCACAAAGACCAGGCGGCGGCAGCCGTGTCGCAGGAGGTGCTGCGTCACCGTAAACCCGGCGCGGCGGTTATCGATTCCCACCAGATCAAAGGCGCTGCGGCGGGGATACTGGTAGACGCATCGGTCGAGAAGGACAACCGGAATGCCGGCTTTGCTCAACGTCTCGACCACCCATTGGTTGACGTCATCTTTGCCCGGGGTCAACTCCAAGGGCGCAAAGAAAATTCCCGACACTTCCCGCGCGATATAGTGTTCGCAAAGCTCACGGGTCTGTTTTTCTTTGTCTTGCGTGTTATGGGTCGCGTCGCCCCACATGAGAGAGCTGTTACCCGCACCGGCCGCACGAGCCATCCCCAGGCAGATGGGCTCGAAGATTTCCGTCTCGCCCAGGCCTGGGATGAGCAATCCAAAAACGTGCCCCGCCCGGCTTTCGCTCTGGCGGACATAGGTGCCGGAACCCGCTCGTCGTTCGAT
Source organism: Terriglobia bacterium (assembly GCA_020073015.1). Taxonomy (GTDB): domain Bacteria; phylum Acidobacteriota; class Terriglobia; order Terriglobales; family Acidobacteriaceae; genus Acidiflorens. Next base: position 32,131 of record JAIQFZ010000047.1, on the reverse strand, counting down.
CAGATCTTGATGCTGGAGTTCCTTCAGCGCACGCTGCACTGTTAGCCGGGATGTCGAAAATCGCGCCACCAGATCCGCTTCACTGGGAAGTTTCTGCCCCGGCTGGTACTCCCCATTCCCGATCGCTTTGCGGAGAAATGCAACGATCTGTTGGTACTTCGGCTTCGGATCTTCGCTCAAGATTTCCCCTTGGCAGCCGACAGCGGAACCTGATATTACAGCTTTTCTAGTACTTTTGCATTACTAGAATTTATTGAAAACACAGAGTAAATCGATTTTCGGTCAGCCAGTTCTGTTGCGTCGCAAACCTGACTGGACAGTCTGCCTTCCCAAATCCATCTACTCGGCTTATCCCCACGCCGACGACATTGGGGTTTGTGGTGGTCCTATTCGATGCCCAGTTGCTTCTGGATTTGCTCCAGCGGCACGTTTTTTGTCTCCGGAACCAAGGTCTTCACCCAAATGAGTTGCAGCACCATCATGCCGGCGAAGAACGAAAAGACATACCCGGGCGGGAAGCTGGAAACCATTCTCGGGAAGAACGTCGTGAGTAAAGCGGCGAAGATCCAGTGCGTGAAGCTGCCGAGCGCCTGCCCTTCCGCACGATGACGGTTGGGAAATATCTCGGAGATGAAAACCCAGATGACGGCTCCCTGCCCGATCGCATGCGCGGCAATGAAAGCAAAGATACACACCGGCACGATCGTGAGATGTCCAGTGAAGAACGCCCAGGCAACCAGCCCGAGGGAGGTGATGTACCCGAACGAACCAATAAACAGGAGCGTCCGGCGGCCTAATCGATCAATGAGCCAGAGGCCAACGAAGGTGAATACAAGATTAGTCAGGCCGATGCCGATGGATTGCAGCAGCGCGGCTTTCGCCGCCAGCCCCGTAAGTTCAAATATGCGGGGCGCGAAGTAGAGAATCGCATTGATGCCTGAAAGCTGATTGAAGAATGCAATCAAGATCGCCAGCAGGATGGGTTTGCGAAGACGGCGTGTGAAGAAAAGCCCGGTTGATCCTTCCGCTGCGGACGCAGCCGTAATCTCGTCCGCCTCAGCTTCGATCTCCGCTTTGGAGGCATCGGGTTGAATGCGTTGCAAAACGTTGATGCCGCCTTCGCGGTCGCCCTTCCTGCTCAATAGCCAGCGCGGGCTTTCGGGGAGGCCTAGACAGAACAAAGCGTAAAGGAACGAGGGAAAAGCGGCTACACCGAGCATCCAGCGCCAGGCATTCACGCCAATGCCGGCGAGCAGCGCATTGGAAACAAAAGCCACCAGGATGCCAAAAACAATATTGAACTGAAACATGCCGGCCAGCCGGCCGCGCTGTTTAGGCGGCGCAATTTCCGAGATGAAGAGCGGAGCCGCTACCGTGGAGATGCCGATGCCCAGGCCACCGATGACCCGCGCCACAATAAACATAGAAACATTGGTTGCCAGGCCCGACCCGACCGCCCCGATAAAATAAAGCACGCCGATCCACAGGAGCGTGGCCTTGCGTCCGAATCGGTCCGCCGGCCAGCCACCGATCAGTGATCCGACGACCGTGCCATAAAGGGCGGAACCCATCGCAATTCCGTGCATTCCGGGACTTAGCCCCCACAGCGATTGAATTGTTTTTTCGGCGCCGGAGATGACGACTGTGTCAAAACCGAAAAGGAACCCGGCGAGGGCGGAAGTGAGCGACCAGAAGAAGACGCGAGGATTCATAGAGGGATCGAGTTAAGGAGCGCATTCAACATAGACGCATCGTTAGCATCGCGCAAATGTGACGCCACTCGCAGTCAAAAGAAGGCGCCGCTGGGTGGCAGCCGCGCCAGCCGCTCTGCCTACTTGGCAAGTTCGGCGATGAAGACTCCAAACGGCTCTAAGGTCACTTCCATGCCTTTCGCGGAGGACTGCGGCGTTGATACCAGAGTCTTCAAACTCACCGAAGCAAAACCCTTGTCGGCCAGGTTGAAGGTCGCCTTCTGGGGCGAGGCCGACATATTCAGCGCCACTAACACCGCCTTTCCCTTGTAACTACGGAGATACGACATCACGTTGGCGTCATCTTCGTTCAACGCCGTGTACGTCCCTTCCAGCAGCGCCTCGTTCGTGTGCCGCAGCGCCAGGACTTTCTTGTACATACTTATGACCGAGTTCGGGTCTTTCGATTCGGTGGCGACATTGTGGGTCCGGTAACTCGGCGGCACGGGCAGCCAGGGATCTTTCGTGCTGAAGCCCGCGTTCGCGTCGGTACTCCACTGCATCGGGGTGCGTTCGCCATCGCGTCCGATTTCCTGCGGCCACCCAGTGCGGCCGATCGGATCCTTCACGTCCTCTTTGCGCTTCGGATCGTTATTCTCCATGCCCAGTTCTTCGCCGTAATACATGATCGGGGAACCACGCAGCGTCAGGTAAAAAGCGCCCATCAGCTTCGCGATGGCGTCGTTATTCTTCCCGTCTCCGTAGCGATTGTAGGAACGGACACGATCGTGGTTGCTGATCACGTATACCGGCCATCCCCCGGACGCATCGACCAGTGCAATCTGGCGGCGGAACTCCGGCGGCGACAGTTTGTCGACGCCGGTGAACATGAAGTCCATGGGCATCTGCAGTCCGTTGCCGTGCTCGCCGTAGTACTGCTTCAACTCCTCAATGTCTCTGGTTCCGGTTTCTCCGATCAGCACGGCGTTAGACTCGTCAGCTACCTTGCGCAGCTTGTGCATCACGTCGTAAACCTCAGGGAGCTTGGTGTTGTACGTGTCCTCCTGCTCGGGATCGCCCTGCTTGTTCGTGCCCGGAAGCGCCGGATTGTCCTTGAGATTCGGGTCTTCAAACAACGTCTCGACCGCATCCAACCGGAAGCCGGCAACACCACGCTTGTACCACCAGCGTGTGGTGTCGAGCATGGTTTTTTCGACCGCTGGATTCCGCCAGTTCAAGTCCGGCTGCCCGGCGTAGAAGAAGTGGTAGTAGTACTGGTTCGTGGTTGGATCAAATTTCCAGGCGGAGCCCCCGAACGTTGAGATCCAGTTATTCGGCGGCTGGCCCGGCCCTTTGCCGTCGCGCCAGATATACCAATCGCGATGCGCCGCCGTCTTCGAGGACTTGGAGTCGAGAAACCACGCATGCTGGTCCGAGCTGTGGTTCACGACGAAATCAAAAATGATGCTGACGTGGTGTTTCTTCCCCTCCGCAACCATGTGGTCGAAATCGGCCAGCGTCCCGTACATGGGATCGATGTTCTCGTAATCGGACACGTCGTAGCCGAAGTCCACCTGCGGCGACGGAAAACACGGGCTGATCCAGATGGCATCGACGCCCAGGTCGTGCAGGTAGCCCATCTTCGACGTGATGCCCTTCAGGTCGCCCACGCCGTCATTGTTGCTGTCGGCAAAACTGCGGGGATAGATTTCGTAGAAGACGGCGTGCTGCCACCACTGATGGCCTTCGGCATCGACGGATTTCGTCTGGGCGGCAACGAGAGAGCAGCCAAGGACCAGCAGGATCAAAAGAATCGGAAAGAATCGCTTCGACATAAGATTTTTCTCCTCGGAAAGACTAACAGGTCGTTTTACGGATGTGATTTCGACCACGCGAAACTCAAGATGACGTCCTGGCGGACATAAGACTCGGCGCCAGCGCCCCCAAACTCGACTAGCAGAGCGGCTTGGTCCGGACGAACGTCCACCAGTTTGCCTCCCTTGACAGAGGAGAGTTGGGACGGATTCCAGACGAACAATTTGTAGCTTTTGCCCGCCAAGCCGGACAGAGACAACTTCATCTGCGCGTAGTTGAAATTATAGGTTTCTGACAGCACTCGCAATCCCTGGCCGACACTGCCGAGCGCTGGCAAGACGTTCGAAACGCTAACGCCAAAATCATTCTTCAGGAGAATGCGTAGCGTGCTGGTTGCCTGGCTTACCGGGAATCTCATGGCGACGTGCCGATCGCTGGCGTTGGCTGTGACGTGGAACGGGAGACTGCGGCCGTTCAGTTCAACCGAGACCACGTCGCTTCGCAAGCTGAGTGCTGGAGAGAAATCGAGAGTGCAATCGGCGGAACCGGTGCGTTTCACTTCCAGTGTCATGACGCCGGGCAATCTCTGGTAGCTGAGAGCCAGGGTTGTCGCACCTAGGCGCAGGTTGTCCACGGAAAACGATCTCCACTCCGCCGGAACATGCGGTACGAAACGAAGCGTATGGCTCTGTGCATCGGTCTCAATCCCCAGCAGGCCACGGAGAATCGGGCTGACCACCATGGCCGCCGACCAGATCTGATGCGGAGAATTGGTCGAGAGCGGCTGGTAGTAGTCTCCCGAGAGAACTTCGGCCACGTGGCCCAGCGATCCATCGAGCGCCAGCAGCGCGTTGGCGCGCAGATTCGCATAGGCCGGAAACGCCTGGTGGTAGCGGTATTCCCCGACCGACGCCCAGCCCGTGAAGAGCGGCCACACGGAACCGAAGTGATATCCGCTGCCGTTATAAAGCGGGAACCGATTGGAAATGATGCGCATGCCCCAGTCGGATTGTTGATCGGCCGCGGCAAGCTGCTGAATCGTAGCTTCGGTTTTGTCCGGATCCGTCAGGCCAAACCACATCGGCACAGTCGTGAGCACGGAGAGTTCATCCATCCGCCGGCTCTGCTGATCGAGTGCGAAGGCGAATGCTTTTTTTTCGGGGGACCAGAAAGTCTGATTGAACGCGGGTTTCTGGCGATCGAACGCGGACTGCAGTTCCTTGCTGACGTCTGCCTTCCCAGCGAGCGATGCCAGATTAGCGAGCGCGCGCAGAGCTTCGAGCCCCAGGCCGCTTTGGTAGAACTCGGTTTTCACGGGAAGCAGCGGCCCGCCTTCCACCCACCCATGACCAAATCCAAAGTTCTGCGGGAAATTCTGTGCGTCGTACGTGGAGCGCAGGAATTCGTAAGCCTTCCACAGGCTGTCCCATTTCCCGCGGGCGAACTCGACGTCCCCGCTGCGCACCACGTAATCATTGGCCGCAATGATGTAGAGCGGCGTGGCGTCGGCGGACGCGTAGCCGTATGGGAAATCCTTGAACCACGGGACAAAGCTTGCGCCCTGAGAAATTTCGTGCGGAATCTTGCCGTCGTCCCGCTGAAACTTGCCGACAAACTCGAGCGCCGTGCGGGTAGTTGCGAAATCGCCGGCCGAATTCAGCGCAAAGGAAGTCCAGAGCGAATCCCGCCCAAAGAACCATGCAAAGCCCGGACGCTGGCTCGTGCCGGAAGTTCGATATCCCGCTACCAGTCCAGTGCCCAGGAACGGATTGGTGGCGAGCCCCTGAATCACGCTGATCCGCGACCAGTCATACGCCTGCTGCAGTTGCGTATCCGGCAGCGTCAGGTTGACCGTGCGGGCCAGATAATCCGAATAGTATTGCGCAGATTCGCGCAGCAGATCGCGATAGGACGCTGCGATGTGCTGATAGTTGGATTGCGCATCCGCGCGTCCCTGCATCGAGGCGGCAATCACGACGACCTTGCTGTCTCTGCCCTTGGCGGTAACGCCTAGTCGCAGCGAGTTCCGTTCGGAAGCGGAAAAATTCGTCTGATACGCAAGACTGTGTCCTGCCGCCGACGGCGAGCCGACCAGTGCGAAAAACTTCTTCTGCTCTTCGCCGAAAACAAATGCATGTTGCTGGTCGTCCCAGTCCAGGAACGTTCCGCCCAGGCCCGCTGGCCATTCCAGTTGGAAGTCGCCTATGAAATTTGCCTCGATCTCCAGGGGCTGTTCGGTTTCGACATCGATCAAAATGGCCGCTCCCGGCTCGCGCACCGGCACGAAGAACGTCTCGCGCACAGAAAAATTGTCGCCCGTGTATACCAGGGTCGCGGATTCTGGGTGGACGATGAGCGTCCGCACCAGGCTTTCCGCGGGTAGCGCGCGGCCGTCCACGTGGAATGTCAGACGAAAATCGCGAAAAATCTTGAGCGGATAAACCCACGCCTCCATCTGCCCACTCTCGTTGCCGAACAGGCCGGCCCGCGTACCGACGATGGGCAGGAATTCCCACGAGCGAACCGGCCGCGAGAGCTCCAAAGCACCACGGACAGGCTGTTCCGCGACCGCACAGAGCGCGGCCACAAACAGGAGACACATCACCAGCACCCGGCCTCGGACAAACCGGGGGAAACAACTGCAAGTCTTCATGTCAGGAATCAACCCGCGCTGGAATGATCGCTCTCGGTGAGATCCGCCCGTGAGGTTGGCTTGCAAAGTCTTCACGCACCAAATATAAGGATTCAGGGGCGAATTCTAGCACGGGCTGTGTGGCCAGGTAACACCTCTTGTCTTCTTCACGCCGCGAAGTTCTGAAGTCACTCAGCCGATCCGCCCTGGTTTTCTCGCTCGAACGTGTGCTGGGATTGGCGCGTCCCCTCTGGTCGCAATCGGCGCTACCCACGCCGCCTCCGATCGAACCGCTGAAACCGGGCACTCCGCTCGGAGTGAGTTTCCTCAACGTCGGACGCGAATCTGGCCTTAATGTTAAGACCATCTACGGCGGCGAACACAAGAACAAATACCTGCTTGAGACCACCGGCTGCGGGGTGGCGTTCTACGATTACGATAACGACGGGTGGCTCGACATCTTCCTGGTCAACGGCACGCGCCTCGAAGGATTCCCCGCTGGGCAAGAACCGATCTCCCGCCTGTTCAAAAATAATCGCGACGGCACGTTCACCGATGTGACGCTCAAAGCCGGCGTCGGCCACTCCGGTTGGGGACAAGGCGTCTGCGTCGGAGATTACGACAACGACGGCTACGACGATCTGTTCGTCAGCTACTTTGGCAAAAACGTGCTCTACCACAACAACGGCGACGGCACCTTCACCGACGTCAGCGCGAAGGCGGGTGTTGCCACCAATGGCAAGCGTTGGAATACGGGCTGCGCGTTTGTGGATTATGACCGCGACGGGCGGCTCGATCTGTTCGTTGCAAACTACATCGACATGGACCTGGCCACCGCGCCGGTGCCCGAATCCGGTCCGTGCCTCTACAAAGGCGTGATGGTGGCGTGCGGCCCGCCCGGACTGAATGGCGGCAAGAACATCCTGTATCACAACAACGGCGACGGCACCTTCACCGACGTTTCCGAAGGCGCGGGCATCTACAGCGCCAGTGGCACCTACGGCCTGGGCGTGCTTACCGCCGATCTCGACAACGATGGCTGGCCCGACATCTACGTCGCCGACGACTCCACGGCCAGCGCGCTCTACCAGAACAAGAAAAATGGCAAGTTCGTGGACATCGCGCTCGAAGCCGGTTGCGCCCTGAGTCCCGATGGCAAGCCTCAAGCAGGCATGGGAATCTCCGCCGCGGACTACGATCTCGACGGCAACCTCGACCTCGTGAAGACAAATTTCGCCGGCGACACGCCTTCCCTCTATCACAATCTCGGGGGCGCCAGCTTCGAGGACACTACCTTCACCGCCGGCCTCGGCCTCTACACCAAGTATCTCGGCTGGGGCTGCGGCTTTTTCGATTTCGACAACGACGGCTGGCCCGACATCCTGATCTGCAACGGCCACGTCTATCCCGAGGTTGAACAGTTGAAGACCGAAGCCGGATACGCCCAGCGCAAGCTTCTCTATCGCAACTTGCGTAACGGACGGTTCGAAGATGTATCGATGATGGCCGGACCCGGCATCTCCGAGCCGCTTGCTGCGCGCGGCTGCGCCTTCGGTGATTTCGACAACGACGGCGATCTCGACATGGTTGTGAATCCGGTCAATGATTATCCGCAACTCCTGCGCTGCGATTCGCAGACCGGCAACAACTGGATCAAGGTGCGCACCATCGGCAAGAAATCAAATCGCAGCGGCATTGGCGCCCGCCTGAAGTGCGTGACGCGCGTTCCCGGTGAGGCAAAACCTCACCAGCAGATCGACGAAGTCCGCAGCGGCGGCGGATACTTTTCGCAAAGCGACCTGCGCGTGCATTTCGGCCTCGGCAGAGCCGAAAAAGTTGAAGTGCTGGAAATTCGCTGGCCCAGCGGGCAAGTGGACACGCTCAAAGACGTCAAGCCGAATCAGGTGATCTACGTCAAAGAGGGCGAGGGAATTGTGCGGACCATGCAGTTTCCCCCGGGGAAGGCAGCGCCCAAGTAGCGAAGCGTACCTCAGGCAAGCGTAAAGGCTTGCTGAGGCGCTCACCCACTGCGATCGGACAAGACTAGAAGCTGTCGGTCAGCCAGACGTTAGACTCACCACTTCCCTTCCACAGCGCGAGGTGACGACCGTCAGGGGAGGAGATCGCCCAGCCGACCCTCATTTCCTTGTCTTCGAGCACCGTTTTGGTGTGACCTTGCAAATCGAGGTTGATCAGCGACCAAGTGTCGGGATAGGTGTAGCCTGTGACCCACAAACTCTGACTGTCACTGGCCCAGTCAAAACTCGCGATGCCCGCCCAGGACTGCAAACGAAGCGAACGCTCAGAGCCGTCGATGGTGGACTTGAGCGTGATCGCCGGCTCTTCACGGGTTCCGGTGGATATGGCCAGCGTCCGGCCATCGGGGGCGAGGCTCCAGTTGAATTTGTAGTAGTCGGCATTGTCGCGCTTCCACTCAGGCCGTTCCTGGCTCTTCCCCGAGACCGGGTCGAAGGTGAAAAATCGGATCTGGTTGGAACTCATCACGCTGAACAGACACAGCGTAGCGGGCGCAAATGCGCATTGCTGGTTGCTGATGCCGTCGCCTTCCAGGACCAGTTCCGACGGTCCCCCGGCGATCGGCACCCGCATCAGGCGGACCCGGGTCGACGCGTCTCCTGGTTCTGGCATGGCCAGATACAGCAAGGTTTTCCCATCTGAGGCCAGGCGCGGAATCTGGAGCCGATCATGCCCTCCAACGAGTAGTTCGGGCGAGGCCTGATCCGGAGCCTGGCGGAAAATGTGGTAGTCCCCATCGCGATTGGAAACGAAGATCACGAAACGATTGTCGGGCGTCCAGGCATACGGGTAGTCCTCCCGCTCATCCAGGGTTAGGAGCTTCGGCGTTGAAACGTGCGGTCCGCGCGGGTCGACGTCGGAAACATAAACGTCGGGCTGGTACCTGCTCTTGAAAAACGCCAGCCGCCCGCCATCGGCGGTGCTCGAGACGCTGTGCACCACACCCGTTTCCCGGGTAATGCGGATCGGGGCGCCTACCGGTCTTGCGGTTGCGGTGTCGAGGTTGAGGAACCAAAGATTGGAATCGTCGGGGTCGGGCTGAGCTTCGGCCGCCGAGAAGACAAGGCGTCCGGTGCGTGTCCAAGCTAGTCCTTCCTGCAGACCGGCGCGAACCAGAATCGTCTCGGCGCGCCCGGTTTCGGTGTTCACGCTCTCGATCTGGGTATCCATGCTGTAGGAGCCCGCGTGATATTGACCCGAGATCACCGCGATGTGCCTTCCGTCAGGAGCCCAGGCTGGACAAGCAATTAAAGAACCCCGCCCCTCCAACAACCGATGCGGGTTGCCGCCGTCCGCTTGCATGAGCCAAAGATCTTTTGCAGTTCCGCTCCCGCGCACAAACGCAATTTGCGAACCGTCCGAAGAAACGGCAGGCTCACTCCCGTCATCGGAAAGTTTGCGCGCGGAGCCGCCGAGGATGGAGACACTCCAGATACTCGGTGCGTCCTTAGGTCCGGTTGAGCCAACTGCAAGCAGGTGGCTGCCATCGGGGAACCAAGCGACTGGAAAAACCTCGAGTTTGTCCAGCATCGGTATGGGGTGCGTCTCTCCAGTTTGCACCTGCCGCAGATAGATCCCGGTCTTGTCGGCGTAGGCGAGGAATTTCCCGTCTGGAGAAATCGCAGCGGTCAAAACCGACGCTTTCGAGGGGTTCGCAGTCAGTTGACGAGCTGAAACGGCAACCGGCACAGAGGATCGGCGACCAAGCAACCATCCCGCGAATAGCCCGGTCCCGATGAGAACCGTGGCGATCGGAATTGCGGCCATCCACCGGGTGCGCTGATGAAACGGTCGCGCTGGGGCTTTCCCCAGCGAAGTTTCGGGCAACTGCGCAGTTATCGTGGCTCCATTCCCCGGGAAGACTGCCGGGACCAACAGCCTATATCCGCGGCGAGCGACTGTTTCCACAAAACGGGAATTCTCGGCCGAGTCTCCGAGGGCATCTCGCAGGCGGCGCACGGCGGTGTTGAGGCTGTGATCGAAGTCGACGTAGGTGTCGACGGGCCAAAGCCGTCGGCGAAGCTCTTCTCTGGTCACCACATCGCCGGGCCGATCGAGCAACAGTGCCAGGATCTGGAACGGCTGCTCTTGCAGGCGGATCCGAGTCCCGTTGCGGCGCAGTTCGCCTGCCTTCATATCTACTTCGAAAGCGCCGAACTGAACCCGCTGGTTGCCGTTAGGAACTGGCGGCATGCCCCCACCCGACCCCGAGTTTAGCACTGAAATGTCTCCCATAGCTTCGTCACCCACGACTGTAAGTATTTGACGTTGGACACGTTATCTCGTTATCGAGATTTGCTCGCCGGGTTACCGGTCGTGTCTTGAGGTACGCAACTCCAGCAACGAAAGTTCGGCCAGTGGGGGAGGAGAAGGCCGTGTTCCGGAGCGTCTCGATGATGATTTTGAGTCTTGCTTTGTGTTCGTGGGACAAAGCGGTCGCCCAGAGGAAACCACAGCTCACTGTGATTGTTTACAACGACGCGGGCGTGCCCGAGCGAGTCGTCAAACAGGCGATGGGGATCGCCGAGCGGATCTACCGGAAGGTGGGGATTGAGATTGCGTGCAGAGAGCATGATGACTCGGATGCGGAAGGGACCGCTTTTTTTGTGAGGATCGTTCCCAACTCATTCAACCTGCCAAGGGAGGACTTCGGCGTTGCTTTCGTGGGAAGCGATGGGCTGGGGGTACAGGCCGACGTCTTTTATTCAGGCATCCGGCAGGTGGCGCAGAGTTCCTCGCTTGACGCCGCGGAAATTCTCGGGCACGTGATCGCGCATGAAGTCGGTCACCTCCTCCTCGGTTCAAACTCCCATTCCGCCCTGGGGATCATGCAGGCTCACTGGGCAATCGGTCAGCTTCGAGAGGTTTCCATGGGAACGCTCGGTTTCGACAAGCAACAGTCTGAGAACATTAGAGCGCGGCTGCTCGGACCCTATGCCGCCGTCCGAGTCACAGGAAAGACCGCAGGCATTTCCAGCCTCACGAAGGCTTCTTCGCCTCCGATGTAACCGCAGCACCAGAGCCTTCCTTTAAATCGTTGACCGAGTCGATCTGCGCCTTGTCAAACCGCTCCACCAATCCGCTCGGCCAGCGAATCTGAACGAAATCCACCTTCGTCGCAGCACCCAGTCCAAAATGAACCCGCATGTCGCTACTTGAGTCGTAGCTGGATCCGCTGCGCACTTCGTCGACCAGCGTGCGCGTGCCGACCTTGACCGAGACACGCGCGCCGATGCCGTCTCGGTTCGACTTCGTGCCAATTGTGTGAATGGCAATCCAATGATTGGGGGAGTGAACCTGATTTACCAGCAGGTTGGGCGGAGCGTTCATATTGCTGATCGCCGCCGACATCATCCCGTCGTTCCACAGGTCGCCCACTGCAACCCCGCGTGAGGCGCCTTTCGCATTGATGCCGGGGCCGGCTTCCACAGAAATATCGGCAAACTTGCCGTTGCCTAAGTTCCGATACAGAAGGCGCGGCTCCTCATAGTCGCTGCCCAGGTGTTGCTTGTCCACCTCGGGATAGACGTGCCCATTCACAAGAATCAGGTCGGGCCATCCGTCGTTGTCGAAGTCGAAGAACATCGTGCCCCATCCCAGGTATTTCGTGTAAAGGCCGAGGCCGGCGGCTGAGGTCACGTCGTCAAATGTGCCATCACCATTGTTGCGGTAGAGCGTGGAGGTGTCGTCAGAAAAATTCGTTTTGAAAATATCGAGGCGGCCGTCGCCGTTGTAGTCGGCGATCGTGGAGCCCATGCCCGCCTGTTCGCGCCCGTCTTCGTTGAACGCGGCTCCCGCCGTTACCGCGATGTCGGTAAACGTGCCGTCACGGTTGTTGCGATAGAGAATGCTGGGCGTGCTGTCGCAGGCCACGTAAATATCGGGCCACCCGTCGTCATTGAAATCGAGAGTTGAAACGCTCAGGGAGTAGTGGCCGTCGGTCTGGTCGATGTGGGCTTTCTTCGTGACATCTTCAAACGTGCCATCGCCGCGATTGTGGTACAGGATATTCTTCGCCCCCGCGAGTCCTCGCGGCCCGCACATGACTGGTACCCCCTTCCAGATGCACGATGGTCGATCTCCGGGAGCCGGCGCGGTCGAGAGATCAAAGTCCACATAGTTCGAGATCATCAGGTCGAGATGGCCGTCCCGGTCGTAATCGACCCACGCGCAACCGTTTCCCCATGCTTTGCCCGTGCCAGCCACGCCCGCCTTTTCCCCGACTTCGGTGAACACGCCGTTCTGGTTTTGATACAGGCGGTTTTTCCCGTAGTAAGTGACGTACAAATCTTCCCACCCGTCGTTGTCATAGTCGCCGACGCAAACCCCTTGCCCCCAGCCGGTCGCGTTCAGACCAGCCTTGACCGTGACATCGGTAAACGTCCCATCATGATTGTTGCGATAGAGATGGTTAGTCGGAGCTTTGCCCGCAGGAAAACCCTCGAGAGTCGTGCCGTTGACGATGAAAATGTCGGGCCAGCCGTCGTTGTCGTAATCGAAGATGGCGATCCCGGTGCCCGTCGTTTCAATGATGTACTTCTTCGTATCCTTGCCGCCGAACACGTTCATCATCGTGAGCCCGGCTTTTTGGGCGACATCCGTGAAATAGGCGACGGAGTTCTTGGGAGGAGCGGGCTCACTCTGAGCAGAGAGGAATCCGCACCACGAGATCAGCACCAGCCAAACTGCCCATGGAAACCAGTTCGATTGAAAACGAAAACACCGCGCCAAACGTGGCACCCCAAATGCATGGTATGACCCACAGCGAGAAAGGGTCAAGATCCGAGGCTGCCGTTCAAAGAAGCAGCGGCCGACGCGGGCATAGTAAGATCTGTGCAAGCGTCTCCGACTTCTGACTTCTTGGGCACTTTCTTGATGTCTCTGACTTCCACAAAAATGCGAGTTTTGGAGGTGCTGCTCTTCGTCGCGATGACCGCTGGGCCCGCCCTGGCGCAAAAAGTACCGGACAAATCGGCGATCGACAACCTCTACAAACACGGGATTCGTTCTTTGCAACAGGGCAATCTGGATGCGGCTCGCGCGGCCTTCGAGAAAGTCGTACGCCTCGCACCAAATGCTCCGGAAGGACACAACTCTCTGGGCTGGGTGCTGCTGTCCACCGGAAAGATCGATGACGCCATTGCGCAATTCCGTGCCGCACTCAGATTGAAGGCAGACTTCCTGCAGGCGCGCATCAATCTCGCCAGCGCGCTGTCGGCCAAGCGAGACACCGACGCTGCGGCAAAGGAAGCGCGTATCGCCGTCCAGCTTGCGCCTGATGACGCAGAGGCTCACCGCACCCTCGGCCGCGCGTTGAGTTTCCAGCAGGATCGGAATGCCGCCATCGCCGAACTGCGCAAAGCCAGTCAGCTCGATCCGCAACGTCCCGATCTGCACGATGAACTCGGCGTGCTGCTGGTCCAGAATTCGCAACTCGAAGATGCCAGCGCTGAATTTATTGAGGCGCTCCGGCTCCAGCCCCAATCGGCAGCCGCGAAATTTCATCTCGGAGTGTTGCGCTGGAAGCAACGATCTCTCGAGGAAGCCGGGCAATTGTTGCAGAGCGCTGTAGAACTTGCTCCCGGCAATGCCCAGGCGCATTACTATCTCGCGAGCGTTCGCGCTGATCAGGGCGACTCCGAAGGCGCCATCCGGGAATGGACGGCTACGGTCAAACTGCAGCCCGACTTCCCGGAAGCCCAAACCCGACTCGGTCTCGCACTGCAGAGGAAGGGAGATGCCGTCGGAGCCGTTTCTGCGTTTCGTCAAGTCGTCCAGACTCAACCCGACAATGCCGACGCGCACAACAACCTCGGACTGGCTCTGATTCAGTCCGGAGACGCTCCCGGCGCGGTCCCCGAACTCGAAGCAGCCTTGCACCTCAAACCCGAAGATAGCGGTTATCGCGGTAATCTCGGGATCGCGTATCTGCAGCGCGCCGACTTCGAGGCCGCCATCCGCGAGTTTCACACCGCCCTTCACAGCGCGCCCAATGATGCCACTCTCCATTACAACTTGGGGCTCGCGTTGAAACTCAAGGATGATCTGCCCGCGGCCATCGTCGAGTTACGGAAGGCGGCCGAACTTGATCCTGAACAGGCTGACGTTCGTTACACGCTCGGCGTCATCTTCTGGCAACAGGGAGAGTTTGCGCGCGCGGCCGACGAACTTCAGGCCGCGATCAAGGTGCGGCCCGACTATGCCGAGGCGCACTACACTCTGGGCACGGTTCTGAAACAACAAGGGAAATTGCAGGAGGCTGCCGACGCTCTGCGCGAGTCCATCCGCCTTCAGCCCGAATTTCCCGGGGCCCACACGACACTCGCGGGCGTGCTGCGCCAACTCGGCGACGCCGAGGGCGCTGCAAAAGAGAGCAAGCTGGGAGCCGACATCACCAAAACCACCAACGCGCTTCAAGCCGCAACCTTCTCAACCAACTCCGGACGCCGCCTATTAAATGCTGGAGATCTGGAGGGAGCGATCTCTCAGTTCCGATCCGCCATCCAGCAAGTTCCAGGCTACGCACCGGCGCACTTCTATCTTGGGCAAGCTTTACAAAGGAAAGGTCTTGCTGGTGAGGCGAACCGCGAGTTTCAACTCGCTTCGGAGTTAGATTCTCGCTTCAAGATCGCACCAAACTAGTAGAAAACAACTACGCAAAATTGTAGCTCCTTCGACCCCTCCCTACAAACTTTCATATTCCTGACTAGACTGCATTTTCATCTTGACAACACAACTTGTACACAGTACTTTTCTCGCCACATTTGAGTTCTCGATTTGCCTGTCAATAGTGTTTTTGTATGAGTGGCCGCGACGCCGTCTCATCCATGCAAAGCAAGTTCGGCCCTGTGGAACCGGAGGAACCTCGTTGAGTTCGAAAGTAACAACCGCAGCGCGCTGCGAGTCTGTTTGGATTCCCGAGTCGCAGTCTGCGCTCTTCCCCTTCGGAACTTTTCCCAGACGAAATGAATAACAACTCCGGGCGCCCCAGTCCGGCCCAACCAAACGAGACACGCGGAGGCGAGTAAAAATGGCGAAGCAAATTACCATCGCCGTCATAGTAGGTCTGTGTATTTCTCTGACGACATTGACCCCACAAACGGCGCAAGCACAAGCGGTGTATGGTGGCATCATCGGCACGGTGACTGACCCGCAAGGCGCGGCGGTCGCGAACGCCAAGGTGACTGTCACCGACGAGGGGAAAGGCACTTCCGACACAACCACCACCAACGAGAGCGGAAACTATTCCGTTGGCCACCTGATCGCGGGTACCTACACCGTTCGCGCGGAGGCCCCTGGTTTCAAGGTCAGCCAACAGAAGGGCGTAATCGTCAACGTGGACGCTAATGCTAACGTACCTCTGCAGTTCCAGGTCGGTGGAGCTTCAGAGACGGTCGAAGTCACCGGTGAGGCGCCCCAACTGAAGACGGACCGTGCCGACGTGGCGGTTTCCTTCAACGAGAAATACGTGGAAGACCTGCCCATCTTCAACCGGAACTTCACTCAGATTCAATTGCTCTCGCCGGGTTCTCAGAAACTCACGGGATGGAGCCATGCCGCCACCGAGAATCCACAAGGCGGGCAGCAGATCTTCTCGCAAGGGCAACATTTCAGCGGCACCGGCTTTGAACTGGACGGCACCGACAACCAGGATCCGATTCTGGGAATCATCGTCATCAATCCGAACTTGGACGCGGTCACCGAAGCCAAGGTCGCGTTGCAGAACTACGACGCAGAATTCGGCAAGGCCGTGGCCAGCCTGGTCACAGCCGTGACCAAGTCGGGCAGCAACCAGCTGCACGGCAGCGGATTCTACTTCCTCCGCTCAGACGGATTCCAGGCGCGCGACCCGTTTACGCAAAGTACCAAGAATCCGCTTACCGGACGTTTCATCCCGCAAGCCAAGTGGCAAGAGTTTGGCGGCACCGTCGGGGGCGCAATCATCAAGGACAAGCTGTTCTTTTTCGGCGACTACCAAGGCACGCGAGAGACCAACGGCATAAGCACCCAGTTCACGCTGCCGACGGCTACGGTTTTGTCGTCCTGCAACCCGGCCACCAATGCCAGCAGCTCAACCCCTGGCTTCTGCGATCTGAGCGAGTACTCAGCTGAAGGTTCTGGCGTCAGTGGCGGCGGACAGATCTATGACCCAGCCACGGGCGATCCGAACGACGGGAGTGGCCGGACAGCATTCGACGGCAACCTGATCCCGATCGACAGGATTTCGCCGCAAGCGGCTGCGATCTTGGCCAAGTTCCCCGCCCCACAAAACACGAATCTTTTCAATAACTTTGTGGGGGCCGGCTCGGGTCCATTCAGCAACAATAGCTTTGACACCCGCATCGATTACGCACACAGTCAAACGATGTCCGTCTTCGGGCGGTTCAGCCTCTCTTACTACACCCTGGCGGGTAAAGGGATGCTCGGCGCCTTGGGTGGCTCAGGTACGGGCAAGCTCGGCTTGTCTGGCAGTTCCATCACCCACAACTACAGCTTGGCGACAGGGTTCAACAAGGCGATTAGTAATACCCTGCTGACCGACTTCCGATTCGGCTGGTTCAAGTACAACCCAATAGCCTCAAAACCGGACGGCGGGACTCCGATGACTGACTTCGGCATTCCCAACGCGAACACCAGCGATCCAAAGACGGCCGGATTGGGTTATTTCGCGATGGACAACGTACTCACCAGTTTCGGCGACAGCTTGGGCCAGGGCCGCTGCAACTGCCCGCTAACGGAAAGAGAGCAGCAAGTCCAGTTTGTCAACAACTGGACCAAAGTGATGGGCAACCATCAGTTCAAGTTTGGCGGCGACATCCGCTATGCCCTGAACTTGCGCCTCCCCAGCGATAACAACCGCACAGGGGAATACAGCTTCAACCATCAGGTCACCTCCGACGGCGGTAGCGGCGGTCTTGACCTGGCGACGTTTCTGCTCGGCGAAGTTTCGCAGTTGCAGCGCTACGCGAACAACCCTGCCAGCGGTGGATCGCCAGCGGAACGGCAGAAGCGCTGGTTCTTCTACGGTCAGGACACGTGGCGGGCGACCACCAAGTTGACCATCAACTATGGATTGCGCTGGGAGATCTACTTCCCCGAGACGGTGAACGGCAAGGGGGCTGGCGGATTTGCCAACATCGTCGATAACAACGGCACCGGCGCCATTCGCGTGGCTGGCTACGGCGGCATCGGATTGAACGGCAATGTCAAGAACGACTTCAAGGCTTTCGCACCCCGGCTTGGCATCGCCTATCAACTTACTCCCAAGACGGTCATCCGCATGGGCTATGGCCGCAGCTACGACATTGGTGTGTTCGGCTCGAACTTCGGACACACCGTGACTCAAAACCTGCCCGTGCTGTTGAAACAGAACTTGCAGGCCAGCAATGTCTCTCCAGGCGCTTCGGATGCCTTGATTCCAATCTTCACTTTGGCGGAAGGACCCATCGCACCGGATTTTGGCGGCGACATTCCCTCCAACGGACTGATTCAGCTAAACGCAAGCCTTTCCGGCACGCACATCCGCCCCATCCGGCAAGTCCTGCCGCGGGTGGATGCGTGGAATGCTACGGTCCAGCGGCAGATCACCAACACCATCTCCGCGGAAGTCTCCTACGTGGGCAGCAAGGGCACACACGGCTTTGCGGGCAACGGACCAAACTACGATATCAACCCGGCGTCCATGGTGAATTACAAAACGAAAAACCCCATCACGGGCGTGGATTTCACGCAAAACGAACGCAGGCCGCTCTGCGGACCAGAAGATGAGGCCGGGAACTGCACCAAGATTGGATATGGCCTTGGCAACTACTACGGCAACGACGCAGCCAGCGACTACAATGCGTTTGAGGTGAAGGTGGATAAGCGGTTCGCCAAGGGGCTTCAGTTCATAACTCACTACACCTTCTCGCACGCCAACAACTACAACGATGGTTACTATGCCATCGACCATCGGATCGCGTGGGGACCGGTTGACTTCAACCGCAACCATGTCTTCGTGCTCAACACCGTGTACGAGCTGCCCTTCGGCAAAGGCAAAACGTACATGGGAGATATCAGCCGGGGCTTGGACTATCTGGTGGGTGGATGGCAGCTGAGCAACACCACCAACTGGAGTAGCGGTCTGCCCTGGACTCCCAGTTTCAGCAACTGCAACCCGGAACAGGACGCAGGCGTCTGCCGTCCCAACAAGGGTACCGGTTCGTTCCACACGGGAGTGGGCAAGTTCGATGCGGCCAATCGGACCGTCACCTTCTTCACGCCACTTCCAAATGACATCACCACCCCCGCAGGGCAGGGGCAGGCGTTCGCGGACCCGGGTTTTGGTCACCTGGGCAACATTGGCCGCAACTCGTTCCATGGACCCGCGGGCTTCTACTCTGATCTGTCGGTTTCGAAGAGTTTTTCGATCGGCGAACGCGCCAAAGCGAAGTTCGTCTTTGACGCGTTCAACGTGTTCAATCACCCGGTGTATGCCTTCAGTGCACAGAACGGCGCCAATACTTGCATCGATTGCCAAGGTGGCAACAACGGGAAGATCACGGGGCTCGAGGATGGAACCAGAATGCGCGGCCTGCAGTGGGCGCTACGGTTCGATTTCTAGAACCCGTTTACCGCAACCTTTCGTCCTGGAGGGAGTCTTTTCAGACTCCCTCATTTTTTGTGCTTTAATCAGGGCGAACGCTTCCATGGTGACCGATATGTTCCCCGTGAAATTCGTCGTCTCGATCCTGCTAGCGTCGGTGATGGCCGTCGGGCAAGAGCCCGTCCCACAAGAGCGAAAGGATGCAAACCCATCCCCGGCCCCAGCCGCCCCTGAAGCGCCCAGATCGGAGTTCCTGCAGGCAAGAAAACTGGTTCAGCAGGGCAAATACGATGAGGCTATTGCGGAACTCCAGCAACTCTCGGCGGCGCAACCGGGCTTGAAAGGAGTTGCGCACGAGTTGGGGACCGCTTACTACGCAAAGGGCGATTACCAGCAGGCAATCGTCACTCTCAAGAAGGCTTTAGACGAAAATAGAGACGATCACGAGTCGACCCAGCTTCTCGGTCTCTCCTCCTATCTGGCAGGGCGTCCGAGCGAAGCGATTCCCTACCTGGAGAAGGTTCAGTCGTGGTTTCCACGGGCGAACGTGGATGCGGCTTACATTCTCGGGATCTGCTACATCCAGACCAAGGATTACCCCAAGGCCCGCACGGCGTTCGCGCGCATGTTCGACGTGCCGGCGGATTCGGCGGCCAGCTACCTGTTTACGGCGCGCATGCTGCTACGGCAGGAATTCGATCCGGTGGCGGAAGAGTACGCCCTGAAGGCGACCACGCTCGACCCCAAGCTGCCCGGGGCGCACCTGATGCTGGGTGAGCTTTATCTTTATAAGTCGCGCATTCCCGAAGCGATCGAGCAGTTCCAGAAGGAACTCAGCCTGAATCCCGCGAACGCCAGTGCTTATTACAAGCTGGCGGATGCGTACTCACGCATCCAGAAGTTTGACGATGCGGAGCGCCTTTTGCAGCGTTCTCTCTGGCTCGATGCCACTTCGACCGGTCCCTACATCCTGATGGGAAAGGTTCTGGAGAAAAAAGGCGAGTTCGAACTGGCGGTGCGGGCGCTGCGGCATGCGGCCGTTATGGATCCGAACAATCCGATGACGCACCACCTGCTGGGACAGACGTACCGCGACATGGGCAGGCAAGAAGAAGCAGCGAGCGAGTTGAAGATTGCAGAGGAGCTGCGCATCAAGCAGGACTCGCATCCCTGAGGCGTTGGTGAGCTGCCAGCAGAACTGCAGATCCCTCGCTCTGCTCGGGATGACAAGTCATACGGATGACAAATCATTTGGGATCACAAATCATGCGGACGACACGCCATACGTGATGACAGGCAAAGGCTTCAAAATCGTAGGACTGGGCGAGATTCTCTGGGACATGCTGCCCGGCGGGAAACAACTGGGGGGCGCACCTTCGAATTTCGCATACATCTCGACGTTGCTTGGCAATGAGGGCATCGTCGCAAGCCGCATCGGCCGCGACGCTCTGGGCAACGAGGCCGTGCAGCAGTTGGCGAAGCTGGGAGTGGGTACAGCGAACATCCAAGCCGATCCTGTACACCCGACTGGCACGGTGCAAGTCGAAGTGGATCATGCCGGCCAGCCAAAGTTTGAGATCGCCGAGGGGGTGGCTTGGGATTTTCTGGAGTGGACTCCCGCATGGCAAGCTCTGGCCGCGCAATCGGACGCGATCTGCTTCGGATCGCTCGCCCAACGGGCTCCGGCGAGCCGCGCGACCATCCGCCAGTTTCTGGGCGCGGCAAACAAGGGTGCCGTGCGAATTTTCGACGTCAACCTCCGCCAGGCGTTTCACACGAAGGAAATCCTCGCGGAATCGATGCAACTCGCCGACATCGTGAAGCTCAATCACGAGGAGTTGCCGCGCATCATGCAGATGTTCGGTCTTCCGCATCGCGACGAAATCGCGTCCGCGGACTCGCTGGTCGAGTTACACGGCATGAAATTGATCTGCGTAACGCGCGGGTGCCGCGGCAGCCTGCTGATTAACCACCACGCGCTGGACGAGCATTCGGGGTACCAGATCCAGATCGGAGATGCGATTGGAGCCGGGGATGCGTTTACGGCCGCCCTGGTCTATGAGTATCTGCAAGGGGCGCCCCTGACCCGTATGAATGAGACCGCCAACCGCATGGGAGCCTGGGTGGCCAGCCGAGTAGGCGCGATGCCCGTGCCCAGGGACGGCGGCATTCAGTACGAACTGTCGCGCATCACCTAGCGCCCGTTTAAACAGCGACAATGCTCTCGCCGTGCAACGGCGCGGTGAAGGTCGAGTCATGAGGCAACTTGCGGAAGCGGAGGGAGTATTATGCGGATAACCATATGGAGCTAATAAAAACGGAGTGGAGCAATGCCTGAGTCCATTGACTGGCCGCCAAAGCATCCGCCGCGGCGTCGCCGCCGCTTCCTCCTCATTGTGGCCGTGCTTGCCGGCATCGTCTTCGGCGGTCGGAGCGCGTTGTCGTATTACGTGGACATGCTCTGGTTCGGGTCGCTCGGCTACGGGGACGTGTTCTGGAAGACGCTGAGCCTGCAGGGGGGAATCTTCGCGGCATTTGCAGCGGCCACGTTTCTCATCCTGTATGGATCGTTTCTGGCTCTGAAGCGAGCCCATCTCCCCGATTTGCCAACCGGCCACACGATTCTCATCGGCGGACAGCCGTTGAAGCTGCCGGTTGAGCCTGTGCTGCACCTCGTCGCGCTCGGAGTTTCGCTCGCCATTGCCGCCGCCATCGGCGCCGGCATGATGGTGGAGTGGCCGACACTCGCTCTCTTTTGGTACGCACCCCGCGCCACGAGTGGCGTCGTCGACCCGATTTTTGGCAGATCGCTGAACTTCTTTCTGCTGGCCCTGCCAGCGTGGCAACTCATCGTCGGCTGGCTGCTGACACTCGCCGTGATTATCTGTGTACTCGCTGCTTTCTTCATCCTCATCACGGGCGGGAGCCGTGTGCTCACCGGGCGTCTGAGCCGCTCCGTCGCATTGCCCTGGCGCGGGCTCTCCATTACGTTTGCGCTCCTGTTGCTGATCATAGCGATGCGTGTGTATCTCGGCCGGTTTGAGCGATCGTTCGACGATCATACGATCTTCGGGGGTGTGACCTACACGGACGCGCACGTCACGCTCACCGGGATGCTCGTCGTCTGTGCTGCGCTCGTTCTCGGTGCGCTGATCGCAGCCGCCAACGCCGTGCGGGAGCCACGCGGGCGCTGGCTGGTCGCGGCGATTCTTCCCGCCGCAGTCTGTTATGTCGCGCTTCAAGCAATCGCCTGGTACGTCAGCAGCTTTATTGTCAAACCAAACGAACTGGTTCGCGAGCAGCCCTATATCGCTCACAACATCGATCTGACGCGGCAGGCCTACGGTTTCAACCGAATCTCGCAGCGCGAGTTTCCCGCGGAGACGACCGTTGAGGCGGCGGATGCGGATAACAATCAGGCCACGCTTCAAAACATCCGGCTCTGGGACTGGCATGCACTCCAGGACACGCTGCGTCAAATCCAAGAGATCCGCACCTACTACGACTTCCCCGACATCGACATTGATCGCTATGAAATCGACGGCACGACTCGCGAGGTGATGCTCGCCACGCGCGAACTGAACGTCGACAAGCTCCCGGAAAGCAGCCGCAACTGGATTAACGAGAAGCTGATCTACACGCACGGCTACGGCATCACGATGAATCCCGTCAATGGCTTCACGCCGGAGGGGCTGCCCACGCTGATTCTGAGCAATATGCCGGTGCAGAGTACGGTGCGTGGTCTAACCGTGACGCGCCCCGAGGTCTATTTCGGCGAGTTGACCAATACCGACGTCTACGTGAAGACACGGCAGCAGGAATTCAACTACCCGCAAGGCCAGAGCAACAACCTGACGTCCTACGACGGCAACGGCGGCATCGTTCTCGGCAGCTTCCTGCGCCGCATCATCCTCGCGCTCGACCGCGACGACCTCGCGAAGCTACCGTTCAGCGATGACGTGAACAAGGACAGCCGGCTGCTGATGCGGCGCAACGTGCGCGATCGCGTATCGGCATTAGCGCCGTTCCTCACTTACGATCCCGATCCGTACATCGTGCTCGGCGACGATGGCCGGCTGTCGTGGATCATGGATGCGTTCACGATTTCAGACAGCTATCCATACTCGACCCATTACCGTCTCGACCGCGACCTCATCAACTACATGCGGAACAGCGTTAAGGTGGTCATCGACGCCTACGATGGTACGACAACGTTCTACGTGTTTGATTCGGAGGATCCGATCATCGCAGCCTACCGCCGCATCTTTCCGAGTCTGTTCAAGGATGCGGCCATGATGCCGCCCGGGCTGCGCAAGCACGTGCGCTACCCCGAGTTGTTGCTCAAACTGCAGGCCGAAGTGTACGGGCTGTATCACATGACGGATCCGGGAGCGTTCTACAACCGTGAGGACCTGTGGACAGTCGCCACCGAAGTCGGCATGGGCGAGGGAGGTCAGCAAGCGACCCAGACGATGCAGCCGAACTTCGTATTGATGAAGCTGCCGGGCGAAACGGGCGTGGAGTTCGTAGAGATTCTGCCGTTCACGCCGGCCAACCGGAATAATCTGATTGGCTGGATTGCCGGACGCAGCGACGGCGCACAATACGGTACGTCGGTGGTCTACAACTTCCCCAAAACGAAGCTGGTTGACGGACCCCTGCAAGTCGAGGCGCGAATCGATCAGAACGCGCAGCTTTCCGGACAACTGACGCTATGGAATCAGCAAGGCTCGCACGTGCGGCGCGGGGCCCTGCTGGTGATTCCGACTGGGCGCGCGCTGTTGTATGCCGAGCCGATTTACCTG
Source organism: Terriglobia bacterium (assembly GCA_020073015.1). GTDB lineage: Bacteria > Acidobacteriota > Terriglobia > Terriglobales > Acidobacteriaceae > Acidiflorens. Next base: position 8,566 of record JAIQFZ010000047.1, on the reverse strand, counting down.
CAGGCCGAGCGAAGTCCCATGCCGGAGTTGCGGCTGGTCGTGCTCGCGCTCCAAGATCGCCTTGCGTACGGACCAAGCTTCGAGTCGGCGATGGCGGCTCTTTTTGGCGGAGCGGTCTCTTCGCTGAGCGCCGTGGCAGGCTCCGCGGAGCCGGTGCGACACGCACCCGCATCCGCCACCTCGCCCCAGCCCGCAGCGGACCTCAACGCGCTCATTGCGGAAGCCGCCAAAGACCTCGCCGACTATCAGCGCCTGACGGCGGAAGGTAAACTCGCCCAGGCTGGGCAGAAGCTGGGCGGTGCGGAGCGTTTAGGTATGCGGCGAGACCCCCTCAGTTGGCCTTTGCTGGAGAACCCGAGGCGTTCTTTTCCAGGGCCTCCACCGCTGTTTTGGGCAACGCATGCAGCAATTCGAGGAAAGCCGCATTCGTCCAGCCAAAGCCGATCACATTCGCCTGATAGCCCACTTCCACTTGAGATTCTGACGATCCCGTCACGACGTTGTACTTTTCCCGGATCGTGCCGTCGCGCGCGAAATTCTCCAGCACGGTGGATAGAAACTTGGAAGACAGCCGGTCGGCATCCTCACTAAAGCCGTAGCGGCGGATTCCCTGGATCGCGAGCATTTCGACGGGCGCCCAGCCATACGGGTAATCCCATTGCGCTCCGGAATGTTCGGGGCTCATCGCCAGCCCGCCCGCCTGCTCAAATGTGGAGAGGTTTTTCACGACGGCCCTAGCTTGCTCCGGAGTTGCAAGTCCCGCCCACAACGGATAGTAAGTCGTAAGATAGCGATAAGTCGATCTCTTCCCTTCTGTGAAATCGTAATCAAAGAAGAATCCGCGCTCGCCATCCCACAAATACTTCTCCATGTTTTGCTTCCGGGCTTCGGCGCGCTCGCGCCATGTCTTGGCCTCAAAGCTCTTGCCCAGTAACTCGCTGATCTGCTCCATATCTTTTTCGGTTTTATAGAGCAGGCTGTTCAGGCAGACTGGGGCATAGTGATGGGTGGCAGCGCCATACGCGCCGAAACGAAAAGAAATATCGAAACCGGACTCACGCATGGAGCGGTCGCCCTTGTAGTAGTCCGCGCTCAGGCGAATGACGCGCTGCGGTTCGCATTCCGGTCTGGCCATGGTCATCGGCACGTCGCACACCGTGATTGCGTAGCTTGATCCCGGACTCGTCGGCGTCTTTCCCTTCTCTTGCTCGACCAGGTAGTGGTCCGCCTGCTCGGGGTGAACCATGAAATGGCTGATCACCTTGCGGTAGAATCCGCCTTCATCCTGCAAGCCTTCGGGCGGTGGGCCTTCGCCGAAATCGTAATACCGAGCCAAGCCGGTTGATCCGGCCAGGTGCGGCTCGCGGGCCCACATCGAGTAGTCCCTTTCCAGATATGGATAAGCGCGGGCCAGCCACGCCTGATCGGCATGTCCCGCCTGTTTCTCCGCCTCGTAGACGCCCAGCACCATCGAACTCAGGAACGGTGGTTGCGAACGAGTCAGATAGTAAGTGCGGTTGGCGTTGAGCAAGGCCCCGTAATTCTCAATCTCAAAGAAGAAGTTCTCGACCATGCCGCGCGCCAAGTCGGTGCGGCCATCCCGGAGCAGACCCACCACGATGAAATAACTATCCCAACCGTACATTTCGTTGAAGCGGCCACCAGGCACGACATACTTATTCGGCAGATAGAGCAATCCGTGCGGCCGGAAGGTTGAGGTGTCCACTTCGCCCAGCTGATGGATCGGCTTGGGCAGGTGCTCGATCTCGACGTTGCAATCGGCGTGAAGCTTTTCGACTGCGGGAGGCACGGCGAACCCCGCGGGCACATAGAGCACAGGGTTGACTTTCATCTTTGGATCGACCACCGAATCACAGGCGGTCATCGAGCGGGTCAGGTTATCCCAACCGGCAGCGATGTACTGGCGGATGGGGGCCAGCCCTGCGGCTGCAGCGGGCTTTGCCTGGGCGGCGGCCTGGGCGGTAAATAACAGTGAGACGAGCAGGCAGATCAGGAGCTGCGGAAAGAGTCTTGTGTTTCGCATAGGCGGAATCGACTCAACATCATACTCTCCTTGGCTTGCCACCTGAGGCCATCCCGGTTCGAGATTATTGGCCAGACGCACGGCTGAATGGAGGGAATGCGGCAACAACAAAGAGACGGGCGAGGCCACCCGTCTCTCCATTCAAATCAAAGGCCCGTTCGGGGTAGGCCCGTTATCTGCCGTGTCTGCTGCCACCGCCACCGTGCGACGATCCACCACCGTGCGACGATCCGCCGCCGTGGCTCGGTGCCGAATGGCCACCGCTGGGAGCAGAACGTCCGCCACCGCTGTAACTTGGCGCCTGACGTCCGCCACCGCTGTAGCCGCCGCGATTGCCACCATAAGCGCCTCCGCCATTAGAGCGCGGAGTGACAATGGGCTGCCTCATGTTGAGTGGCGGACGAGAGTAACCGCTGTAGCCACGGCTTTCCGGGCCCGAACTGCGGGGAGAGCCGTAGGAACCTCGGCCTTCTGCGCGACCCGCCGGCGGGCCGCCCCTGCCTGACTCAGAAGATGGGCGTGAGGGCATCGGCGAGAATTTCTGCCAGCCGCCATTGTTGCTGCTGCCCCTTTCGCGAGCGACCGGCGTGCCGCCCGAGTTGCCCGGTCTGGGCGCCGAACCCCAATTCGAATTGCCTCGCGCTTCCGGACGGGACGGAGAATTATTCCCCGGTCCGGCAGACCGCGATCCAGCAACGTGGTTCGGCCCCGATTCGCTGAAGCGCCGAAATCCGTTGTTCGAACTGGCACTCGAGTTGCTGTTTCCGGGTCTTGGAACTTCGCGGATGTTTCCGGTGGACCTGCCAACCTGCCGGTTACTGTTCGAGATCTGCGATCCCCCTCGCTCAAACGAGCGCGGGGCGGCAGTGGTGCCTCGGGCCGAGAAGAAGCGCTGATTCTGTGTCACGTGCCGCATCGTTGAGGCAGCTGCTGGACGTCCGCTGGCCGAGAAGCTCTCGCGGCTCGGAGTCATGGGCAGTTTGCCGCTCGTGAAATGCGCATTCTGGAACTCGGCGTGACTCATCGGGCGAGAACTCATGTGGCCTCTGCCGAACTCGTTGCCCGAGACGGTCGTCCCGCCCCGGAAGTGCGGGTCATGCAGCGCCAGGTTCACGTTCGAGAATCGATTGCCGCCGTGCAGCGGAGCAAATCCGCCGCGGTTCCATTCATGGAAGTCCCGATGCCCGAAGCGCCCGCCCCCCCACCGGCCCCACCACGGATGGAAATGGTCACACGGTCCAAGGGGCAGCCAGCCGACCGAGCCCCAGCCGAAGCCAAAACCAAATCCGAAACCGCCGCCGAAGCCGAAGAACGAAACATAAGCCGGCGCCCAGATCGGGCGGTAATAGGGATATCCGTAGACCGGGCCAGGCCACCAGGCCCACGCTCCGTCGTACATCATCCAGCGACCGTAGTGATACGGCGCCCAGCCCCAGGAATCATACGAAACCCAGGTCCATCCCCAATACGGCTCATACACCCAGCGGCCGTCGCGATACGGAGCCCAGCCCGGGTCCACCGTTGGCCGCCACACGGGACCGTAATCTGGAACTTCCGTCCAAACGCCATGGTTGTCGAGATCTTCAGCTCCCACGTAATAGTCGTTGGTGCGCCGCCGCGATGCCGCATTGCGGATCATGTTGTCGCGATCGGCGTTCCACTGGTCCCAGTCATCGCGAGCCGGCGCTTCGCCGATCTTGTATTGCGTCCGATCGCCCGTGCCCTGCACGGTAATAAACTGGCCTTGCGCTACGCGCGTGCCACCTTGCGGAGTCGTCACCTCTACTTCGCCTCTGCGGACCAGCACTTCGGTGTGATCGTCGGCAGTCACCAGAATTCGAAAGCTGGATTCGCTGCGATTGGTACGAATGGCGACGTTGGGCGTATCGATTTCAGCGTCCGCATCGCTGTTCTTGAATACGGTGTAGTTCGCCATTCCGCGTCCCAGCTGAATCTGGATTTGCGAGCGGGTAAGGGTGTTGATGTTGGCCTGCGAATGCTCAGCGAGGCGGAACATGTTGGCGTAGTCGAGCTGAAGTTCGGTGCGCGCTTTGTCGCCGGTCGAAACGCGGTCACCCGCTACGACGGGAGCATTGAGCACAGCCGCCGACCAGCTGCCAGAGTCGCCCCGTTGCGTGGAAACGTCGCCCTTAATCAGACTGACGCGCGCGACGCCGTTGGTTTCCGCCGGCGCGCTGGAAGTCTGTTCGCCGGAGCCTTGGTCCGTGGAACCCTGGTCGTTGGGACCCTGCATTTGGATGTTCGGCGATGGTTTCGATTCTTGATCCGGCGTTTGGTCGTCCGGGTTCTGAGCGCGGACGTCGCCTGGAATCGCCATCGCTAGTCCTAGTCCGAGGACTGCTGCCACTAGTCTGAACTTCATACGCACCTCCACCTTGCTCCGACAAATTTCCAATCTGGAAGATTGCAGGCCGGGGGCCAATGGGGCTGAAAGGGCGAGAACCTGGCAATGGGTTTTATTTCAGCAAGTTACAGAGACTGCCCGGATGGGGTCGTGGCCTGATGGCGGGCCAGTTGGTGGCCGGGTTCCACCGGATTGGTGGATTTCGGCCAGCGGTAAACACTGGAACTTCGGATTCAAAAGGCGCGTGAGGGTTACCGAATGACCTCAGGCCTTCATATGTTCTCGTTCAATTCGAATCTCGACTTCACGTCCGGCGATCCTACCGTGCAGACGTGAGGTCCAGCACGTAGGCGGTTTGGTCGCGGGTGAGGACGAACAGGCGTTTGCCATCAGCTGAGAACTGTTTAAAGGCGACCGGTGTTGGGAACTTGTACTGGCGCTGCAAAGTTGTCGTCGCGAGGTCGTAGGTTTGAACATCACCGTTGGCAGCGGTAACAGCAAACTGCCTTGCTGCGGCTGAGAGCAGCGGATCGGTGCCAAACACATGGCCGACTTCGCTTCCCGACCGAAACGAATAAGTCAGAACCCGGTTGCCACGAACTCCGACGACAGCCCAGTCGCCGGCGGCCGAGAAATCCAGGATGTGCACCGAGCCTTTGTTCGTCTTGACCAGCAGTTTTCCCAGTAAAGCGTTCGTTCGCAGGTCGACAAACTCGAGCAGGTAGTCATCACTCTCGGATTTGCTCTTCAATTCCGGAAACTGCCGCAGTTCGTCGTGAGCAGCGGAGGTGTCTACTGACCACTCCAGTAGCGCGGTCGAGGCCACGGGATCCAGCGCCAAGCGGGGAACTTCTTTGGGGAAGCGGCGCGACCAGATCGGGGCGTTGGTGGCGGCATCCCGGATTTCTACGTTCCAGTTCCTCCGTTCCGCTGACTTGTCGCTGTTAGGTGTGCGCTCCACGAAGAGAACACCCTGCTGGTACGACAGTTCCTGCTTGATTTCACGGAGCACGTGTAGGTTGCCGATGACGTCGATTTGCACCAACGAGCGCTCACGGCTTTCGTGCTTCGGGAAGTCCGCGAACAGGCTGTCGTTGTGGTCAAAGCCGCTGCCGGTGAAACCGTGAACCAACTGGACGCGGATGTTGTGAGCAAGATCCCAAAGGGCGCCGCGGTTGCGGGTCGACAAGGCTAGCCAATTGAAGTCTGGGGATACGGCCACCGTGCGCAGAGACCCGAGGCGTGACTGGACAAGACGGAACGCGGCTTTCACCTTCATGGTTTTCATGTCGCCCAAGGCCACTTGGCCGTTATCGCGCTCGTAAAGCAAGACGCCATCATAGATATCGGCGGCCGGGTGGCTCAACGATGACAACTGGTTGGTGTCCAGGTTGAACACTCCGAGGGGAGCGTCCTTGAGCGGGGAAACGGCCACATAGTTGCCGCGTGTAACCGGCGCGAGATCGACTCGGACGCTACCCTGGTATTCTCCAGCCTTCTCACCAGAAGGAAAGCGGTAGATGCGAGACTTCTGCGGAGAGGACACGTTCGTGCTCGCCAGGCGATCGTTGCCAACAAAGGCAAAGTGGGCATGGGTGGCCTCCTTGAGGGACGGGGGGAGCGGCATTTCCCGGCGGGCAATGAGATCGTAGCCGAGATTGCCGTCGGGTGGCATGCCACACAGAAAATAGTGCCCGTCCAGGGAAAACGCCATGTTCACAAAGGAGAGATGGGGGAGTGTCGTTTCGTCCTCGCGGAGGAGGAGCGTCAACATCAAGAACAAGTCCAAGAAGTTAGGTTGGAAATAATCCTTCTTCGTGAGAAGAGCGTCGCCGGAAGCAACGTCGATTAGCGAAAATGCGAATTTGGCATCGAGACAAGCGAGGGTTCGTCCGTCGGGAGAAAGCAGGTCCTGCAAGCAAGATTCCCGCAACACCATCTCGTGGACGGAGGTGCGTTTTTGGCCTGCGACATCCCAAACCTCCACGCGCAGCGACGGCGTGTAAAAGATGACGGAGCGCGAGTCAGGAGAGAAGAAAGCCTTATTTGCGTCCGGGGCGTCGATGAAGAACAAGAGGCTGAGAGGATCTCGCTTCAGTACGTGAATGCCGCCATCATCCTGCGCGAGCACCAGGTTGCCGTCGGGACTGAAACGAAGGTTGGTGATGTCCGGACGAAGAGGCAGGGCCAGAGTCTGGCGGAAAATCAGTCCGGGGAGAGATTCCTCAGCCGTTGTGGTCCGATAGCCGATCACCTCGGTCTGCCATTTCAGAAAATCGGCCGGGTGCGCAGCGGGCGCAGCGGACGAACAACCGGGTGGCATGGCAGAGAACGATTTCAACATTTCGCGGAGGCGCTTCTGTTCCGGCTTAGTGGTACCGAAGAAATCGGAGAACCAGCTGCCGGTTTTGCCGTGCACCTCGTTGAAACGATCCCAGAAGTCGATGAACGACTGCGGGTTGAATCCGGCGCGCATCATCACGTAGAGGGCGACCTGGTCAGCAACGTACTGGCCCTCTTCCTCTTTGCCGGCGGATCCAGGCTTGCGGCGCCAACTTTCGAGCAGGCGCTGGTACTTATCGAAGATGTCGGCCCGGTCCCCGACTTGCGTGACTCCGAGCACATCGCGCAGGCGGCGCGTCATCCGAATGGCGGATTGGTGCGTAATGATGTGGCCGAGTTCGTGCGCCAGCACTCCGGCGAGTTCGTCATCGTTGCGGGCGAAGGCCACCAGCTTGCGCGAGACAAATACCCGGCCTCCCGCAAAGCTGAAAGCGTTGGCTTCCGGAAAGTCCATGAGCGAGAAACGAAAACGGAACTGGTTGGGCGGGAGATACGGCAGTAATTGCCCGGCCACGTCGCGCAGGTGAGTCGACAAGGCGTCGTTGTCGATCACCTGGAGCTCCCGCCTGGTACTCTCGGCCAGGGCGTCGCCGAGGTCGGACTCCTGGGGGTCGGTAAAGATGTTTCGCTGAGGCGAAATCGGCTGGATGGCCGGCGGGGGTGGACATGTTTGAGCGTAGGCCGCAACGGCCCACATCAGAAACGAAGCGAGGAAGCTAACTCTCCTGCGCATAACAGCTGCTAGAGTAGCGCGATGCCAAAAAGAAGGGTAGGAGAAAATCGAGTTAGTCGCACGATCACAATTCTAAGCAGCACTTACTCACTCCGTTGGGCAGCGCTCGGCCAACCAAGGCGTCTAATCCGTTCCGTTATCATCCTCGATTCCGATCTTTGATAAGCGGTAGCGCAGCGCATTGCGCGAGAGGCCGAGCAGTCGCGCCGCCTGCGACTTGTTGCCGCCCGCGCGCTTCAGCGCCTCGCGGATCATCTCGTCTTCGTACTGGTCGAGCGTCATGCCGTCCGGCAGGAAACGGTCCGTGGAAGAGCCGGCGCGGTTGCGCGGGGAGTCGAGATGGATGTCACCTACTTCGAGCTTGCTGGTTTTCGCCAGCGCGCAGGCCCGCTCGATTACGTTTTGAAGTTCTCGGACATTGCCCATCCAGGAATGCGTCCGAAGAAGGTCCATCGCTTCGTCTGAAATTGCGGCAACCTCGCGGCCGGAGTCGCTGGCGAAGCGCCGGAGGAACAGGTTCACCAGGTCCGGGATATCTTCTTTATGCTCGCGGTCGCGGTTGGTGGCGGCCAGCAGGCGGACATCGACCTTGATGGTGCGCGTGCCGCCGAGGCGCTCGAATTCACGCTCCTGCAGCACGCGCAGAAGTTTGACCTGCGTGGCGGGTGGCACGTCGCCGATTTCGTCGAGGAAGAGCGTGCCCTTGTCGGCGAGCTCGAACTTGCCGGGCTTGCTGGTGGCGGCTCCGGTGAAGGCTCCTTTTTCGTAGCCGAAGAGTTCGCTTTCCAGAAGATTCTCAGGAATGGCAGTGCTGTTGATCTTGATGAAGGGGCCGGCCGCGCGGCGCGATTTCTCGTGAATGACGCGTGCAATGAGGTCTTTGCCTACGCCGCTTTCCCCGCCCAGCAGCACGGTCGAGTTGGTAGGTGCGACTCGTTCGACCGTGGCCAGCACTTCCTGCATTTTTGGGCTGCCAGCGATGATGTTGGGGTGGCTGTACTTCTGGCCGAGTGCTTCGCGCAGCGACCGATTTTCCTCGCGCAGGCGCGACACGTCCAACTCCTTGTGGACGACCATCCGG
>JAIQFZ010000046.1 GCA_020073015.1 Terriglobia bacterium | reverse complement strand
GCCAGAAGGACTCCACGCTACCCGTGTCACCCTCGTGGCTGGGCAGGTTTTCTACTCTCCCCAGGTTCTGCGTCTGATTTTGGGCATTGTAGGGATTGTCGATGGTGGCCTGGTCGGGCAGAATGAAGATGTTGCCCAAGCCGGCGAACTCCTGCGTTACCGGCGCAATGTACGTATCGCCAATCAGGATGTTCTTGTCTTCTTCCTTCACCAGTTCGTAGCCCGGAGGAACAACCACCTCTACGACGTACTTGCCGGCGGGCAGCATGGGGGTGCCAGACCGGTATTTATCAGCCGTGTCGGGATTCGACACGCAGATCGTGCAGTTCGTACCGACTGGCTTTCCGCTCGTTGGATCCAGGCTGAGGATACTGGGGAACGAGTACATGCCGTCGTAAGGAGCCGGCTGAACCTGATTCCAGTTGTGCATGCCGTCATAGCACTTGAACTGGGAGTTGTCCGGAATGGTGTGCGCCGGAGTGCCACCGTTGCTGTATTCGTCGAGCCACATCGGCTGGTTATACAGCGAGAAGAAGAAGAGGTCGCCAGTCGCAGTCGTTGTGGGAGCGGCGAACTGACCCGGGCAGTTCATATTGGGCATGCCGTCGGACCGGAAGCCCTGCGCCCAATCGTCGAAACTGCTCGTCTGGGTGGTGTCAACCAACGTGAGGGTTGGGGTAACCCCATCCGCCGCTGTCCCCTCCTGGTAAAGGTTCATGGTGACATGCGGGACAAGCGGTTCCCAACTGAGTTGCAGCAGTAACTGCGGGTCGTCAAAGGGACGAGTCGAGGCATACACGACATGGCCATGGATGCCGCCGGTCTCGCCAGTTGCGAATGGCTTCTTGCCGAATTCGACGAAACTGTTCTGGCCCGAGAAACCTTGCCAACCCTCGCTGCCAAACCAGAAAGGCGGATCGATGCGGCCAGTGGAGAGCTTCGTCGAACAGGTAGTCACACCCGTCGTCGGGCTCGTTGTACAGTTGCTCGGCGAATCGCTGCTAGCCGGTCCGGCTGCAATCGAATGTCCAGTGCAGTCTGCGTTGGCGCAATACACTGCGCCGGGTACACGCAGGTTTGGAGTACCGTTGGTGCCATCTGGCACGGACACCTGTTCGAGCGTGTTCGCCATGTTCGCGCCGATCACTGAGTTTCCGCAGGGTGCGGTCGTCGAGGTACAGGTGCCGTCGGCAGGGCCACCCGCGTCGTAAACCACGTGCGTTCCCGTGCTCTTGTAACGAGTCGTGTCCGTCTCAATCACATACCAGCTGAACAGCGGGAACACCTCGTTGAAGCCAGCGAAACCGTTCAAGTCGGTGCTGTTGAAGTTGGAGAAGCTGCCGTCGCGGAAGCGGATGTTCGTCGCCACTAGCGCGAGACCGGCTTCGGTGGGATTACCCGAGCCGTCAAGATTGGACACACCATCGCCGTTCGCGTCAAAGAAAGTCCGGGTGTAGATATCCGCTTGCCACTGGTTAATGGCGAGCTCACCCAATTGGGAGGAGGCGGGGTTGGTGTGGTCGACCCGGACCGGCGTCGAAAGGCCGTCCACCAGCATATCGTTCCACTGGTCGAAGACCGTGACTCTCCAGTCGCCATCGGGGATGCCCGTGAGGGTGAAGTTCCCATTGCCGTCGCACTTGGTAAATGCAAAGTCCTCACCGTCTGGGTCTCCCAGGCTCACGTAGCACTGGGTGAAGCCGAAGTGATCGTACGAACCGCTGCCGTAGAGTCTCTCATCCGGCGTCCGGCTCAGGCGCTCGTCCGAAACCGTGCCCGTGACGGTGTTGGTGCAGCTCGTGCCCGTGATGTTGGGGTCCGTGCCGTTGCAAACACCAGCCAAGCGGGCCTTAATGATCGCCGGGTTGGCGAAACCAATGGAGACGTGGTATCCCGCCGGCCCGTATTCCTGGAAGAAGCTCGGCTCGCCCACTCGGAGGAAAGAATCGTGGGCCTTCTGCCCGTCCAGAGTGTTGGTTTGCAGCCACTCTTCTCCTCTGCCAATCCGGTCGGCTCCCGCGGTGGCCACCACGCCGTACCTTCCCGGCATCAGGTTGGCAACCACAGCCTGGCCCGCCAGCGGGGACAGAGTCTTGAGGTCGGCTTCGTACTTCGGGCAGGTCACGATCGTGCCCGTGATTCCGGTCGCGCTCGGCGTACCATCAAAGCCATTCCCATTCTTGGAAATCGGGCAGGCATCGACTCCGGTGGCCGGATCAATCGTTCCTGCCAAGGCATTCGCCAACGGCATGTTGAACATGTCGTAGGTCATCTGTCCGGTGGCATCACCGGTGCCGCCGGCATCGTCAAACAGGATGATGTTGAAGCCCCCTAAGCCGGGCTCGTTGGGCGACAGCACGTCGATTCCGCCGCCTCCATCCTGCTCACCGTTGAGTGGGAAGTCATCCTCGAACACAAACACAGAAAGTTTCGCCGGCTGGAGAGGAGTGGGGTTCGTCCACACCGTGATGGCCGGGAAAGAATCGGCACCACTACACGCTTTTTCTCCCGACGCCAGCACGCAGGCGATCGGAGCGCCGCCCATGCCGTGGGCGTGGCCCTGGGGGGTGGGATCGAGCGCGTCGGCTCCGTCGCCCGGCAGGACCGAGATGTAGTAGCGCTTGGTCGGATCCAGATGGACCTGGCTAGGATCTAAGTGCGTCTGTTGTGACGCAGTGGTCCTGCAAACACCATCGCCACCATCGCACACTGCCGGCGCACCGAGGACGGTCTGGCCCGATTCGCAGGAATATGTCCCCGTGCAGCCCGTCGCCACGACTGGCATGTAGCTGGTGTGGAAATTCGTCCCAAAAGTGGGAACGATGCCACCGGTAGCCCCCGGGCAACCCGCCGGAGGGGGATTGGTTGTGCAGTTGGGGTTGATGTAGAAGGTGCGATCTTCCTCAATGATCCAGCGATAGTCACTGATGACGGTTGAGTGATCTTGGCCGTCCTTAACCGTCACCACCAGACCGGTCGCCGCCGGGAAGGTTAGCGTCACGGTCGCGGTTGAGGCACTAACCGTCCCCTGCGAGTTCTGCGCCTGGTAGGTGAAAGTGTAGGTGCCCAGCGCGGGGACAGTCGCGTTGAACGCGCCGCTCTTGTCCACAGAAAGCGTCCAGCCTGATCCAGCCTGCGTGACACTCGATGCGGCAACCGTCAGCGGATAGCCCGCCGCGTCTTTGTCCCCTAAGAGGATGCCAGGAGACTTTATGCTCAGGGAGGTGGCTACGTTTGACGTGTACGCTTTGTTATTAACCGTGATGCCGCTGGCCGCCTCCTTCGTCTCCGCGCCCAAGGTCACGTGACCCACTAGACCGGACGAGCAGGTTGTCCCGCTAACCGACCCGTTTGCGCAGTAGGTGAAGGAGTCGGAGGTAGTTGAGGCGCCCGCCGTATAAGTGAACGTGCCGGTGGAATTCAGGACCACAGTGCCGCCCGCCGGTGCCGCCAAGAGCTGAACACCGTAGACATTCGTATCGTTGGCGATGACACCCTTGCCGGGATCCGACACGGAGAACGACTGGCCCGCAACCACGGCGTCGTACTCGTCGTCCATAACCGCCGCACCCGCCAGTGCAGGAGCGGCCGGAAGTCCAGCACCGTTGATGCTGATGTACGCCAACATACCTCCGTCGCGCGCGATCTTGTTGGCCGACAGGCTCCCCTCACGGTCGAACAGGGGCAGGGCTGGCCCAAGGGTGGCCGGTGCATTAATCATCACATCGTAAGTCTTGCCCGCGGCCATAAATACTTCGCTCTGCACACGGGGAAGGCCCGGCAGGGGGTTGCCGTCTTCCGCAATCAGCGAGAATCCTGAAGCCGCGGTCCCAGTTTGTGCTCCTACGATCGAAGGCACGTGCATGCGCAACCCGGCATTCACCAGGCGCACCAATACGGTTCCGGTGACGCCGGTGGTGGGCGCAGCAGAGAACAGCGAGGCCGCCGCGCTAGTCTTGTTGAACGCGGCTCCGTTGACCAAGTAATACAGCGGCGTGTAGTTCACCGCCGGCGGATAGCATTGGTGATAGGTGGGCGAAGTGGAATCCGCGCATCCGCCCGCCAAGCCGGACCAAACCATGGTTTCGCTGAATCCGGGGGTGGTAACCGCAGTGTAGACCGCATTGTTTTGGACCGGATCGATTTCACTGAGCAGCAGCGGGATGTCCGCGTTGTACGTTACGGCGGGTATCGCAGCGGTCGCCCCTGCTGACGGCACTGCCGGGTACGCTGTGCCCGGGGTTGTGCCTGACGGCGCGGTCGTCACTACCAAGATTCCGTACAGTCCCATGGGACCCTGAATCGACGGGTGCGTGCCAGACTCAATCAGATAGGTGCCGGGCTTGAGAGCGGTCCACGACAACGTCCCGGTGGCTGTAGGCGCTACCGGGGTCGAGAACGACACTACACGATTTCCCTGCGGTGGCGGCACATTCTGCGTGGTGGGGTCGACGATCGGCCACGTAACCGATTGGGCGCCGTGGGCCGGACTCGGGGTGGAGCTTGCCGTCGTTCCGAGGCCGCCGCCCAACTGACCCACGATGATCAGCGAGGTCTCAGGCACGGACGCGGGTAAGTTGTTGGTCAGGCTGATCGTCAGGGGACCGGGCGGGACGGTAATCACCACCGGCGACCAAGCCCCTGCGGTGGCGGCGGTCGGGTTCAGAGCCGCGCAGGTGGCGGGGGCGGTTCCAGCGTCATTACACGAATAGCCCCACATGTGGACGAGTGTGCCGTCCGGCAACGTTGTGGTCGTCGCGGCCGCCATCAGGTTCACTGACTGGGCGAAGGACGCGCCCATTCCGAGGAGGAGAACAGTGGTTACGAGTATCGCTTTCTTCAGGCTGGCTTTGAGATAGTTGAATCGCATTGCTGTCTCCTCTTAATTAGTTGGACTCGTCGATGACAAATTCCCGGGAATCAACCAGCATCATCATCAGCATTCCGCCGGGGAAAATATTGTTGGTAGTGATCTCACGCTCGTTGTGCGAGTGCCACATGAACGCAAAGCCAGCCTCACTGGAGGGCGAGTTCGCGATCGTGCCCGACGGCGGAGTTGTACCGGTGGGGCCGGTTGCGCGGACGGTCGCGTCCGGACCAAGATAAGGACTGCCACCGTACCAGGGGCCGTTCGTAAAGAGGTTCGCATCGGGCAGACTTACTGGGCCGCCACCCGCGACATCGCCGAACGGAGCCGCTTGCACTGGCTTGTTGTGGTCCTGACACCACTCGTAATAGTTGATCGCCGTCTGCGCCGCGACACCGGTGTTGTAGCCGTTGGCATCCGGAGTACAGGGAAGCGTGGCGCTCGGGTCCCCGGTCTTGGAAGTGAGTTCGTGACCGTACGCATCCCAGTTCAGCCCCTTGCCGGTCCAATAGAAAATTCCATCCATGGCCAGCCCCGGAGTTGTCGTGGTAGTGAACAACAGAGGCCCACCGAGTTCGGTAGCATCCGTCTGGCTGAGAATCAAATTGCCGTCGCGTGCCAGGATGCGCACGTGGTTGCCGTGCTCGTGGAACGGATGCTGCCAGCGGCCCTGGCCAATGATTCGCAAGAGCACCAATTCGCCCGGATGCATGTGGGGATTGCCGTTGTAGGGCTGATGCGGGTACTCCGGCGCATAGTTGGGATCCATGTCGTCGGGCATGGAGCGTCCGTTGATCATGAAGTACGCGGGGTGGTAAGGCTCCGTCGCGACCTCGAGATGACAGGTCGGATCCGTAACCACGCAGCCAGCCTTGGCCGTAACCTGCGACAATGCTTGGGTGTGAATGTTGGGATCCATTTCGGAGAACTGGAACATGTATTCCCGGTCGTAGCAGCTCTTGGCGTGGTCGTACGCAGCCGGCGCCAGCCGGAAATTGGATTCACGCCAGTTTGCCTCCACAGCCAGATTCGCAGCCGCCAACCCCGTAGTGCAGGCGGTGGGAATGCTGCTAGGGAGCACGATGATGGCTCCGTACAGGCCCATCTCGACCTGCAGGTCGCCTTGCGTTCCACTGTAGTAAGCGCGGGTCCCGGGGGAGCTGGCGGTGAAGGAGTAAGTCACTGAGCCGCCCGGCGCCGCCTCCTGCGTCAGCAGGCCGGTTACGCCACCTGTCGCTGTAACATTAAAGCCGGGAAACAAAATCGACGTGTTGCCGGCCGCCGTGGGGAGACTGTTCGTCAGATTTACTGTGACCGTATCTCCTTCGGTGACGATCAGCGTCGGACCGGGAACCTGCATCGATCCGCAGGTGGCGCCGCTAATAGCCGCCGGAGCATAGCCGCTGGGGGCGCCATTGCAGCCGTACCCCCACGAGTAGACCATCGCCCCGTCGGGCTGGGTGAGAAACGCGGGCTGCGCGGTCAGATTGAAGGCGGGCCCGGTTATCCCAGGAGCCGCAGCATGCGCCGTAGCTGTCAGCAGCAGGGCTACTGCCACCATCGTCGCCAGAAGCAGTTGTGTCTTCGAGATCGCTTTTATCATTTTCGTCGCCCTCATTGCTGCGCTCCTAGTTGCAGGTTCCGTTGGTGATGCTATTGCAGATATGGACCTCGGTCATCAGCCCGCCAAAGTTCTCCGCGTCGTTCGACAGGTGGTCGAGATTGGGGGTGTAGAGGTAGTAAGTGCCCACTGGCACGCCGGTGCTGTCGAGAATCACATCGAGCGACTCGCCACCCGCCAGTGTGATCGAGTTGGTGTTGTAGTACAGATTGTTGCCCGCCTGATCCCGCAGCAGTTTGGCATTGAGCGCGATGACCTTCATCGGAATCCCTAATGAGGCCAGCGTCTGATATTCCGAAACGTCCAGGTCGGAAATGCGCAGGAGCGCCTTTTGGCCAGCCGTCATGCTGATAATCGAAGGCAGGGGCTGCGAGAAATGCATGGCGCCATCGGTGGTCTGCGTGGCCAAGGGGCCAGGGGTAACTGTGTCGGGGTAACTCCGTCCGTTCAACAGGAAGTATTTGTCCTTCATGTCCGCAAACCCTTCCGGGTTGAAGGTCATGCCGACAAAGTGGAAATTGGGGTCGAAGCCGTGGATCTGGAGGGGATACTCAACATCGTAATAGGTCGAGCCGTCACCGTCGTTATAGGCATAGTTGCCGGTTGCTGCCCGAGGCGCCGAACCAGCGGTTCCTGCGGCTGGCAGCGGGTTGCTGCACAGGATATCGGCGGCGGAATCGCACTTCGTGCGGAGATCGCCCCTCTGTGCAACCAAGGCGTCGTAGAGACTGCTGCCGGCGGCGACTCGATTCTGCCGTGGGCGCACATACAGCTGCCCGACCATGCCCATCTGCAAGTGCTCTGGGGGAGTGATGTGGCAGTGCCAGAAGTAAGTGCCGGCGTCGGGCGCGAGATAGTAATACGTAAAGCTGGCGCCAATGTTGATAGCCACCGAAGCGTCGGGCACACCGTCATAGAACGCAGAGGCGTTGGGATAACCGTGGAAGTGGACGGTGTGCTGCTCGAACAAGTCCGGCCGCATGATCATGCCTACGTTGGTGAGGGTGAGGAAGAACTCGTCATCCTCATCGATCGCCATCAGCGGCGCCGGGATGTTGCCGTTCATCACGCCGACATCCATGATCGGACGGGGATCCACGTGTCCATTGATCACCGAAGGAGTCGACGCGACGGCGGTCTGAGAGGTGTTCACGTCAGGCAGCCCCGTGGCCGTAGGGTTGAACGTAAAAACGAAGTTGCTCGTGAAGCCATAGTTGATGACGCCGCCGGCATTCGCGCTGCCGATGGTGGGTACCGGTGCCGGGAAGCCAATGCCGGTAATCGTCCACGTGGCGGGGTTACCCGCGGCGCTGCCGGTGGTGCAGGGAACTGCGGGAGCCGTAGGGCAATTGTCATAGCCCGTTCCGGTCCCTGAGATGATCACCTGATCTCCGGGATTCAGGCCTAGAGGAGCGTTCAATTGAACAATCGCCACGTTCGTCGTCGAATCCTGGGCGATGTCGTAAATGGTGACGAGGTTCGCGACGTCGGGAGCCAGGCCCACCGCGCCGTTATAGGTAAAGTTCGAGGTCGGGAGGGGAAATGCTGGCCAATCCGCGGGGGTCGCAGGGGCGGTCGGTGACCAATCGGTCGCAGCAGGATCGCCGGGTGCCAGGTTGCCCGGATAAACAACATTGAAATCCTTCGGGTACTCCGTCCCTGGCTTTCCATTCGCGATGTCGGCGAGCCCGGACAACGGTCCGAAGGAGAACATGTAGGTCTGCGTTCCATCGCCCATGGTCGCGAAACCGTCACCACCTGAAATCTGCTGACACTTGATGGCGCCGTTCACGTTTGACGGCACCTGATATCCAGTGGGGCCGGTTGTGAAAGTCGTCGGACCGGTGTAGGCAGGCTCCGAATTATTGTTGGCTGCCACCGGGTGCGTGATGGTGCTGGTTGGACATTGGACCCGGAACGACTGCGCGCTCGCGACCCCGGTCGCAACCACGACCAGAATTAGTGATACACAGAACGGGAAAAGCTTCCTCATGACCGTATAGCCTCCTTACTAACTTGCGGGCGCGAACCGCGCTCGGCATGGTAAGTGACGGTTTTCATCAAAAAGTCCGAACGCCGCTGGACACGTGCAGTTGCACACGTGCCAACATGGACAATCGCCAGCTCTGGGGGAAGGACTTGGCGAAACCTACCGCAGCGTTTGGAACTCGGTTTGCCCCCCCCCACACCCTATTTCGGTGTGCCAAGAGGGCGAGACACCCTCACGCATAGTGCTCAAATTGTTTTCTGTACTACCCCGTGCCTTGTCAAAGAAGGTCTTGGAGTGTTGGACAATCCCTGCAACCCACTCTGGCTCCCCGGCCCCTTACAAAGGTGCTGGGCCTTCCCTGCTTGGCTCTGAGCTTTCGCTCACATGCGGAGACTGCGTCTCCGGCTTGTGGGGTCACATTACCTGCAGTGCAATAGGCAGTTCTTTGACTAGCAGCAAACAAAAGTCATGAAACTTTATAAACATCGTGTTTGAACATTGAAATGTCAATAAACATTGCATAAGGCAAATATTGAGGAGAAAAATTGCCTTGAGGAGACGCCGTGGAGACCCCACTTTGGTGCCAGGAGCCCACCACCTAGGTGCCATCGACACCGGTCGCGCAGGTCCGCTAACAATAGGAAAGAAAGTTCGTCTTTGCGCTAGCGCAAATATGAACCCCGTGGGTTAGCTAAGATAGACCCTCGTCCGGCACAATCCGGTCCCATGCCTGGCGAGATGTTCCTCCCCTCAATCGGGACCCCGCACTTGATCTGGGGTCGATACAACATGAAGAAGTTGTGTACGCTCTTAACCTGCGTGGCGGTGTTGGCGCTATGTTTGCCGGGCTATGCCGACAGTGCGAACGCCGCATTCAAGCGTGGAGTGAAGGCGGAGGCACAGAACAACTACGATGCTGCCTACGAAGCCTACAAGCAAGCGTATCAACTCAAGGGTAAGGATCCGAAGTATCAAGTCGCTTACACACGGGTTCGATTCTATGCTGCCCAACAACACGTCCAGGCGGGACAGTTGTTGCGGGACGCAGCCAAGTATGCGGAAGCGCTAGCAGAATTCCAGCGCGCCGCCGAGATCGATCACGGCAGTTTCATTGCGCTGCAGGAAGTTCGCCGCACAACTGACATGCTTCGGAAGCAAGCGCAGCGCGCCGAGCCTGCTCCTGCCAAACCACAGTCTCCCCTCGCGAAGCTGGCCGAGGAAGCGGAAGGTCCGGTCGAACTGAAAGCGCTGTCGACGACTCCCGTCAATCTGCGCATGTCCGAAACCGCCGACAAGATCTACAAGGTGCTCGGCAAACTGGCGGGTGTCAATGTGCTGTTCGATGCGGACTACAAAGCGCAAAAAATAAGTATCGAGTTGAACGACGTGACTCCACGTGAAGCCCTGGATATGCTGGCGCTGGAATCGAAGACTTTCTGGCAGCCGGTGTCGGCCAACACCATTCTGGTCGCGGGCGACAATGCCGGGAAACGCAAAGAGCTCCAAGGCAACGTGATGAAGACCTTCTACCTGAAGAATGTCTCGTCCCCAGCGGAACTGCAGGAAGCGGCGAACACGGTGAAAGGGATCCTGGACGTCACCCGCATGCAGATTATCCCCACCCAGAGCGCTGTTGTGTTGCGTGGATCCACCGCTCAAATGGTGCTGGCGGAAAAACTCTTCTCCGACATCGACAAGCCGAAGCCGGAAGTTGTCATCGACATCGCCGTCATGCAGGTCAACCGCAGCCGCCTGCGCACGCTGGGGACAAACCCGCCCACTTCGGCGAGCGTGACGTTGGTCCCCGGAGGATCAGGGAGTTCGAGTGGTGGTAGCGGCGGCGGTTTCACGTTCAACTCACTGCGCGACCTGACCGCCAACAATTTCGCGGTTAGTATTCCCGGCGCCACGTTCTCGTTCCTGATGAGCGACAGCAACACGAAGCTCATTCAAAATCCGGAAATTCGTGCGCTGGACAACCAGAAGGCCACTCTGAAGATCGGCGACCGCGTGCCTATAGCAACCGGTTCCTTCGCAGGCACGGGGGTGGGTGTCAGTCCCCTGGTCAACACTCAGTTTCAATACCTGGATGTCGGCGTGAACATCGATATTACGCCGCACGTTCATTCCGAGGACGAGGTGACCCTCAAGATGGTGCTGGAGATATCCTCGGTAACTGGCAACCAGAATCTCGGCGGAGTTAGTCAGCCCATCATAGGGCAGCGGCGTATTGAGCACGAAACACGGCTGCGCGATGGAGAGGTAAACCTGGTCGGCGGGATCCTGGAGCAAACGGAAACGCAGTCCCTGTCCGGCTACCCGTGGATTTCCAAACTTCCCGTGCTCAAGTATCTCTTTGGGCAGGAAGAGAAAGATGTGCGTGAGAATGAAATTGTGTTCGCGATTACGCCTCATATCGTGCGAGCGCAGGAGGTGACGGAGCAAAATCTGCGCTTGGTGGATGTAGGCACGGGAAACGCGGTTGAGGTACGACACAAGGATCCCGCCGTCGAGGCCAGCAACTCGTCTCCGTCAGCCAATCGCGTACCCCAGGGCGGTCCAGCGCAGTTCAAAGATCCGAGGAACACCAAGGCGGGAACAGTGGTCCCGGCGGCGAGCCCGGCACTTCCGAAGGGACCGGTGCCGTCGAAGGATCCAGCGAATGCCAAAACGGACGCCATCACTCCGACCGCGGCGCTGTCTTCTCCCACCCGACTGGTGCAGTCCCCGGATTCTGCGAATGGCGCATCCGCACCCGTGGCGACTACAGCACAGCTTCCACGGCCGAGCGGCGCAGATCAGTCCGCGGATCCGTCGCAGGCAAAGAACGAGCTACCGCCCCCAGTGGCAGGCCCCTCTCGACCGGGTAGCCGACCGAGGCCAGTGAGTCAGCCTGCGCGGGCGTCGGCTGCGGCAGATCCCTGCCCCTATGGGCAGCACATCGTGGACTGGAAGGACGGCGTCGCGAACTGTGCATTCGATTGAATTGCAGCGAAAGTGATTGCCGAAAGTGTGTAAATCGTGTATAAGATTTGTACTATTTTGAGCATTAGGCCTTGGATTGTTCGACCATTAGTCTTAACATGTTGAGATGCTGAACTGGTAGTGGAACCAAACGTGCGTCTAAGAATTTATACGAAGCGGAGTATCTGACTGTTAGAGACTCTCGCGTGGGGTGTTAGCAATCCAGGTTTCAGTGCGGGATCCTCCCCCCTGCGCTTGTTTCCTTGGGGTCGATGCAGCTGGCAAGTCAGGTTGCTGCAGACGAACTGAGACCCGGCCGTCGGCAAGTAGCGGGAACATACCTGCGCTTGTAACTGCCTGTCCCCTCGTCTGGCATGGAACCGCAATCTGCTCGCCGTGGTACTGGAAGCGCCACCGTTGCTCGTGGGGGGAAAGTGAAAATTTTGGATTTTGCTATGGCGGGATCTCCCGATCCTGGCCGCGGCGATGCTATTTTCACCCGGAAGACACATCTTCAGAACGGCCCTGAATCGGCCGAGTTCAAGAAGATGCAGGCTCTCGCCACGGGGCTCTGTTCTCTCTTCTCCGTACAGGCCTTGGAAGAGGACAAGCAGGCCCGTGTCTTCTCACGATCCTCGGGGACGATCAAGTTTACTCCCATACAAACAAAGCTCCGAAACGTCATGGCCTTGAGCGTCCCATGCCTGGCGCCCGGAGACCAGCATCCAGGTGATGTAAACCTTGGAACAATCGAGGCGGAAACTCATGCAACCGGGTTTTTCACGGATGTTACAACCCATGGCCACTAGAGGACAAAACTTGGATATCACTAGTCTGATAAGCCAGCGGGCAGCGTCGGTCCAGCGGTTTGCTCTATTCTCCGGCATCCCGCTGGCTGACTGCATCAAGATCATTTCCAGCGCGCAGGAGAAGCATTTCTCGCGCCGGCAGACGATTTTCTTTGAAGGCGATCCGATCCGCCACATCGTCTTGCTGCTCTCGGGTTGTGTGAAGGTCACACAATTCAGTCAGAACGGTCAGGAAGTGATCCTGCGCCTCAACGGCCCCGGGGAAATGGTCGGAATGCTGGGCTTGCATGCCAAGGGCAACCACTCCTCGACCGCGCGGACGGTGCAGATGGCGACTGCGTTGGTGTGGGAGGCAGCCCACTTCGAAGCGGTTTCGGAGCGCTATCCCCTTCTCCGGCGCAATACCGCCCGCGTTCTCGAGCAGCGCCTGCACGAACTCGAAGAGCGATTTCGCGAGATCTCCACCGAGAAGGTGTCTCCGCGGCTGAGCAGCGAACTGGTCCGCTTGCTGACCCAGGTTGGGAAGCGCGTGAATGATGAAGTCGAGATTGGCCTTTCCCGCGAGGAGTTAGCGCAACTTACCGGCACCACTCTGTTCACCGTAAGCCGGTTGCTTTCCCAATGGGAATTACAGGGAATCGTAAGCGCTCGAAGAGAGATGGTACTGGTCAGAGATGTTCCGGCATTGATGGCTCTGTCGCAGGGCGATTAAGGCTCAGCGAAGGATTGGCAACAGCGGCCCCAATCTGCGGCCGCCAAATCATTCCAGAGGGTACGAGGGAACCTTCCATGCGAAATGTTCTCACTGTCATGGTTGTGCTGAGTTGGGTGGTACCCGTGGTGGCGCAAAGCGCGCAACCCGGGCCAGTTCTGCAGAGTCCGCCCGCCTCGCAGCCGTTGTCCAGGCTGCAGCTGAACCGACCGGCTCCACGACAGGCGTCAACATCTCTCGCGTCCCCTTTGCCGGTTCCAGCGAACACGCCGATCGTGAGTCTCGAGGGCGTCTGCGATCGGTCGTCGGGCACTGCCAGCAAAGGGTGCAAAACGGTGATCACGCGGGGTCAACTGGACAACATCGTCGATACCACATCACCCGACGCGACCCCGTTTGTACGGCGGCAACTTGCAATCAAGTACGCGCGCACGCTGGCCGCATCCGCGGTCGCCGAGCGCCAACACCTTGACCGGGACCCTGTGGTGGCCAAGGCAATCCAAGAACAGATGAAGCAGGCTCGCAAGCAGGTGCTGGCCGCGGCCCTCTACCGCAAGTTGACCGAGCAAGCAGGAAGAGTGCCCGAGTCCGAGACGCGGAAGTACTACAGCGAACATCAAGCCGATTTCGAAGAAGCCGGCTTGCGACGCCTTTCAATCCCCAGGTCCTTCGTGACCGACGGTGGCCCGGGATTCGATGCCGACAAGGCGAAGGCAAAGGCGGACGAACTGCAGAAACGGGCCTTGTCGGGCGACGACTTCCAACAGCTTCAACAGGACGCGTACAAGGACCTTGGCATCAACGCCAGTTTGCCGCCGACGAGATTGGACATGGTGCGGCGCAACCAGTTGGGGCCGGAGGAACGGAAGGTCCTTGATCTCAAGCCTGGTGAAGTGTCGGAGGTTTTGGAGTTACCCGACTCATTCGTGGTTTTCAAACTGGAATCGAAGCGAGTCATGACCATCGCAGCCGCCCAGAACGAGATCAACACCATTCTGCAATCTGACCGCATGCGAAAGGAACTTCAAGACACCGCGAAGAATATCAAGGCAGATTTCAACCTGAAATATCTGGAGATGCCGACTGCGCCGGAGCTATTTCCTATGCCTACGCCCGGAAGGTCTGTTGGACCTCAGGGGATGCGACCGGATCCACGCTCGCGGATGATGTCGGGCGCGCGCCGGTGGCCGTCCCTGCAGAAGCGGCCAACGGTGCCTGTGCCCAGTGTTAATCAACCAAACTAGAAGCCATCTCACAACGAACCGAAGGAGTAACCCGCCGCGTTCCTTCGGGGCTAGCAAGCCCGCGCATTTATTGGGCTCCGGGCGGCACGGCTAAACAAGCCGCGGAAGCACTCTTCGGGCTAGAGGCTGCCCGCGGGCGCTGAAGCGCAGACCACATTTTCAAGCGATTAGCGGCACGACCAGGCTCCGGAAAAACTCTTTCCCATATCTTGACCTCAGCGGCTAAAGCCGTCGACCGAAACAAGGCTCTATCGCGGCGCCAGCGCGGAACCACCCAAAATCAAGTGCAACATCGAGTTCCCCGCAGCCTATGGGCGTCGTGCCCTTCTTGTTTCGTGGTGCGGGTGATTTTTCCCGCAACGCAAGGCCGTGCTTTTAGTTTGCCGGCGGATTTTTGCGGGCGTCCTGAGTCATCTGCTTCCGCTGCTGGTACAGATTCTGTAAGGTCTGCATCCGGTCGGCGAAACCGCCCGAGGACGGGCTCGAGTCGGATCCCGATGAGGCGGGGACAGCATTCAGGTTGGCTTGCGTGGACGGCATGTCGATCGGCACCGATTGCGCTTCCGCTTGCGCGGACGGCGAATCGGACGCCGGCGGCGCGACCGCTGCCGCAGGTTGCGGTTCGGCTGGCGCAGGCTGCGTGGCTGCTAAAGGAGTCTCCGTCGGAGTCTCCGGTTCAGTGGTAACGGGATTCTCACGGGGAGTCTCCGCCGGGCTGGAGTTGCCCTGGCCAAACTTGCCTCGCCGCGGCGCACCCCCGTAACCGCCCATGCCAGCGCTGGCCACGGCGGCATCAGACTTACTGCGCGGGGTAAGCAGTACACTCTGGATGCCCAGCGGATCGGTATCGGACGCCTGGATGATGTAATCGAAATCGGTCCAGCTGAGTAGCGTCGCAATCACGTCGCGAGCTGGTCCCGGGCCCAACCGGGCCGCGATGCGCTCGTGCGAGGCGTTGGGGGGCACATCGATCTCAGCGCCCGTGCGGGCGCGAATGGCGACCAGAATGTCGGCCAGCGTGGAGTTGTCTGCGCTGATCGTAAGCTGGCTGCCGTCCCACGAAACCTGCGGCACGCCGGGCGGCATCTGCTCCGGCGTACGGCGCGCGGGAGGAGGCGGCGCAGGCATGCTCACTTCCGGAATGGATTCAGGCACAGCCGACTTGGGTTTAGTAATGCGGTGCGTTTTTCGTGACTTCCGAACAGGTGCCACCGGAGCCTGTTGGGCCGATAAAGCGGGAGCGGTCATCGCAACTGCCAGCCCGCACACGATTACCGTCCGCCGAATACCTGGCAGAGGCAAAGCGGGCTGCGCCAGTCTCTTCATGGCTGCCCTAAGGTCATGACAAAACATCCCCATTTTTGAACCCCACCCGGTGCCATTGGCCGGCGGTATGAGGTGTACGGTTGCACCTCGTGGCGATTGAAGAAATAGTAAAACCCTTCCGCGGCTTGGGGAAGCCTGATCCGCGGTTTCGCCCTGGAACTCGATTACGAGCCGCGCTTACTTCTTCATAGTAGCGGAAGAAAGATACGGGTGTTTGCGCAAGAGCAAAGTCAGCCGGTTGCCCTCTGTGCAGCCACATGCAGACGAAGGAACCGGAGAAACCGGTATAAAACTCGGAATCGAGTCCCGACAACCGTCTCCGAAGGGTACCGTCCTGGACCCGATTTTCCATTGAACGTCCTCCCGAGTTGCTGTACTTTAACATGCATTCTGATCCCCCCGGGCCGCGCGGTTTTTGGGTCGAAACCCGTTCAGGAAACGGTCGGTCGCTCTGGCCAAAACTGCACCCTGCGAAACACGACTGTGGCCAGTCCGCCACATCAGCGTTTTTCCGGGAGTTGGGTTGTACCTGCTTACCGACCGTGATGGCCAATGAAAGACAGCTCGTTGTTAAGGAGGTCCTTATGAACACTCCCACATTCCCGCGCCAGTCGACGGGGTTGAGAATGCCTCATTGGCGATCGGGAATACGAGTGCTCCTCGTGCTACTGGCGGTTCTGGTGAACAGCGCCATGCTGTTCGCGCAATCGGCCGACAGCGCCGACTCCCAGACGATCCAAAAGCTCCTCCAGCGAATCGATCAACTGGAGGCGCGAGTCGCGCGGCTGGAGGCTGCGCAACCGCCGGGCGCAACGGCGCCTTCGACGGCTGCCGCCGCAACCCCCACTCCTGCACCTACAACCGGCCGTTCGACAATGACGCCTGCCGCGTGCAATGTAGCCAGCCCTCAGCAGGAGACGGAAAGCGAGCAGCAACCAGGAAGCGGTCCTGAACCCGAGAGAATGGATGTCAGCAAGACCCTGCTGCGGATCCGCGGCTTCGGCGATATCAACTTTCACGGGGACACCGGGAAATCCGACACTACTTCTTTCACGCTCGGTCAACTCAACCTGTTCGTGACCTCGGACATTTCGGAGAAGTTTAAGTTCCTAGGGGAAATTGTTTTCGAAGGAGGTCCCGAGAGCATCTACGGCGTGACGCGGGCACAGAACAACGCGTTCGGCGTCGATGTTGAACGTTACCTCCTGCAGTATTCGTACAACGACTACTTCAATGTTTCCGTCGGCCGCTACCACACCGCCATTGGCTACTACAACACCGCCTACCATCACAGCACGTGGTTCCAGACGACCACCGGACGCCCCTTCCTGTTCTCGTTCGAGGACCAAGGGGGAATTCTGCCCATACATACTGTGGGTGCGTCGGCGTCCGGGCTGATTCCCTCCGGGGCCTTGGGATTACATTACGTGGCAGAGGTGGGAAACGGACGCGCCTCTCGTACTCCGTTCCTCGACGAACCGGTGCAGAACTTCATCGACGAACAGAACCACAAAGCCTACAACCTGGCTCTGTTCGCCCGGCCCGAAGCCATTCGCGGCTTACAGGCAGGCTTCTCCGTCTACCGGGATGTGCTGGAGCCCAGCGAATCCCCCAGAATCGGAGAGACAATTCTTGCAGCCCACGCGGTCTACATCCGTCCCAATTTTGAATGGCTCAACGAAGCGCTCGTCGTGCGACATGCTCCGCTGGGGCAGTCGCATGTTTTCCAGACGCCAGGCTTCTACACGCAGATTTCGAAGCGTTTTGGCTCCTACCGGCCGTACTTCCGATATCAATACGTGAACGGTTCCGATCGCGAACCCATCTTTCCGGACGTCGGCCGTCGTCAGGGCCCGTCGGCGGGTATACGATTCGATGCCAGCGAGTCGGTTGCCCTGAAGCTGCAATATGACTACACCACGATTCGCAATCAACAGGCGATTAACGCGCTCGCAATGCAGGTCGGCTTCACATTCTAGAGAGGCTTAACATGCCGCGTCCAATGGGTCGCTGGTTGATCATCGGAATCGCCGCAAGTTGCCTGCTCGGAGTGTCGAACCGGCGAGCTCGCGCGGGCCCAAATGCGCCCAGTGATCTGCCACCGTCGGAACAAAGCCTGGCGATCGTCGTCAATACGTCCAATCCCGTCGACAACCTTTCGATGTCGGAGTTGCGCAAGGTTTTCCTGGGCGAGCGCAGACATTGGCCGAACGGGCGTCGCATCACCCTGGTGATGATGGAACCGGGTCAGCCGGAGCGCAAAGCGCTGATCCGGGAGGTGTGCCAGATGAATGAAAGCGATTTCAGCCAGCACTTCCTGCACGGCGTGTTTACCGGCGAGGTGTTTGTTTCGCCGAAAACTCTGGCCTCACCGGTAGGCGTTCGCAAGTTTGTGTTCAACGTGCCGGGCGCAATCGGCTACGTGCGCGCGACGGACGTCGATTCCTCGGTTAAGGTGCTACGCGTGGACGGACGTCTTCCCGACGATAAGGAGTACGGCCTCCGTATCCCGCCTGCCCCTGCCCAGTAATCAAATGATCGAGCCAGACAACAATGCGGCGCCGGCCCCGGTCCAACCGAGAGACCGCGTTCTGGGCGTGTTTTCACGCTATCCCTCCGCCCTCTTGCTGCTGGTTGTGTTCTCGGTGGAGGTCGGCGTGGGCATGTTCGTGATCCGCGACGTGCGGACCGCGAGCGTGGAAGCTCAGCAAATGTACGCCCGCTCGGTGCTCGGCCTTCGCCAGATTGGAGAACTGCAATATCAGGCGCAAGAGACTCGCCGGAGCACACTCTATGCGCTGACCACCAACGACAGCAACCTGCAAGTGGAATACGCCGACCAATCGCGGGAGGCCGACCGCCGGGTGACCGACGGAATTGCGGAGTACCTCAAACAGGCGCAGATGCCGAACGAAATCGAGGTTGGACGAGGTTTACAGCGCGATTGGTCCGCGTATCTCAAGGTGCGCGATGAAGTATTGGCTTCCATTCTGGAGGGAAGCATCAAAGAGGCCGTGGACATGGACCTGAACGGTGGCGTTCCTTCGTTCGAGCGCGTCCGTCAGGACCTCGAAGAGATCAAGCGGCTGTACGACCAGCAAGCCTCCGACCAACTGGCTCGAGTCGGCGCGTCCTCCCGCCGCTCCACCGTCCGGCTGGTCGGCGTCGTGTGCTTCACCCTGATCTTCGCTACCTTCTCCGTCTGGGCCATCCAAAGGAGCAGAATGCTGGGCGCCGTACAACTCGCCAGGTTGCAGATGGAATTCGTGACTTCAATCTCGCACGAGTTGCGAACTCCGCTGGCGGTGATTCGCTCGGCGGCCGAGAATATTGCCGACGGCGTGGTGGGAGGCAAAGAGCAGCTGGCAAGATACGGATCGGTGATCAGAAACCAGAGCCGCCAGATTACCGACCTGGTTAACGAGATTCTGCTGTTTGCTTCCACCCGAAACAAGAAGAACCGCTATACCTTGCGTTCGCTGCAGGTTTCCGAAATCATCGATTTGGCAATAGAGAATACGGCCGAACTGGTGCGGGAAGCGGGCTTCGTGGTAGAGCAAAGGGTCGAACCGGGTCTGCCCAGCATCATCGGCGATTTGTCAGCTTTGTCGCAGTGTGTGCAGAACCTGATCGGGAATGCAATCAAGTATAGTGGTCAAACTCGCTGGATCTGCATCCATGCCGGCCTCGATGAAGCGAAAATTCCCGGCCACCGTGAAATTCAGATCTCCGTTCAGGATCGCGGCATCGGGATCGATAAGTCGGAACTCCCGCACATCTTCGAGCCTTTTTACCGCAGTCCAGCGGTCAGCGCCGCTCAAATTCATGGTACCGGCCTCGGACTTCCCCTTGCCCAGAACATCGCCGAGGCCATGAACGGGAAGCTTACGGTCGAGAGTAAACTGGGTATCGGAAGTACTTTCACTCTGCATTTGCCGGTCGCTAAACAAAAACAACCTCCGGCTGCGGCCGGAGCCCGGGGACGGGACGTGGTAGCACAAAAATGAATGAGAATATTCTGATAGTCGAAGACGAAGAAGCATTGCGGATGACCCTCGGTGACCGCCTGCGCAGCGAGGGCTACGTGGTTGAATTCGCGGTCGATGGCCGGGAGGGCCTGGACAAAGCTACTCACTTGCCTTTCGACCTGATTATCCTGGACGTCATGCTGCCCGTGGGCAACGGCTTCGACGTGTGTCGCGACATCCGCCGCGAAGGGCTGGCCACGCCGATTCTCCTGCTGACGGCGCGCGACCAGACAGCGGAGAAGGTTCTCGGCCTGAAACTGGGCGCCGATGACTACGTCACCAAGCCCTTCGATACGCTCGAACTAATGGCCCGGATCGAAGCCTTGTTACGCCGCGTTTCGGCTCTTTCCGGACAGAACATCTATCAGTTCGGACCGATTCGGATTGATGTTCGTGGCACGAAGGTCACGCGCGACGGGGTTGCGGTTTATCTCTCTGCCCGCGAGTTTCAACTGTTGCGCTATTTTGCGGAGCATGTCGGCGCGACCCTCTCCCGCGACGAGATCCTGCGAGAAGTGTGGGGGTATGATGCCGCCACCTTCACGCGTACGGTGGACGTCCACGTGGCCAGCTTGCGGCAAAAGTTGGAGGCAGATCCCAAGCGGCCCGAGTTCATCATCACCGTTCCCGGACTGGGATACAAGTTCGAGGGGGGAAAAGGAACAGCGGCCTCCTCGTAAACGGCTTGTGAGGGAGACCGCCCAAGGCTTGCGAACTAGGGCGATGTTCACTTTCCGATCTGCCGCCGAACCAATTCCGTCTTCTCGCGAAGCTGATTCGAATACCAACCGGGTGCGTACTGCTCCAGCAGATCGCACAGCTTGAGGAACGTCTCTTCCATCTCTTCCTGCAGTTCAGGTTGGGAGAGGCCTGGTTCGTGCGCTGGAAGCCTTATCTCGCGGAATTGGGAGCGGCTTGGGATCATACTGCTACCTCTCAAGATTTAAGTGGCTTGCCCCGACTGTCTGGTGCACAAACAGGCGCGCAATGGGGCCATCCCACAGCTAAGAAGCACCCCGGTGCCTTCGAGGATGCTCTGATTGAACTCCCCTCCCCGCGAATGTGGGTAAAAAGTCGGTGAGAATGCTGTAAATTCCTCGCCCAGCCGCCAAGCGGTCTGGAACCAAGCGATTGTTTTTTCAAACGACATGCAGGGTGGCCGATCCTTACGAGCAGCCACCCTGGTGGTTGAACCGCAGGCGGTCAGATCCCCGTCCCGCTGAGCGTAACTTTCTGCGGGCTCGGACCTCCGTCGTCGTTGATGTTGAGAACAGCGCTCCTTGATCCTTTTTTCGTGGGCTTGAAAGTGACGCTGATCGTGCAATAACTGCCCCCAGCCACGCTGGCTCCGCAGGTGTTGGTCTGCGAGTAGTCCGCCACCGCCGTGCCCGTGATGACGATCCCTGGACTGAGGATTGACATCGCCGTGCTCCCGATGTTCGTGAGCGTCAGCGACATCGCCTTCGTCTGCCCGACTAGGACGCTGCCGAAGGCGCGCGACGTATTGCTGAGTTTGACTTCCGTGGCTACCCCGGTCAGCGGCACGCTCTGCGTTCCCAAACTGTCCGTGATGACCAGAGATGCGGTGCGCGTGAGGGGCGCCAGCGGCTTGAACGTCACCGTAATCGTGCAATGCAACCTCGCGACCAGCGACGTGCCGCAAGTCGATTTCGCGACATAGTCTGCTGCGTTTGGCCCCGTCAGCGCTGTACTGCTGCTGATGGTCAACTTCGTGGATTGATTGTTGGTAAGTATCACCGTCTGCGAAACGCTGGTACCCACGTTCCGCGTACCCGCAAAGGTAACGTTTAGCGGCGAGATACTTAGTGGATGGGTGGCGTTTTGCAGGATGGTGACGGAGGTCAGGGCCCAGTTGGTGTCCGTGTTCAGGAAAGCCAGATCCGTCATGCCGTCGCGGTTGAAGTCGCCGGCAGCGACCCAGGTAGGGGACACGCCCGCAAGCCAACCGGATTGCGCCACGAAGGTGCCATCGCCTTTGCCCAGGTAGACAGCTGCTCCCAGATACTCTTCCGCACAGCGGTAATTGCCGCAGGTGGAGTACCAGGGATGCCGAGGTGCGATCGCCAGATCCAGGTTGCCGTCCGCGTTGAGATCTACCACGGTTCCCGACGGGGCGAACTGACCTTGGTGGCTGAGATCCTGAGGAAACAAATCATAGGTAGCTCCCGTGGCAAAGGTTCCGTTGCCATTTCCAAGGAAGATCGTCATGCTTCCGCCGAAGTCATACGCGAGAATCGCGAGGTCGAGTTTGCCGTCCTTGTTGAAGTCGCCGACCATGGCAGGACCCGTCGGCCTCAACGATGACGAGACGGCAAGCGGAGACTGAAAAGTGCCATCGCCCTTCCCTGGCAGCAGTACGGTTTTGATCGCCCCCCAGTCACTCAGCACAAGATCCAGCTTGCCGTCCTTGTTGAAGTCGCCAGCCGCAATGTAAGAAGGATCGGCAGTCACCCCAAGGGACACAATAGACGTGCCATACTTTCCGTT
This sequence comes from Terriglobia bacterium, assembly GCA_020073015.1. GTDB lineage: Bacteria > Acidobacteriota > Terriglobia > Terriglobales > Acidobacteriaceae > Acidiflorens. The sequence goes on along the minus strand of JAIQFZ010000046.1, from coordinate 6,688 downwards.
GCCTTTGTTGAACAGAACACTCACGCTGCCATCGTAGTTCGAAGTCACGATGTCAAGTTTGCCATCGCCGTTCACATCCGCGAGCGCGCCGGCTGCGGCATAGGAGCTCGTGCTGACGGGGTAGATCACCGGCGTCTTGAACTTGCCGGTACCGAGGCCAAGCAGCACCTCCACGCCGGGAGTCCCCACGCTGTAGGGCGTGCTGCTGACGATGTCGGGCTTGCCGTCGCCGTCGAGGTCAGCGGCGCGCACGAATGTGATGGGACCCCATTGCGACGCGCCGAGGTTGATGGACGCCGGCGCTCCCAGCACGCCGTGCGAGGTCCCCAGCATGACGTTGAGACCTACGCCCGTGCCGCCACCCGCCTGGACGATATCAAGACTGCCGTCGAGGTTAAAGTCCGCCACAGCGATGCCGTTGGTCCACATCTGGACGCTTTCGTTGTAAAGAGTGCTGTCGCGGAAAGTACCGTCGCCATTGCCGAGACCGATGGTGACGAACTGTCCGGCGGGATTGCCGGCCACAAAATCAAGTTTCTTGTCGCCGTTGAAGTCGGCCAAGGCAATAGCCATGCCGGTCATGATGGCCATGGCGCTCGAGTCGGCAGCGTAAACGCTCGACAGCTGGAAATTTCCGCTTCCTTTGTTGAGCAGCACCCACACGGTTCCGTCGTAATAGGAACTGACGACGAGCTCAGGTTTCTTGTCGCCGGTGAGTTCGCCGACGGCCACCGCGGAAGCGCAAGGCACTACGTAGGTTTTGGCGGTCTGGAACGTGCCGGTGCCGTTACCCAAGAAAACCGCCACGTTGAATCCGCCCTCCGAAGACTCGACCACATCGAGTTTGCCATCAGCATTCAGATCTGCAACCGCGACCAGGCCATTGTCCACCCCGCTCGGGTCGGAATACAGCACGGGTGATTGAAACGTGCCGTTCCCATTGTTCAGCAGCACGTTGATACCACCGCCCCACGGGCAACATCCAGTGGCAGAAGCAACGACGATGTCGGGCTTGCCGTCCTTGTTCAAATCGCCTGCCGCAACCCCGGTCGGTGCGGTCTGGTTAGGAACCGCGGCGAGGAACTCGGCGGAGCTCGGAAACGTGCCATCTCCCTTGCCGTAGAGCACAGCGACCGCCCAGTTCGACCGGTCGGGAGCGATCAGGTCCAGATTGCCGTCGCCGTTCACATCGGCCGTCGCCAGCGAACGAGGCACATTGTAGCCGGCGCTTCCGATCGAGTAATAGCTGGTTAGCGTGAAGTTACCGTGTCCGTTGTTCAGGTAAACGCCAACATAGACGGGGCCGCCGCTTACCCACAGCACGGCAAAATCGAGGTTGCCCTCCTTGTTGAAGTCGCCCGCCACGATCCCACCGAAGACGCCGCCAAAATCGTTGCCAACGACTTCGGCGGGCGACTGAAAAGTACCATCGCCGTTGCCGAGGACTAAACCGAGTCCCCATACGTTCGAGTTGTTCGTAGTGACGAGGTCGAGGTTGCCATCTTTGTTGAAGTCGCCCACCGCCATGGTGTACACGTTGGCGGCTCCTGGAATCCGGTCGCCGTGACCCACTCCGCTGAAAAGCTGTCCGCTGACAAAGTCGACCGGCGCAGGGTTTTGACCGTAGGCAGTCAGTGGAACAACAACCAGAGCGGCAGTCAGGAAGAGGCGGGCCACAAACGCTAGCAGAATGCGTCGAGTTCCTAAACTAGATGATTCAGCATGAATTGTTTTCTTCATAACTCTAGCTCCCTACCGAGCATAGATCCGCCGAGCTAGTGGTTTGCGGGCTTTTTGTTCGTTACTGAAAAGTCTCGGTCCCGTTTTGGTACGGGTTGTCACCGGAACCAAAGTGGGAAGGTCCTTCCTCACTTCCCGGCTGATCGCGCTTGATTTACGAGGTGTGCATTCTGCGCGGATTGATAGCACCTGCCATCCTTCCGGCAAGCACGAGAAAGCTGAGGGAACGTCGACCGCCCTTCTCACCGGCAACGTCCCGTCGTTCCACGATGTTGCTCGCGAGAACTCTGATTGGCGGGAATAGCTTGTTACATGCCAAGTCGGCAGGACACTTGTTCCGTTTGACTGATGTGTTGAAAAACTTAACAACCGTTATAATTTCTTGACGCGAACAAAAGATTTGCCTTGACTGCTGTGACGACCCCAATCATCATGTCCCCCACAATGTGAGGCTGGGCTGAGCCTCCGAATGTGCCTGCTTTGGGGGAGGGAGGCACGATTTGCGTTACCTGTGCTCGGCCCGCTCTCCTTCTCATCAGGGACGCTGCCTCGATCTCTCCTCCGGCCAGGTGTGGGATGGCTTCTGATAAAAACCTTTGAGCATGGCTGATTCTGGATTCCACGTATGCAGATCACAGCATTGTTTGGGAGTCGATGGGTGAGCAGCTTGCTCGCACGGTCGCGGGCGTGGGTAAGAGGGAGAGTTTGAATGAGGCTCAAGGATTGGCTGACGAGCAAACAAGATAACCAGCACGAGCCCCTCGAAAAGGAAACGGTCGCGTTGCCATTGACGCATCGCGGATTGCTTGTGGTAATGCGGAGCCTGGGGGTCGCGCGCGAATCCCAACGCATCGACGCCACCGAGAAGCAAACGATTGGTTCCATTCGAGAGCGCATTGCGCGGTTCGCGGAGCGACAGGGCGCATGGTGGGACATGCCGTAACGTTCGCCCGTTCACCTTCGCCGCGAAGCGCGTGCTGCCCCCGGGCTGAACCACGCGAACTCTGCACGATCGATTCAATCGACCAGCAATGGACGAGCCTTCATCGCCAATCAGAACTGCCAGAGGGGCAGACGTCCGGCGCGTGTTCTTGCGCGTGCTTGCCTGTCAAGAACGAGAACCAAGAACGACGCGCTCCGGGGGAAAACTTACTTTTGATCGGATAGGACTTCAATCCGCCCACAAGTCGTGATCGGTCCCTGGGCGAGAACAGATACTACTTTCAGATTATTGATCTTCCTTCCAGCCTCCCTATAATCGCGGCCCTTCGGTTGGGGTTCAATTGCTGCAGACAGTTGGTGAAATGGCGATGTTACGCCAACAACCGGACAGAAGACAGCACAGTTTCCGACGACTACACATCCGTTGAGTCAGCTGCTCTACGCTTTGCAAGCTCAAGATACGAGTGTACACTTACGACCGTTCTCATCATCATGAAGAGAGTTCTTTTCAAGTTAGCTTAGTAGGGGCGGCAAGGGCCATGAGCTCCTCAGTGAGGCAGGCATGGACGACGCGTCATTTCTTTCGCTGAATCCGAGCGAGCCGATTGACACACCGACAGCGATGTTCAAGCCTCAGCCGGTGCCAAAGAGTCCGTTCGTCGCATTCCTCCTTTCGCTCGTCTTTCCTGGAGCCGGGCAGATTTACTGCGGCAAGACCTCACGCGGCCTCTGGACTCTTGCAATCTTCCTTCCAGCTCTGGTGATAACGGTCTACCTCACGGTTCAGCTCGGAAGCCCGGAAGGGAATGAGGACACTTTCTTCTGGGGCATACTGTTGCGAATCACTTTATTTCTTTACGTGTTCGCGTTTTTGGACGCGTTCTTCACGGCTCGCGAGATGACAGCCGGCACGGACGCCTTTATCGCCGAGAGTCCTCGCGTCGCTGCGATCCTGAACCTGTTGACGCGAGGCTTCGGCTATTTTTATCTCGGAAAGCGCAGGCTTGGCTTTGCTGTGTTTTTCGGCCTCATGTTTTTTCAGGCGCCCCTCGTGAAGACTGCCGCGGGCGGGCTGGTTATTGAGTTCACTTTGGCTGCGATGGGTGCCCATGCGTACAGCATCGCTCGCCAAACCGAGAAAGAAATCCTAGCTACAGTGCAACTGCCCGCCGGACCTGCGCCTTCAACCGGGTTCCCGCGCTCAATCCCCATCGGTCTCGCATTGGTGTTGGCAGCGGGTTACCTTGCTCTGTTGGTTTTGGGCCTCCTTCTGCCCGATTACTCCCACGTCGACCAATCGACCGCCCGCGTTTCGCGAGACTCTCAAGGCGTGACCTATCAAAACCCGGCGTACGAAGTAAGCCTACGGGTGCCGGCCTCCTGGACGGTAACGCATGACGAGCCGACCTACATTCTTCTTGCCGTGCGCTCGGATCGCGCCTGTTCGATAACACTACAGCCGCTCGCGTGGTCGCCCTTGCTTGGCCTGGCTTCTTTCAAGGGGCAGCTATCCTATCAACTCTCTAAAACGAAAGACCTGACGGCAGAAGTTCTCGACGAGCAGCCAGCCGTTCTCTCATTGCTACCTGCGCGGGACATTCGCGTCTCCGTCAAGCAGGGAACGAAGCGGCTGATCGAGCACCACGTCATCGCCAGAAAGGGTATGACCCTCTACGACCTCAGCACCTATGAATTGGCCGATGACGAGGGAAATGTTGCCGAACCACCGTGTTCCTCTGATTTTCGTTTCATCCGCGAAAATCTCGTACTTCCCCACTGACCCGGCCCATGTGGGGCATCCATTCGTGGATTGGCAATGAGTTGTGTGCCGCATCCGCTCTCCGTCAATGTCACGGGTGCGGGCTTTATTCTCCAGTGGACGTACCACCTCCGCGCCTCCGGCGCAGGTGAGGCGATTAGTGTTGTAAACAGGCTATTACACCAACTACACCCCCTCGGACTGGCCCCTGCCGGGTTGTAAGTGTAATCGGGATATTTCGCCAACTGAATTACGGAGGATCGGTAACTTGAGACTTACCGAGGCACTCCGTAATTCCGAATCACAATACTTGCTGTTGGCGTAGCGTGCTAAGCCGCAAATTCCGGTTCTCAACCAGTCTTCTCAATGCCCCGTTAATCCATGCGTCTCATCCTTTTGATCGACGAAGACCCCGGCAAACGGCCCCTTGTTCGGGAGGTGGTACAAAACTGTCTCGAACGCCCCCGGCACATCCACTTGGTTGAAAATACCCTGATGATAGAGGAACCCGTGCGCGTTGTTGCTCGCATCACGAAACGAACCGGAGATCTCCCCCACGTCATTCACTCCCCACGCGACCGTCACAGTCGACAGCGGCGCATCCAGTTGGGTGTAGACACCTCCTTTCAGAATGAACCCGTGAAACGCGCTGCTGTAGTCCACGAAATAGCCCACCACCTCGTCGGCAGCGTTGATCCCTAACGCGTTGGTGTATAAGACGCCTCCCGGAAAATCGATGTTTGTGAAGGTTCCGCCTTGATTGATGAAACCGTGTTCTATAAAAGATGTATCCGCCCAGGTCCCTACCATATCGCCGGCCGCATTCATGTCGGTCACATAGGTATACAACGCCCCCGGGTAATCCACCTGCGTGAACGTTCCCGCATTGTCCACAAATCCGTGGGCGTTTTCTGCACTGTCATAGAAGGTGCCGACAATCTGTCCTAAAGAGTTGACGTTGTCCGCACGCGAGGCAATCGACCCGGGCACCAAGAGCGTGCGGTATACACCGCCCTTGAAAGTAAATGCTTGTGCCGGCGAGGTTGAGCTGTAGGCGAATGTCCCCACCACGAGTCCATTCGCAGTCCCCGTCGCATTCGAGTACGACGCACCGGGGAAATCCGCCGTGGCGAACTTGTAGATGTGCGTTGCGTTCGCCGGCTTCACCAGCATACCCGACGCATTCATCACCTTAGCGCCAGCCGGAGGTCCCGGCATGCGCAGCGACCGCAGCAGATCGCTTGACTTGCCCAAGGCACCTTGCGGCGTTCCAGTCGCTTTCGATTGCGACCACACGACCGCGCCCGTCAGCAGCACGGCCACCACTACACTCAAGCAAATACTCTTTTTCATACATCCCTCCTGCATCGCAATTTTTTTCTTGACCCCAAAGCGTCCGGCATTGTCCCCCCATCCCTGTTCGCGTCACTGTGAAAGACGTAAAGGGCAGGGCGAAGCTATCATCCAAGGTCATTCTTGAGTGACCCTGGCTCGCGCACATGCCGCTGTGAACCATCGTTGCGGCCCTGGACTTGTTTTCCGGTGCTGTGGAACATTGAGTCCGCTGCCGACGATTGGATTGCCTGTCGAACCCCACATCGGGCTCTACTTGTATAAACGGAATCTGAGGGCAAAAGACGACAGGCGGGTTCAGCAAAAATAAGGAGCGGCTCTTTGAATAGGGACCGAGGCCAGCAAGTTCAGCGGACCCTGCGCGTGGTCGGGGGGACCCGGGTTGACGAAAACAGGCGTAGGTGTTGAAAAAGTCACCGTGATTGGTGAGGGGGATGACAGCGGAACCATGGTAAAAGGAAGCAATGCTAGCCCTGCTCTGCTGGATCACCATTCTCGGAGGCGTGCGAATCATGATGGGGCAACACTCTCGTTCCGAAGCGTTGTTCTACTACTTCCGACTGGAAGATCAGGTTCCTGAGAATCATCGGTTGCGCCTGATCGATCAGCACATCGACTTGGCTTTTGTGCGCGAGAAGTTGAAGGAGAGTTACAGCGAGACCGGCCGGCCCTCGATCGATCCCGAGCTTTTGCTGCGCATTCTGTTGATCGGCTACTTGTATGGCATCACCCGTGAACGCAAGTTGGTCGAGGAACTGCGCATGCATCTGGCGTGGCGCTGGTTTACGGGCCTGGGCTTCGACCAGGAGATCCCGCATCACTCCACGTTCTCGAAGAATCGGCACGGGAGATTCCAGGAGTCGAAGCTGTTCGAGCACCTGTTTGAGGAAATCG
>JAIQFZ010000045.1 GCA_020073015.1 Terriglobia bacterium | reverse complement strand
GAATCGTCTGTTGGCTTTCCCCGGAGATGTCCACTGCACGGCAGCGACATGCGCCGCTTAGCAGCTGCACAGCTACGCGCTTGGGTGGTTACGTGATTCCGTTATGCCACGAAGTCAACAGAACGAAGTCGGGGTACTGGCGTTAGCTCTGGCGTTCCTACGGTCCTGAACACTGCTGGTTTCGCGCTGTCACAAATTCGGTCTCGCCGCCGTGCGAGCCTTATGGGCAATCAGCAGGAAGCCTTTTGCCTTAGCATCTCGTTCCAGGGAAAGGAATTGGGCCTGCGCCGCGGCGGAGTTGCCCGCCTTTGCTTCTGTTTCGCCCAACGCACGCCGGGCCTCCAACTGCAACGGTAGAAGACCGCTCCTCGCGGCCTGTTTGATAGCGTCCTGAAGTGATTTGATGGCCTCAGTTTGGTAGCCTGCTGCAGAACGAATCTTCGCGTCGGCGAGCGTGACAACAATGTTCGTCCCAACACTCGCACTCTTTGCGAGCAGGCTGCGAGCGCGAGCTATTGCAGCCTGAGCCTCCTGTATTTTTCCCTCGGCGAGCAGAACCCGAGCTAGCAAGGCCTCGGCTTCCGCTTGGGCGTTCACGTCGTTTTGTGGACGCAACTGCTCGATAGCCCGGCGGACTGTCTCTTCTGCCTCTGCGGCGTGGTTTTCTTCCAGGGCCAGGTCGGCGAGCGACAGGCGCGTGGCAGTGGCGAGAGCTTGCTCACCAAGCTTCTCGCGAATGTTCAGACATTCTTCGTACTTCTTGCGCGCTCCTGCCAGATCGTCCTGTGCAACCAGGATATCGCCAACACTCCACAGCGCATTGGCAGCGGCGCCCTGATTGTGTGTTTCCGTCAAAACTTGTATGGCCTCGGTGTAGAGCTTCGATGCGGCCAATAGTTTGCCCGTCTGGAGTTGCACGCTCGCCAGGTCTTCCAGGGAGATACCGTACTGATTCTTGTTACTGCCACGGCGCGCAATGGCTACGCTCTGTTCCAGCATGCGAGTGGCCTCAACGGGATTCCCCTTTTCCAGAGCGAGGAGGCCGAGGTTATTCAAGGCTCCCGCCTGGAAACCTATGTTTCCGGATTCCCGGCTCAGCGCCAACGATTCCTGCAGATGTTGTTCGGCAACAGCCAAGTCTCCCATGTCCTTTTCAAGTGCCCCAAGGTTCAAGAGAGTCGTCGCGATGTTAGGTTTGTCTCCAAGTTCACGAGATATCACCAACGACCGTTCGTACATCTCCTTGGCGCCTTTGAAATCCTTTTCATACTGCAGGGCACCGGCAGTGGCGGTCATCATGCCAGCTTCGCCCGCCTTATTGCCCAGATCGTGGCGAATCTGCATCGATTCCTGAAACGACAGTTTCGCCTTCTCGAAATCGCCTTGATCGAAATACACCGCTCCCAAATTGCGCAACACTCGGGATTCGCTGAAACGGTCCCCGACGGATGTAAAAAGTTGTCGGGCGGCAGAGGAAGCCGCGGTCGATTTCTGCGGGTCGCCTAAACTGCGGTAGGCCTCACCTTCGGACACCAACGCCTGCGCCGTCAGCAAGCGCGCTCCTTGGACGCGGGCTTTCTGTTCGGCCTGTATGGCCGCCGCGAGCTGACGTTTATAGTCACCGGCGTACTTTGCTGCGTCGGATTCGCCCAGGTCAATGCGCGGATCGGCGTCGCTGGGCGGGGGGAGACTTCGTAGTGCTGCGAGCGTGGTCAGGCCGTCCAGCGGTTTGCCGCCGCCGGATTGAGCCGCTGCGAGGCGCAGTCCGTAGTCAAGATTGTCCGGGAAAAAGTTGAACAGCGTACGGTAGAGTTCAATCGCCTTGTCACGCTCTCCCGCAGCTTGTCGATAGTGAGCTTCAATGAAGAGACCCTCCTCTCGCGGGAGACTTCCAGATGCGTTCAAGGCTTTCTTCGCTTCTTCCTGGGCTTTCGCCGCGTAGCCCAAAGCTGCCCACGCATCGGCCAGGGTTGAATGCGCGAGCGCAAAAGAAGGATCGAGCACCACTGCCTTCTCCAGGAGATCACGCGCGGTCAAAGCATCAAAGGTTCGCAAGTGCGCCAGACCTTCGGCGTAGAGCCGCGCCGCTTCCGGGTTCGACGGAAGAGGCAACTCCACGCTCCACGATTCCGCCGGCGAGATGCTGGACATACCCATTTTTTGCGAAGATCAGCGCCTGCCCGAGTCGCCAGCTCGGGCAGAGAGGCTTCGCTCCCGGTTTCTACCAACGCAGCTGCCGTTTCCCCCAAGGCAGCGCGACATTTGCCCGCGATGGATTTGACTAGCCTTTCCGCAAGTTCCGCGATGGATTTGACTAGCCTTTCCGCAAGTTTCGACACCAGAAAACATCTCAAAACAGCTTGGGGGCGAATTGATGGTCAGTTCCTTTCTTACCGTCGAAATTCAAGCTTCGACAGTAAACAACCAGAGCTGGAGGGAGACTGGGGCTCCGACGTACGCTGGTTTCGTCGTTAATCCGTAAGCGCCGAACTGCTCCGAGTCTTAGAATTTACTCCATGCGCCTCGTAAGCTTCCAACCTGCCGGTGGAACACCTCACGTGGGTGTTGTTGTCGGCGATCAGGTATTTCCTCTCGACAGTTCCGTCTATCCGGATATGACCAGCTTTCTGTCAGCGGGAAGTGAGGCCCTGGCCGAAGCAGAGAAAATTGGTCGGGGCGAGCCCCAAACGCACACAAAGCGTCGCCTCAGCGATGTCACTTTGCTACCTCCTGTGACGCGTCCGGGGAAAATCATTGCGGTAGGCCTGAACTATCGAGACCACACCATCGAAACCAAGCTGGAGATCCCGACAGTGCCGGTCATTTTTGCCAAGTTTCCCTCGAGTATCAACGGGCCAGGCGCTCCCGTGGTGCTTCCCAAGGACGATCCACAGGGCGATTATGAAGCGGAGTTGGCCGTCGTCATCGGCCGCAAGACCAAGGCAGTTTCAGAGGCCGAGGCGCTGAACTGTGTCGCGGGCTACATGCCGCTCAACGATGTGTCTGCCCGCCGATGGCAGTTTGCTGACAAGCAGTGGGTGCGGGGCAAGTCCTGCGACACATTCTGCCCCACCGGACCATGGCTTACGACGCGCGACGCGGTGCCTGATCCTCATGCCCTTTCCATCCGCATGCGGGTGAACGGGAACGTGGTTCAGAATTCCAATACTTCGAATCTCATCTTCCGCATTCCGCAGCTGATTGCGTTTATTTCTGCGGCAATTACGCTCGAACCTGGCGACATTATTGCGACCGGGACGCCGGACGGAGTGGGCGTATTTCGCAAGCCTCCGGTGTTTCTGAAGTCCGGCGACGCAATGGAAGTAGAAATTGAGGGGCTGGGCGTGCTGCGCAATCCCGTGGTCTAGAGCGCCTAAGCATCGCCACGTTGCTCGGCTTAATTCACTCGCTCACGAGGGGGTGGCGCTGGTGGATAACCAGGGCCAGAGCGGAGCAGTTGCCAGGGGTTCCCAGCGGTGCGGCTGGCTGGCAAATTCCCGAGGCGTGCACTTCACATATCTCTTGAAGACCGAGGCAAAGTAAGCTGGATTGCAAAAGCCGCAACGCTCGGCCACTTCCGCGACATTGAGCCGGGGATCCAGAAGGGCGCGCTTGGCCAATTCCACGCGTTGCCGGATTAAGAACTGTTCTAAGGTCATACCGGTCGTCCGGCGGAACACCCGGCTCAAATGGCCGCAAGAAAGATGAACGGCGTCCGCCAGTTGTTGAATCGTAATCTGGGCAGCGCCACGTTCCTCGACCAACTGGCTCACGGCCAGCACAATCTTGTGTTCGCGCTGGCTGAACACGGAGGCCATCTGCTGGGACACCAGGTCAGCGAATCGCCGGAATGCCTCGCATGCCCCGAAGGGGCTGGGGGCATGCAGCACGCTAGTCGTCGCCTTCTCCTTGGCCGCTTTAATTTGAATCGGATCCACGCCGCTGCTCACGGTCTCCAACGCCAAGTGCTCGATGGCCCAGGTCAGCAAGGCTCGCGACTGCTGGATCTCAGCCGGGGAATGATCCGATGGCATCACCAGAGCGAGAAATTCCCGCATGACACTCGACACGCTGGCGCTATGTCGAAATGCTTTGACCAATCGCGCCATGACTTCGGAAGGCTGAGCCTTCTGCGATTTCGGATCGCTGAAGAATGAAACCAGAGTGCCCCCTGTATCCAGCGCCGCGCACGCTTCCTGATAGGCCTTTAGCAGTTCGGCGGGTTGACGGTGCTCTTCGCTGACGCCGATGCGTACCGTTGCATTCGTCTGCGAGCGCACCTTGCCCAGTATGCTCTCCGCCATTTCCTCCAGCGAGAGGCGCTGGTGGCTGTGGTTGCGTACTTCTTGGCTGGTAAAGATGCAGATTTCTCCCGGCCGCACCACCATGGCCAGTGAATTCGGCAAACTCTGGCAGAAGTCTTCCGCGATGTGGGACAGTCGATTCAGCGTCAGGGCGGGTCCGCCGCCTTGTCGCCCGGAATCCGCGTGCAGATGTTCAATCTGCAAGACCATCACCCGTTCCGGCAGCCGTTGCAGGCCGGCACGACTGGCAAGGGCCTTCAGTTCCTGGAGATCCCCGACTTCTCCCGACAGCAGAATCGAAGCCAGTTCCTTGCGATCCAGGCTCAATTCCCGGTCCTGGTTTCTCTGAAATTCGCTGATGAGTTGTAGACGTTTCCAGGAATTCGAGATGTACCTGGCGAAAAGCTCCAAAATCCGCACCATCTCGGCAACTTGTGCCTGATTCACGACCGGCACCTGGTAGTAAGCAGCTTCCAGACTCTTGAAGTTGATGTGAGGCTGCCCTGCCAGAGCCTCGTGAACAAAGCGGAATCCCTCCGGAGTGGGTGGAGCGGTTGACACTTGCCCGGAAAAGAGCGTGCCCAGATACCTTCCGTCGCAAATCACCGGCACCGCGATGTCCGTGAGCCCTACGTGACAATCATAGACTTGGGTGCAACCGGTAGCGCGGCATCGTTGCTTTGCGGGGACGTCAGAACGAGCGCAAGTTTCCTCTTCGTGAGCGCCGAATCCGTGGACGAGATCGCAGAACAGGGTGCTGGGAGAATTACGGTTGGCCTCCGCGGCTCCGGCGGGCTGAAGCTGCACGAGGGCATCCCCGGTTCCTACGCGGCTCTTGAACTTTGCTTTGAGCGGATCAAGCTCTTCCCGTTCTTCATGCCACATGAGTTCAACATTGCGAATCGGGCTGGTATTGTTGAGCAGCAGAAGGAAGTGCTTGAAGAGTTCCAAATCCTTTTGGAATTCCCGTCGCAGAGCTCCGCTCAGGACGGTATGTTCTTTTTTCACGTCGGGGCCCCTAGATGAGCAGGGATTGTATTACAGAGATGCCGCCGAAGGCATCGTTAAAACAAAGGATCGTATCGTTTAAATGATCCGACTAGCGGATATCCGCTCTAAGGGTGGGCCCGCAAGGTAAGACCGCCGTCCACAATCAGATCGGTGCCAGTAATGAAGGCGGAATTATCCGACGCGAGGAACAAGACGGCCTCGCTGACATCGGCAGGGATTCCCCGGCGCCCCAGGGGATGGAGCGCAGTCGTCTGCTCGGCCAGCGCCTTCGGGTTAGCAGAGTTGCGCAGATACTCTTCCCAGAGGCGCGTGTCAATGTACCCGGGGCAAATGCAGTTGACACGAATGCGCCGGCTCGACAACTCCAAGGCCAGATTGCGCGTCAGGGCGACCATGCCAGCTTTGGAGCATGCGTAGGGGATGGAATCGCGGAACGCATGGCTAGCGTGGATGGAACTGATGTTCACAATCGCGCCGCCGGACTCCGCAAACAGTGGAACCACTGCCTGCGTCAGCAGGAAAGCGCCGCGCAGATTCACATCCAACACCCGATCCCAGTCTTCAATGGTGAGCTTTTCCAGGGGTTTCTCAAGTTCGACTCCAGCGTTATTGACCAGGACGTCCACGCGGCCATGGAATTTCCGCAGGGTGTCCACTGCGGTCCGGATTTCACGAGGTTCCCGCAGATCGGCCGGAAGGTACTTCACCGGCAGATATGGATTTTGTCCACTGAGATCGGCGGCGGTTTCGTTCCCACTCCGCGCGTCGCAGTCCAGGATGAATACGCACGCGCCCTCGTGTTGGAAGAGGGTTGCAATCGCGCGCCCTATGCCCTGGGCGCCGCCGCTGATCAAGGCGATGCGGCCAGCCAGTCGGTTCGGGGACTTCGGTCCGTTCATGGTCGACATACTTTCAACTCTTATGCGGCAATCCAAGCGTCTTTTAGCGTTCTGCGCTCTCGATGAAAATCAGTTCAGAACTGTTCGGCAAAGGAAGCGTCACCTTCAGGCCCCGGGTCATGAGTTCCTGACCAGAGACGGTGCGGTCGGAAGCGCTGTGATCGTAGAACTTGAGCAGGTAGCGGCCCGACGGCTGAAGTCCTTCCAGTGCATACGAATGCGTCTTCTCTCCTTCGATCGTGCCCCGAAAAGCATAGACTACACCCCGTTGGCGATCTGAATCCCAATACTGGATCCCGTCCCAGTGAACGCCGTCGGGCCGGGGTGAAACGTGAAACAGGCTGGCATCGCGAATCAAGGAGCGAAGTTCTTTCTTGTAGAGATCGATTTCTTTCTTGGCTTCGGCGTGTTGTTCGGGCGACCACGCATTCGTGTCGGTCATGATGGTCAGCCATCCCATCATTCCGCTGCGCAGCATGTAGCGGAAGTTTTCGATGCGCTGCGTTGGCCACTTTTCGACATAGCTTTCCAGCATCGCGGCAGGCAGAACATGACTGGTGTCGTAAAACGCCCGCCGGTTCGACAGTGGGTCATACGTGTCCGTGATGGAAAAGTAGTCAGCGTGAGAAGCGCTGCCGAAGTCGACCATCCGCCCCCCGTCGTTGCACACTTCAAACAGGAGGCCGGGATGATCCTGGCGCATCTTGGAATAGATATCGTAGTAGGCACGAACCGCGTGGTAGCTGACGTCCGTAGAATTCGAACTATCCACCCAGTAGGCTCCCCACGACTTGTAGATGCACTTGTTGAGCGGATCGGGGGCGGCATGAGGATGATCGGTGCGATCGCATCCGTGCGCCACCAGGTAGCCGTCGTGCTCCAACATGTCGAGATGGTAATCGGTGACGATGCGCTCGACTTCGTGCTGAGCCCACTGCTTCGCCTCGGGTACGCCCAAGTCGATGGTCTGCCCTTTGAAAGGCTCCGGCTTCCAGTCCGCGGGCAGGTCGGTCACCATCCAATCGCGAACTTTGGGATCGCCCGCATTCAGGGCCCCAGGCTCGGTTGATAAGCCTGCTTGCGTCCAGTCCACCCAAAGACCGAATTTCAATCCGTGCTGGTGGGCATCGTCGGCAATGACGGCAAGACCGTGGGGAAATTTCTGCGGGTTAGGATACCAGTCACCCACACCGCGAAACCAGCCAGCGTCAACGTGGAACATGTCCACTCCCAGTTCCGCGGAGTCGCGAATCATACGGAGCGCGATTTCTTCGTTGACGTCCATGCCACCACCCCAACTGTTGTTGACCACCAGCGGATAGTTCGGGTTGTTCCAGGTCTCAAGATTGCCGAGAACGGCGCGCACCCAGCGCCGCAGGGCATTGCCTGCTCCATCCGGACCGCCGCGGAAACCGCCCAGAAACACTACCGGCGTCTCAAAAACCTCTCCGGGGGCGAGGCGTGTCCGAAATGGGCTGGGAGCGGGGTTTAGTCCGATTGCCACCTGCAGCGAATGCTTTTCTCGTGCCATAGAGATTCGGGTGCGCCCGCTGAACTCGATACCGGCATACCATCCGGTTTCCGCCGCATCTTTTCTCTGGACGAGAGACCACGGAATGATTTCGCGGGGCTCGTTGTCGCTCAGATCTCCATAAGTGCTCGACGTGCCCGTCCAGCGGTAACCCTCAGACAGCGCAACCTGATGAGTGCCTACGGGCGACGGTGTGTTCGCACCCTTCTCCACGAAAACATGTTCCAGTGGCGCCTGCGGATCGACTTGCCAATTGAAGGCGAGGCTATCCTGCATCGGAATCCAGATTTCCTGAGTATCGAGGTTCTCGATCCGAATCTGATGCTCAATCGGGCCGTACGCCTGGCGAGTGCGCCATTCCCAAGTCAGGCGGAGATGGGGTGAGGCGCAATCGTAGACGAAGGCGACCCGCTGTTCACCGATCCGGCTGGCTTCGCCGTTGAAGCTCCAATGCAGAAGCGTTGGTTTGTTCGAAACGTCAGCGGATGGAATCAAGACTTCGGAAGCGTGGTTCTCCCATTTCGGCTGCCCGGGAACTCCAAGCGAAGTCAATCGCGGAGCCGCGGGGCCTGCTTCCAGAGCAAGTTCCGTGTCCGATGTCTGGAGCCGAGCGCTCGTCTGGCCGAGCCCTGCTGCGCTCCACGAAAGGCACAGCAGACCGATCCAACCGACACGAGTTACACGCGCCATGAAAAGAGGGCTCCGGGGGAGGTGCGGAGCCAGTCCACATCGCGTACCTGACTCCGCACTATCTTATTTGCACTTAACTCAGAAGAAGAAGCGCGCACCTATCTGCATGATCCGCTGGCCTGATTTGCCCAGGATGCCGCCGAAGGTGGCACTATTCATATTGTTATCAATCTGATTGAAATTGGCGTGGTTGAAGATGTCCTGCGCCTCCAGACGAATCTCGAAGTATCGCGATCCCTCCGCGGAGATTGGGAACTTCTTCAACAGCGTGGCATCCGTGAAAAAACTCCCTGGATTCCGCACGTTGGGAAAAACAAACGGGGCATTACCAATGGTAAAATCCGGTGTCCTTACGAAGGCACTTCCGTTCAGAACGAGATTAGGATTCTGGTTGATAAAGTTTCCGCTCGCGTCCACCAGAGCACTGGAGTAGTTCGTGGACTGAACGACCTTCACGCCGGGCGCGAGAGACTCGCGAAGAGCCGCTCCCGGAACCGTCTGACCTCCCGGTACACCGGGTACGATCACTGGGGTTCCTTTGGGATTCCAGGTGCTCACCCCAGCTAGGTTCCACCCTCCCACAACTTCGTTGAGAACCTTGTAGCCAAAGCTCTCGCCATGGCTCATAAACTGGCGTCCACGCCCAAACGGAAGCTCGTACGAGTAATTCAATAACAGCGTTTGCGGCATTTCGTAGCCGGCCACGCCATACGCCTCCATCAGGTTGTGCGGGTTCTGCAGTGACCCACCGAAGAACGGACCGGTATGCTGGATGTCCTTGCCCCATGTATTGGTCAACGTCTTCCGAATGCTATACGAAGCCAGCAGCGTCAATCCGTGGTAGCCGCGGCTCTGGATCTGCAGGTTCAGGAAGTTGGCAAACGATCTGCCCCAGGTGGCCTGTCCCGGCGTAATGCTCGAGTATTGTGGTGAAAGTCCCAGCAACTGCGAGAGCTGCACGGTAGGCTGGCTATTAAAAGTCTGCGATTGTCCGTAGAACGGGTTGGGCACCTGATCAAAAAGGTGCTGTCCCAGCGAGTAATCTTCCACTGGAACGTTATTGGTGCTCCACCCCCAGACCGGCATGAGCAGATGGATGCCGCGGATACCCGTGTAGTCCGCCGTGGCTACCCAACTCTTCCCGAGCTGCCGTTGCACGCTGACGTCCCAGGTATAGTCTTCCGGAGTCTGGAAGTGGTTAATGGTCGACGCACCGCCCTGGTCTGGATTGCCTGCCTGTCCGAAGGTCTGGAAACCATAATCCTGATTCGTGCTGATGGCCGGATAGTATCCGAGGTTGGTTCCCCCGGGTTGCGCGGGGAACGTCCCCAAACCATGATCGGGGCCAAGTTCACTGATCCAGTTCTGGCCGTCCAGGCTGGAAATTTGTCCCATGGTAATCGTGTTGTAGTAGAAACTAAACCAGTCCGTGGAAAGGCCATTCAGACCCTGATCAATGATGCCAGCGCTGGCGTGCACTATCGTCCTATCGTTAATGGCATAGGCAATCCCGAGCCGGGGTTGGAAATTCTTCCAAGCTGTGGTGTAGAGATTTTTCTGCGGATACTCGGGAGTATGGAGCAGCACGACGCGCCCTGTTGCGCCCTGCGTTAACCATTCCGGCTGAGGCAGAGCCGACAATTCTGGAACTGCGGAGGTCACCTGACCCCAGTTCCAATTGGAGTTGGCGGTCAACACATTCTTGGCCGTCATGTCATACATAATGGGGGAGGCTTGACCCGGGGCGAAACTCTTGGGTGAGCGAGCGCCATCGTGATCCCAGCGCAGTCCAATCTGGACCGTCAACTTCCGGTTGACCTTCCAGTCGTCCATGGCATAGGCGGCTTCGTTGAAGCCGTAGGGTGAAATGTTCCAGTTGCCCCACTGGAACACGTGCGAGGAGCCCATCATGAGTTCGGCCAGTGAAAAGCCGGTGGTCGAGTCCCCGGGGTTTTGCCAGTCTTGCACCGAACCGCCGCCGTTATTGATCCAGGCCACGCCGGTGTGATCTCCGCCGTTCTCGTTGAAGCGGTAATAGTACTGTTCGTAACCAACCTTGATGGTATGGCGGCCCATCACTTTCGTATACCCTACGGTCGCGTTTTCCGTCTGGTTGATGAAAGTGTCGAATTGCGATCCACCCACGTTGGAAAATCCGTTCATGTTCAATACCGGAGGGATCTGGTTCGTGGTACGGGAGGGATTGTTGACGATCAAAGGATCGAAGCCCCACGTCGTGGTGTCAATGTTGGGATCAGGATCCGAACCGTCTCCCGAAACACCGTCACTGTAGAGCTTCGCTACTCCAAATCCGAGATGCGCGTCCAGGATGGACGTCGAAGACAGCACCCAGTTGTACTGTAAGCTTCCGGTTACATCGTGATCGTAGCTGAAGGACCGCGCAGCGTGCTGCCATGGCGCCGGAATGTTGTTGGTCATGTGGGTGCGACTGATGCTGAGGTTGAGCCGCTGGCTGTTCGAAAGATTTTCATCCAATCGCAGGAAGAATCGATCCGTGGGACGCGTCACCGCAATCGAATCCAGGCGGTCATTGCTGTAGCCATTGGGGCCCGGCGCGTGATTCGGCAATGGCCACAGGGCCATGTAGTTGGCGAAGAGCGTGCTCTGCAACGAGAGGTTTTCATTGCCCGCGGGGCACGTCCCGCCAGAGATGTCGGCCTGCGAGCATATCTTGCCTCCGACGAAGCCGTTGGCGCCCACTGGTGCCCCCGGGACCCCGGCGTACTGGGGCCGCACTCCGCCAGAAATATGGTACGGGTCGAAAATCGCCGCGTAATCCGGAGTTCCCGTGAAGCCATTGGGGAAGTCTAAGATGGTCTGCGAAAAATCACCGTCGCGCTGCAGCAAAGTCGGTACAGTCGAAACGACCGTCTGTCCTGTGTTGTAGCGTTCCCCCTCCCAACCGAAAAAGAAAAAAGTGCGGTTCGCGCCGCTGTAAACATGCGGAATGGAAACGGGTCCACTGACGGACAAGCCGTAATTGTTTTGATGGAATGCCTGTCGCTCCTCGCCCAGCGAATTGTTCTGCCAGCCGTTGCTGTTCAGAATCTGGTTACGAAAATATTCAAAGAGCCGGCCATGATATTGGTTGGTGCCGCTCTTGGTGCTCATCGTGATGACGCCGCCGGAATACCGGCCGCGATCCGCGGTCAGAACACCGCTCTCGACACGAAACTCTCCAATACTATCTGGCGTCGGAATCGCGCGATTCACCGCGTTAAATTCGGAATCCTGCAACTGATTCCCGTCCACCGATATGCTGGTGCCATTCACCTGTCCGCCCGCGACGGCATAGGAGTTGCCATTGTTGGCGATGAGGTAAGTTGCATTCCCCAAGGTGGAAATCTGATCGCTGAGCGGCCCCTTGCCCTGGACTTGCGGAATCACTCCCGTGAGATCGAGCGAGTTGCGGTTCAGTTGCGGCAACTCCGTGATCATTTTGTTATCGAGAACTGTGGAAGAACTGGACTGGTCCGACTGTAGCAACGGTGCTGATTCGGTGACGGTCACGACTTCTTTCGTCGTGGCCGGCTTCAGACTGAAGTCCACCGAAAGATGGTCTCCAGTGCGCACAATCAGTTCCGGGCGCTCGACGCTGCCAAACCCTTCTTTACTCAGGGTGACCTTGTAAGGACCGGGAACCAGTTGCGAGAGTACGAACACGCCCGACCCGTTGGTTGTGCTGCTATAGGCCACCCCCGTTGCGTTGTTGGTTGCGGAGATGCTTGCGCCCTCAATGGCTGCCCCGGTTGAGTCGGTTACCAGCCCCGTGATCTGTCCGTTAGACGACTGTGCGAATCCACTTTGACTCGCAGCCAGAAAACCCCAGAGAGCCAACAGACCCACGAGTACACTCAACGTGGAGGTACTTTTTGTTCGATGCATCGTCCCATCCTCCCGATACGCCGCTTCGGATTCCCAGTGAATGCCAGCCCCACAGCAATTGGCACACACCTGTTAGCCCCCAAGTCTCAAACGGAAACCTTCCCGGCATCTACCCGAGAGAGTGTTTTTTCTATCGTTTAAGCAGCAGCCTTACCGAGGGGAGCTCTTCCCGGGCGCTGAGAGCCTGGGCTCTTCAATCTGCAGCCGTTGATCGGACGAAACCTCTTTCAGTTCCTGCACCGAGCCGGACGGCCAATGAATTTCCAGCGAAGCTTTGCGCGCTTCCCCGAGTCCGAAATGCACTCGTAAGTCACTCGCGGAGGCGTATCCCACACTATTGGCCACAAACGAAACCTGAGTGTGCTGTGTTGTCCGGCAAATCACCTTTGCGCCCAAAGCGGATGCATTGCTTCGCGTACCCTTGAGCTTGAGCTGCAACCAGTGCTGCACGGGACTGCGATTCATCCACAGTTCAATGGGCTGGTTGACGGAGGTCACAGCGGCATCGATGCGCCCGTCGTTGTCGAAATCAGCAAAGACGACGCCACGATGCAGGCGCGACGCGGCAAAGTCAGGGCCGGCATCCGCGGAGACGTCAGTGAAGCGCCCTCCCTGATTGTGGAGGACTCGGTTCGGCTGCGGCTCGTTGGCGTCGAGTCCACCGCAAGCGACAAACACGTCCAACCAGCCGTCGTTGTCGAGATCGACAAAACCGCACCCCCAGCCATTCCACGGCCGGCTCAAATTGAGCAGGCCACTGCCGACACTAGCATCCTCGAAGGCTCCTTTGCCGTTATTGCGGAACAACTCAAAGGTCTCTCGGCGTAGTCCAGTCATCAGGATATCGGGCAACCCGTCGCCATCGAAATCTCGGAAGTCCGCTCCCATCCCGGAAATCTGGCGTCCGTCGCCGTTGTATGCAATGGCGGCTTCCATGCCCACTTCCTTCACCTTGCCGCCTCCTAAGTTGTGGATCAGCAAGTTCCGGTCATTGTCGTTGGCAATGAAGATATCCGGGAATCCGTCGCCGTCGTAGTCAGTGACCGCGATGCCCATTCCTTTGCCGAGCAACTTGCCCAACCCGGTCTGGGCAGAGACTTCCGTGAAAGTTCCATCCCCGTTGTTGTGGTAAAGCAGAATGGGCTCGGCCCGATACATGTCGGGATGGCAATATGCCCGGTCGGCATAATTGAGGCCGCCGCAAATAGGATCGTCTCCCGGCGTCCAGTCACAGTAGTTCGACACGATCAGGTCAAGGTGGCCATCGTTGTCGTAGTCGAGCCATGCGGCAGCCACCGACCACAGTTTGCGGCCCTGAGCGCTTGCGCCGCTTACTCCCGCAGCCTGGGTCACGTCGGTGAAAGTGCCGTCGCCATTGTTTCGGTACAAAGTGTTTCCATGTACACCGACGACGTAAAGATCCTCGAGCCCATCATTGTTGTAATCGCCCACCGCAACGCCCATCTCATAGCCGTGGCCCTGCACCCCAGCTTTTTGCGTGACGTCGGTAAAAGTTCCGTCCCGGTTGTTGCGATACAAGCGGTTAGAAAAACGAGGATCTGTCTTTTGCAGGGATGGCAGCGAAGCACCGTTGACACAGTAGAGGTCAGACCATCCATCCTGATCGAAGTCGATCACGCCCAGTCCTCCGAGCACGGTCTCAACCTGGTACTTACGGCCGCTGGCGTCGTTGCGCAAAACAAAATCCAGACCACTCCCTGGAGCGGCGTTTTGGAATTGGATCGGGCCTAGTGCATTGGTTGCGGCTAACGCCCCCGAGACCGATAACGCCAGGCCCGCGCCACCAAGCAGCTTGGCGAATTCGCGGCGTGTGACTGGATGGCTACGGCTGCGCATCGGGATCCTGGTCGCGATAGGATTTTTGCTGAAATGCTTCCGACAGTTGCGTCGCAGTCGCCAACGCCTGGTCCGCCTCGGCGGTTCGTCCCATTTTCTTGAGGATAGTACCAAGAAGATAGTGCAGACTTCCTTTCTCATCGGGGTAGCCTTGCGCCAGCGCAGGCGCAAGGTTCCGCCATGCTTCGTCGGAAGCTCCGGTCTGGGCACAGGCTTTTGCCAGCTCGATGCGCATCGTCACATCCTGGGGGTTGCGAGCGGCGAGTTCCTGAAGATAGGGCAACGCCGTAGCGTAATCGCGCTCCTGCATCGCGATTTTGGCGATTGTTCGTTTTGCCGCGAGGCGCTGGGGATCAATTTTCAGCACCGCCTGGGCGTTCTGTCGAGAGATCTCGATCTTGCCCGCACCAAATTGCGCGTCCGCGAGCCGCTCCAACACCGCGGGGTCGTTCGGATCTTTCGCAAGCGCCAGCTGATATTCAGCGACTGCCAGATCCGCCTTCGCCTGCAGGCGCAGCAGGATATCGCCGCGCATGATGTGCAGCGAAGCCTCCTCACTCCCCGATTGCTGAACTTTTCCCGCTGTGCGTCCAGCTTCCCGCGAGTAGCACCACGAGAGCAGGAACATCCCATACACTTCCGGAGCCGCTTTCGAAAGACCGCGCTCCAGCGATGGAATCGCCCGGGGGCAATCGTCAAGCTTCACAAATGCAACGCCACGCTGAAACCATGCCTCGCTTCGGACAGGCTGCGGTGCGGGGAGTTTCGTCATTTGCTCCCATCTCTGTTCCCGGTAGAGAACCGTGGAACTGTTCGGAGAAGGTTTGGAACCCGGACCAAGATCGCAGGGTTTCCTCGCGTCGCGCACACAAGACAGGAATTTTGCCGCTGGACCCGCAACCGCAGATGGTGTCGGAGGCTGAAGTTTCGGAGGCCATTGCCCCACAGCCTGGGAGAGCAGCGTTGGACTATGCTGGGCAACGGAGTCAAGACGCGCGCCAGCCCGCTGCCAGTCAGATTTTTGCGCCGCCAGTTGTGCGTCGGCGATCCATGCTGCCTGATCGTTGGGATCCGCTTCCAGCGCCTGGCGGGAGTAACCCTCTGCGCCACTGAAATCGCCGGACGCGAGCGTGGCGAAGGCGAGGTCAGACCAGATGCCCGGGGCCGCCGGGTCCAGATCTGCGGCCCGCTGGAGCAACGCAAAACGCGGCGCATCGTTCCCCTGCAGCGCCAGCGCGTGCAAACGATATTCAGCTGCAAGTCCCTTTCGCGAACTGCGCAACAGTTCCGACAGGCCGGCAAAACGGGTCAGAGCGAAGTCCACGAACGCAACCGAGGATTCCGCTGAACCTGGCGCCACACGCACCGCTTTGATGTACGCTTCTGCCGCTTCCCCGTAGATATCCTGTCGAGCATAGGCTTCACCCAGGTAATCGAGAGGATATTCTTCTTGGGGACGCAGGCGGGAAGCCCTTTTTAGGAACAGTACGGCGGCTTTCGGTTGTCCCGTGCGAAGCGAGTCGATCCCCAGAAGCAGGTTGACGAAATAATCCCCAGGCTCCAGTGCATAAGCGCGGTGCAGCAGAGGCAGCGCTTGAGAGAACTGGCCTTTTTGGTGAAAGTCGAAGGCTCGCTGAACCAGAGACTTGAGGTCCTCTTCCATCGCTACACTGGAGCAAGAACCAAGAACCGCAATGAACGCGAGCATTCGAAGCCAACGCCCCATTTCCGGTCCGAAGAACTGCATGAAGCCACCCCGAGCGGTCAGCATACGACGCACACAGGATACTCGGTAAACTGGCCCTTGAATGCGCAGCGCTTAAATTTGTGAGGGAATGTTCGATAAACATTCAGCCGCAGCACACCTATCAGGTATGCTGCCCGACAAGCCTTGGTGTCCGGGCGACGGAACAATGAAATCCGCCTGTCTCTATCTATTTCTTCTGAACCTCGGATTCCCTGCATTCGGACAGAAGCCTCTGCCTGCCTTGAAGGACGGGACCGTCATCGACGAAAAGACGGAGTTTCGACACGACGGTCCTCTGCTCGTTGCAGGACGGGTAAGAATGAAAGGCATTTCCCTCGATCTTCGAGGAGCCATCACTGTGGCCTCCGGAGCCGACCTCGAACTCGAGGATGTGAATATCAAGGTGTCTGATCCGCCAGCATCGACAAACGGCGCGAGCGGGCTCCGCTGCGAAGGCCCGGCCAAAATCAGAATCCATCGATCAACGATGACCGCGGTAGGAAGCGCGCATCCTATCTGGTGGTTGCAGGGTGATGTTGCGGTCGATGACTTCCAGACCACAAACTCAGAATTTCACTTGGATCATGTCGGGGCAGTGCTTGAAAACTTGACGATCTTTGAACTCGAGATTTCTCACTCCAGTCACGTCGTCGCGCGGCACCTGCGCCTGGTATTCCTCTCAACGCACACAGGCAATGACGATAAAATCGAGTTTTCCGATATTCCTGCTGACCAATCATTCTCCCGAAAACTGCGCATGGGATCGCTCGCCAGCGCTGATCTGACCGACACAACGGCGGAGTTTTTTCTCTTATATGTACACGGCAGCAGCAATGTGAGTCTGAGCCGCATTGGGCGGGCCCAGTTGGCGATCGCACCTGCATGCCAAGGGACTCTTAAGTTGCCGCACGGACTTATTGGCTCGGCGAAAACACCCGTAATAGTTCCAGAGCCTGGTGCGTCAAACTGTCCCTTTCGTTTGCGGCTGAATGAAGTGAACGCGGATACATGGGACGTCTACGCCGGAGGGGAAGCTGACCTCACTTTCACCAACAGCGTCATTGATGAATTGACGGCCAACGGCCACGCAAGACTCACGGTTCACGATTCCGACATCTATGCCGACTGGCTTTCTTTGGACGGCGAAGCCCAATTGCAGGTTGACCAGTCCACCGTGGGCGCCCAGCGGCTTGCTACGCAGCGTCCAGACCTGGCCACCAGCCAAGTGCGTGTGAATGGCCACAGCCACGCCACTTTTGATCATGTGAACTTCGATTGCGGCGTGGTGGCCATCGAGAATTCAACCACAGTGATTCACGATTCAGTAACGTCACCCAAATACATTCGACGATCGGACCGCGCTACCGTGAAGACGGATCCTCGACTTCCGGTCGAGGACTTAGGGAAGGAAATCTGATTCATGAAGCTTAGCGTGAATTCGGACTGGTCCTACCGCGGCCTACGCACCATGGTGCTGGAGAACCGGTTGCTGCGCGTGATCATCCTCCCCGAAGCGGGCGCTAAAATTTGGCAGATCACCTATAAACCGTTCGATACGGACCTGCTGTGGAATAATCCCCGCATCCCCCCCGCCCGATTGGCCGCCAACTCCCGCTACGACGATGTCTGGAGCGGAGGCTGGGACGAGTTGTTTCCCAACGATGAGATTGCATTGATCGAGGGCGAAGGCTATCCCGACCACGGCGAACTCTGGACCGGGGAGTGGTCCGCCGAGCCTTATTCGCACGGGGATGAAGCCGAAGTCCGCTTGCGCTACATCACCCCCATCAGCGCGATCGAAGTGGAGAAGACGATTCGCTTGCGTCGTGGTCACAGTCGAATCGAGTTTCATCATCGCTTCACCAATCGCGGAAGAACCGCATTCCCGTTTCTCTGGAAGCTTCATCCGGCGATGGCTGTGTCGCCTCAACATCGCATTGATTTTCCACCAATGGACGTTGTTTTGGACCCAGCCTTTCCGGGTACTCTGGGGGCCGCATCTGGACCGGGACATTGGCCGGTGATCAAGACACCCACCGGCGATGTCGATTTGCGGCGCGTCACCCCCGAGGACGCGCGCCGGTTGTACTTTTTCTACGGCACGCAAATGAAAGGGAACTGGTGCGCTCTCACCAACTCCGCGACGGGTTTGTCGTGCGGGTTGCAGTTCGATTCCGAAGTTTTCCCCTGCTGCTGGCTGTTCGCGACTTATGGAGGATGGCGCAGCTACAACGTTGCCGTTCTTGAACCCTGCACAGGATACCCGCTCAATTTTGAAGCGATGAAAGCGGCAAAGCGGCATCGGAGCCTGGCTCCCGGTGAGACTCTGCAAACCGACGTTCGCTTCCTCGTCCAGGAAGGCTTGTGCTGCGTCGGGTCGGTAGATTCCTCGGGCAAAATGAGCGAGGCGGCGTGAATTGTTGTCGGCGCTAGGGCTTCGCGTCAGGCGTTTTCGGCTCGAGCGAAAGAAGGATTGCAGCCACAATCGCCAACCCCACTCCGAGTGCCTGAGCCAGTGTCAACCGCTCGTGCAGGAACGTCACTGCGAAGGCTACCGTGACCAGGGGATAAAGCGATATCAGCGAGATCACAACCGACGCCTTCCCGCCCGACTCCAGCGCCGTGAAACTTGTTAGTGCTCCCAGTCCGTTCAGCGTTCCCCCGGCTAGCGCTGCCCAGAAGATCAAAGGCCGCAGGTGCCAGTGAATCGGAACGAATACCGCCAGCGTCGCCGATATGGCGATCATTGCGTACGCGAACCAGATGAAGGATAGTTCGCTCGAGATCCGGTTCGTGGCCAGCTTTTGGGTCACGCCGGTGATCCCCCAGAAGGCTAATGCGATCGCCGCAAACCACAGCCATGCAGGCAAGAGAGACATAGATTTTCTGGCTACATGCTCAACAAATAAATCGCGACCAATGCCAAAGCCAGCCCGATCTTCTGCGCCGTGCCCACGCGCTCGTGCAGCAACGTGACAGCCAGAATCACGGTTACGAGCGGGAACAAGGCGGTCACCGGCGAGACAATCGACGCCTTGCCGCCCATCACCAGCGCATGAAAAAAGGCGATGTTCCCTGTTCCTCCTAAAATGCCGGTGAGAAATGCCCAGCCAATTCCCCCACGTCTTCCCGCTCCGCCGCCGGTGTTTCGTGGTGACCGCCCAACGATCGCAATCAGGGGCAGAAGTCCGAAAGTAAAGAAAACTTGATTCGTGTTCGCGTCGACGCCTTCCGACGCTACCTTCGAGACCGCTCCCCACGCGCCCCACACCACAATGGTGAGCAGCGAAAAAGTCAGCCACCGGGGCATGCCCAGAATCCGAGGCACGGAAGCACGAGATGTGGTAGCCGATTCAGCCATGAGGAGAAACAGAGAGCAAGGACCAACAACTGAGAACAGAACTACAGCCCCATCACAGCGCCGCCACTTCCAGCATCATCTTGAGCGAAACACCGGGATCGCGGCCCATGCGCTCCAGCGCCTCCTGGCCGCGCGCCAGCGGCATCCTCACGGTCCACGGTGTTAAGTCGATCCCCCCCGCGACCAGCAGATCCAGCGACCGTCGGAAATCAACCGGAGTATAGGCAAACGACATCACGACCCGGTGTTCCTTGCGGATGCTGGTGACAAAATTCACTTCGCTGCTCTGGGTCCCCATCCCCAACAACACGACCTGACCGCTAGGACGGCAGAAATCGAATGCCATTTGCCGGGCGGCAGCGCTGCCGCTGGCATCGATCACTACATCATATCCGCGGCCGGCGATGCGCAGGGCTTCCGCGACCGCCTCCGATATTGCCGCATTAACGGTGGCCGAAGCGCCCAGCTTTCTCATGGTCTCAAGACGCTGGTCATTCACATCGACAGCCAGCACACCCCGCGCTCCAATGCGGAGGGCCGCGGAAACAGCCAGCGCACCCATCGTCCCGGCGCCAACAATCGCCAACCGGAAGAATGGTGGCGGCGAGACAATCCGAAACAAGTGGATGATGTTGGCGAGTGGCTCTGCCAGAATCGCCTGCTCCGAAGTGAGAGAATCTGGAACCTCGTAGACCTGAGTGCAAGGCAACGCCACGTATTCTGCAAAAGTTCCTGGAGTCGTCCCCAACCCGAGCAGCTTCCAAGACTCACACAAATTCTGCGCTCCCGAGATGCAAGCGTCGCAGTGTCTGCAACTCACCAGTGGGTTGGCCACGACTCGCCGGCCATCGCGACGCCGGCCAACCAGTTCGTGGCCAAGAACCAACGGTGGACGCCGCAGGGCGCTGTGCCCCAGAAATCCCGAAATGTCGGAACCGCACACCCCAGCAACCTCGATCGCAATTTCCTCTTCGCCTGTCTGCGGTTCAGGACGAGGACGCTGTTCCAGTTCAACCTTGCCGGGAGCGGTATAGACCAAAGCTTTCATTGCCCGAAGTATAAGACAGCCTTCGTCGTGTCAAACATCGCTTTAGTGATCTTTTTAACCGGGTTACGGGGCATTCCAGTTGTGCCAACAGGTATAAGAATTAAGGTGGAAATATCACCACGACTCAAGGTAGTGCACGCGGGAGTTCCCTGTGAGAAAGATTGAAGCGGTCGATTTCTTTTACCTTTCCATGCCGGAAGTCACGACCGAAGGAGACGGCAGCCAGGATGCGCTGCTGGTTCGGGTCGCCGCCGGAGGCCTTGTAGGCTGGGGCGAGTGCGAGGCTTCTCCCCTGGTGTCGATCGCAGCTTTTGTTTGTCCCATGTCGCACGGCGCCTGCCGTCCCGTGGGCGCCTCGGTCCTTGGGCAGCGTTTGGAAAGTCCCGAAGACATTTACCGCATCGCTTCTCAGATCGAACTCGACAGCATGGACCTGCTGCAGGCGCCGCACACATGGTCTGGAGTCGAAATCGCGCTGTGGGATTTGCTGGGAAAGGACCGTCAACAGCCAGTCTGGCGGCTCCTCGGATACCGCGAATCCTTCCGCAAGCTCCCTTATGCTTCGCAGCTTTTCGGAGAGACGCCCGCACAAACCTACGAACGGGCTGCCGCCGCGCGGCAGCAGAATTTTCGCGCAGTTAAGTTTGGATGGGGACCAATCGGGAGAGGCGATCTTAAGACCGACGTTGAACACTTCTCAGCTGCGCGCGAGGGACTGGGCAAGGATTCGCTTCTGATGGTGGACGTTGGACAGATCTTCGGCGATGACGCGGAGGGTGCGGCTGCTCGCCTGCCCATGCTGGAGAAGATTGGAGCAGTGTGGCTGGAAGAGCCGTTCCACACTAGCGCCCTCGATGCCTACGCATCCCTCTCCCGCAAAGGAAACCTCAAGCTGGCCGGAGGAGAAGGTGCCCATAATTTCTACATGGCGCAACATCTCATTGACTATGGCCGCGTCGGATACATTCAAGTCGATTGCGGACGCATTGGCGGCATCGGTCCTGCCAAGCGTGTGGCCGATTATGCGGCGTCCAGGGCGGTGACCTTCGTCAACCACACGTTCACGTCGCACCTGGCGCTCAGTGCCTCGCTCCAGCCCTATGCTGGTATGCGTTCCGACGAAATCTGTGAGTACCCTTTCGCTCCCAAGCCTCTGGCACGCGAACTCACCTCCAATCATTTGGAGCGTGACAGCCAAGGATACGTCGCGGTACCCGAGTCGCCTGGGCTGGGAATTGACATTAATATCGAGGCCGCTCGCCGCTATCTGGTTGACGTGGAAATCAAAGTCAAACGTAACGTCCTCTTTACGTCCTCGGATCAGATGTAGTCGATACCGTCCCGATGAAGCCACCAGGCGACAAGTAACCTGGCTCGATCACTCAGCGAAGCGGACTGGGACGGTTGGCGAGCCCGTAGCCGATGTGCCGTGGGGAGAGCTCTCCCCCGACGGCCACAGGCTCGCCGATCACGACCCAGCCGGGCGAGGATGGTTCGCCCGACGTTCTTCTGATGGACATGTCTCGCCACGCTCACTCGTCTCACCACGGAGGACAGCGGCGCGGCATGCTGGTCGCCGGATGGGACGTGGATCGCGTTTAGTGCGGGACGCAGGGGCATCCTCGATCTCTTTGAAAGGTCGTTGGCAGTAGCGGCCGATGAAGTGTCATTCGCCTCGAAGGAGGCCAAGAACCCGAGTGACGGGTCGCCTGACGGCAAATACATTCTGTTCTCGAGCCGGGGTCCCACTACGGCTCGCGATGTGTGGGCCCTGCCGGTCGTCGGTGCCGATCACCAGAATTTCCGGTTGCTCAGACCGCAGCAGAAGAGGCGAATGGCAGGTTCGGTCGCGACCGCAAGTGGGGGCCTACGTCTCGGACGAGACGGGGAATTCGGGCGGTTCGCCTCTCGTCACCGGAAGCAGCGTGGAGAGGGAAAACCAGAGACCTTCACATTCTTGGGTTTCACCCACTTCTGTGGGCAGCGCCGCATCGACAGAGCTTTCATCGTCTGGCGGATTACGGCAAAGAAGCGAATGGTCGCGAAGCTCAAAGCCATCAAGGCTGACCTTCAACGCCGGAAGCATCATCGTACGACTGAGGTCGTGCACGGCTTCGAAAGGCTGTCCTGGGCCACTACTAATACCATGCCGAGACGTTGTGCAAATACTGCCGCTCACGGATGAACTGCTCGAAGCATTCGAACCGGAGTTTTCAACGGTTGAGGATTGAATTTGAAGGATTGGTCGGGGAGAGAGGATTTGAACCTCCGACCCCCTGGTCCCGAACTTGGGGGCGCGGAGCCGATTTTGTTGTTATTCAATCATTTGAGTGGTGCTTCAGCCGTCTCAGTCTTGTTGAATCATGCCAGTTTTGTCGTAATGTAAACTCTTGAATGGCAACCCTAGCCAGGGTGTCATTTCATTTGGGGCAGGTGATCTAAGCTCCCAACATGGCGCCCGCGTGATAGCTTCCGGATTGCCGACAAGGACTAAGCCGCTAGCGCGGCGGACGCTGCCGCGTGTCTTGACACAAGGGTCGGAAGCGTCGGAACTGCCCTCTTGAAGAACGGATGGTGCCGGAGGTAGTATGATGCAGCTGGTTACGAGAACTCCTACATTGATGAGCATCAATAATAGACGTTTGACCAAAGTCCACGTCTGGCAAGGCTTTTCAGGCAGAAATCGATTGAATTCCCATAGCTCCCACCGCATCCGCCGCAAACGCTAGCGGCTCACTTCAAACGACCCTATCGAAACTGCCCCGACCACACGGACGTGTGATCCCCGCACTTCTGCTTTGGGCAGTCCCGATAGGGATCTATCGTTTGTCAGTACTGACCTGCTTCACCGCGGTCTACTCCCGACTCGCCCATGGTTCGAGAGGAACCCGTCGACTGACAGCGGCTGACTTCCCAGAATCGGACTTATGGCCGCGAGTGGAAATCCATTCTCTATAGCTGACAGCGGAGATGCGAAACAGCCGGATGATGGTTGCGCTGTCTTTTTTATTGGCTGCCTCTGGAAACTCGGGAAAAGTCGGTGATTCCTCCTTGGGGCATCCCCAGACTAGCGGGCTTGGTTCCATCCTGGCCCATGCAGAACCCTCCCAGCTTTTGTTCCCGTTGGGCGGCCATCTTCATATTCGAGTTGACCGTTCACAAAAACGTACTTCACACCCTCGGAGAGCCGGGTTGGATTTTCGTAGGTGGCTTTGTCCTGGATCGTTATCGGGTCAAAGATCGTGATGTCGGCGAAATAACCCTCCTTCAACAGTCCTCGATCCCTCAGCCGTTCACGTTGAGCCGGCAGAGAAGTTATTTTGCGGATCGCCTGCTCCAAGGGAAGCAGGTGTTGATCACGCACGTAGTGACCGAGCAAGCGCGGCATAGATCCGAAAGCGCGGGGGTGGGAGTGCGGCTCATATAGTGGACCATCTAGCGACAGCTCGCTCGCATCGAGGCCCACCGTCGTCCACGGTTGTTTCAAGCCGTAACGCAGGTCGTCTTCATTCGCGATGAAATAAATCGCTCCCGTCTGGGCCTTGTCTGCCAACACTAGGTCGAAGAGGGCATCGAGTGGCTCTTTTTTCTGTGCGGCTGCGATTTGGGCTAGAGTCTGGCCGTCGTACTCTTTCAAATCAGGATTCACGATGCCGGCGACGAGTACGCCGGAAGCGCCGCCGCTACCGAGATAAAGGTTCTCCCAACTGGCGTGTTCAGTCGCCATTTCCTGTTTGATCTTCACGCGAACTGCGGGATCTCTAAGTCGATCGAGCAGCTTGTCGATGCCGCCGTCAGCTACCCATGGGGGTAAGCTGGAGGCCAGAGCCGTGCCGCCCGCAATATAGGGGTACATGTCGGCAGAAACGTCCTGTCCGGCGTCACGTGCGGCCTGGATCATCGCTACAATCTTCGGCATTGAGCCCCAGCGCGGGTTGCCGATTACCTTCAGATGAAAGATCTCTACTGGTAAGTGCGCTTCCCGGCCAATGCGCAGGGCTTCTTCAACGGCCGCCACTTCGCTCTGTCCTTCGCTGCGCATGTGGCTGGCATAGATGCCTCCATATTGAGAGGCGGTCTTCGCCAACTCGATCAGTTCGTCAGTTTTCGCGTAGTGTCCGGGAGGATATATGAGAGCGGTGGAAACGCCGAAGGCTCCTTGTTGCATCGCTTCCGCGACCAGCGCTTTCATTTTCGCAAGTTCCTCAGGGTTGGGAGCGCGATCCACGTCCCCTAACACTGCTTCGCGGATTTGTGCCGCACCGACATAGGTTCCGATGTTAAGGGGTGTACCCGCCTTTTCGAGCCGCGCAAAATATTCCGTTAGGGTGGACCAATCAACTGCTAAGTGATACTGATCCAAGCCGGCCTGGATTTGAGCCAGGGTGAGCGCATTCTGCGGAGCAACCGAGGCGCCCTCTCCAGTGATCTCCGTGGTAATTCCCTGGGAAAGCTTGCTCAGCGATCGATTGTCAATCAGCAAGGCTAACTCGGACTGGCCCAGCATGTCGATGAACCCTGGCGAAATGACGAGTCCTGAGGCATCTATAACCCGATTTGCCGAAGCTTGCGGGAGTCTGCCGATCGCGACAATCCGGTCGCCACGAATCGCAATGTCTCCGGAGACCCAGGGATTTCCGGAGCCGTCGATGATCCTGCCATTGCGGATCAGTACGTCATAGGGAGTACTGACCACGGAAGCGTCTGCCGAACTGAGCGGAGCGTCGTATGCTGCGGCTGCGATTTCACCCAGGGCTTCGCCGGCAATCTTCTGGACGGCCTCCGGATCGTCCATCGGCGCGGCCACCATGTTGACATAAGCCGCGAACGTCAATTGTTGTCCGCTCGCCGTCTGGATGTAACCGGCCAACCCTTTGCCGGTGACCATCAGATTCTTATTCAGCGCGTCGTAAACTTCGTAGGTTCCCGTCTTGGCTTGCACGTGACCAGCCGCCGGCGAGTTCTTTTGAACTTTGGAGAGCGTCCCATCGCGTCCGAGGATCGGCAACCCGCGGTGAAAGTCCTCAAAATCCTTTTGTGTAGACATGAACGCGAGGTAACGCACCATGAAATCCGGTGTGAAAAAAGCGTTGCCCCCCGCGCCGTCGCTTTGCGACGCGGCGGACAAGTCAAGGTTCGCCTTCTTGAGGAAATCGTGCTCCAGATCGAATCCGGCCTGATCGACCTCTTTGTCCTTGCGCGCTACCAACGCCCCGAGGAGGAACGGGCCCATGGTGGCATGCAGATTCTGACTGAGCTTCAAAGTGATTCTTACGTCTTCCTTCAGGAGCGGTGAGGTGTGCTCGGCGAGCAGGTTGTCCGGTTTGTAGTGCTCCGCCATTACTTTGTAGTCCGGGTTCGCCGCACGTGGGACGATTGTAACTTCGACGCCTTTCTGCTTGAGCGCTTCGGCAAGCACGGTCGCCGCGAAACGGCTGGGCTCGGGGACCGCATACGCCATCATGCGGGCGCCGTTTCCCAACGGGGATGTGCCGCCCAGCGCAACGCTTCGTGTTCCATCCGGATGAAGGCTTTCCGCCGTGTATGTAAGGCTGGGTGTGGAACCGGCTTTCACAGTGGTCGCCTGATTGATGATCTGCACGTATGCAGTCTGGGGTGAAACCTGCAGGTTGACCGGTGCTCCTTCCTTGTCTCCGGCGGCCGCGATCACGTCTATGACATTGTCGTTGACGACGATCGGGGAGACGACCACGTTGGTTCCCAGTTCCCGTTCACCCTCGGGAAAAAGGCTCACGTCGACCAGCACACTTCCCTTCACGCGCTTAATTCCTTTGTTCGCTATCTGCTGCGCAAGCTCGCGGATAACGAGCAGTGGATCAACGATTCCCTTGCCGTCTGGACCGCCGTAGGAGTGGTCCATGTTCTCGAATGCGAGCGTGCCGTCAGGCTGGATGCGACCCGAAAGGTTCGGATCTCCGCTGGCAAGCAGGACGATGTCCCCGTCGAGTGTGCCATCTTTGCTAACAGGTCCAGTACGATACACGCGCGTGTGAAAGCGATAATCCCCGCCGAGCAACTCGAGCACTGTACCCTCGGTTAGCAGCTTGGTCGTGGATCCGGGCACCATCAGCTTGTCCGCATTGAGCTGGTAAAGCACCTTCCCGGTGTCGAGCGAGAAAAATTCAATTCCAAATGTGGAATGCGCGAACTCGGGCCGGCCCATGATGACGTGAATACGATCCGGCAATGTCGCTGCTACTTGCGAGAAGAGCGCAGTCGACGACCAGCACACAAAGAGAACGATAATTGACCAACGCAGGTTCTTCATCAATCGCGACCTCGATCCCTCTCTGAACATTGTTTCGCTTGTCAGTCTCTTTAACTCAGGAGCTTGCGTAAGCGGCGTCTCGCCAGCTTCTGGTGCGCACCGTCAGCCGGTCGATCAATTCGCGGTTCACGTTGTAACCCAAGCCGAACCCATTGGGAGCAGTGATCGTTCCCATCGGACCGACGTCCACTGGCGGCTCGATGATGTCCTGGCTCCAGTAACGTTGGCTAGCAGAAACGTCACCCGGAAGTGTGAATCCCGGCAAGGTCGACATCGCAATGTTGTGCGCGCGCCCCACACCGGATTCCAACATCCCTCCACACCACACGGGAACCTTGCGCTCGCGGCAGACGTCTTGTACTTTACGCGCACTGGTATGGCCGCCAACCCGTCCCAGCTTGATATTCACGATTTTGCAAGCTCCTGATTCGATAGCACCAATCACGTGCCGGTCATTGCTAATGCATTCGTCCAGGCAAATAGCGGTCCGAATTTTGGGTTGCAGGAGCGCATGCGAGTAGATGTCATCCCATTCCAGCGGCTGCTCGATCATTAAGAGGTCGAACTCGTCAAATTTACGTAAATGGTCAGCATCCTTCAGGCGATACGCGGAGTTGGCATCGACGGAGAGCACAATGTTGGGAAATACATTTCGAACGGCTGTGAGGAAGTTCAGGTCCTTTCCCGGCTTGATCTTGAGCTTGATGCGCTGGTATCCGCAACTGAGCTCTTCTTCAACCTTCTTCACCAGAGATTGAGGATTTTCGCGAATTCCAAGAGATACGCCGCAGGTAATTTCTTCTCGCGTTCCGCCCAGCAGTTTCCAAAGGGGCATCGACCTCTGCTGGGCTTCGACGTCCCAAAGGGCATTCTCGACGCCAGCCTTGGCCATGTAATGTCCGCGGATCGGCTCGAGCAAAGGAGGCAACTCGGCAGCAGTCGACACATTTTGGCCCACCACCAGGGGCGCAAGGAAGTCGGAAATGATATGCCACGCCGTATCGGTAGTTTCGGAATTGTAGGAGGGACTCTCGAGGGTAGTAATTTCTCCCCAGCCCGTGACCCCATCGGCGAGCATCTCGATCAGCAGAATGCGGCGGTCCTGTGTGATACCAAAACTTGTTTCGAATGGTGCATTCAGGCGCATCCGGAGCTCACGCAAGGTAACCCCTTCAATCTTCATAGACCTCCATTAGCCGGATGATGTTCCATGCAATGCCTGCTGTGTCTCCTCAAGGCCAGGCGACAACACCCACGATTCTTATGCCGCCCTTAGTTTTGCGATAAAGGCAGGGTCGACATCCAACCCGAGCCCCGGTCCTTGCGGCATGTGAACAACACCGTCCCGCACCTCCATTCCACCGATCACCGGATCTGTCTCGAGGAATAGAAATGCGTCCAGGTCTGCAAACTCCACGTTTTTCTGTGACGCCACCACGTGTGCTGCGGCCGTCAATCCCACGCGGCTCTCGTCCATGCATCCCAACATGCACTTCATGTTCGCCGCGTCGGCGACCTGGGCGATGCGTACAGCCTGGAGAATGCCCCCACACTTCATCAACTTGATGTTGATCATATCCATGGCATTTTCGCGAATACCTGTGATGGCATCGTGTGCCACATGGACTGACTCATCGACCATAATGGGTGTGCTGACACTCTCGCGTATGAAGCGTAATCCAGCCCAATCCCAATAAACGACCGGTTGTTCGCATAACTGCAACTGCTGTTCTGCAACTCCCCGCAACACATGCACACAATCAGACGGGGACCAGCCCTGGTTCGCATCGATGCGCAACTTGATCTTCGGCCCAATCGCAGCGCGCACCACTCGAATCCGTTCAATATCCCTGGCGGGATCTTCCCCAACCTTGATCTTGACTGCCTTGAATCCCTGCTGCACCACGCCGCGGGCCTTGTCGGCCATCACGTCGGGCGTGTCGATTCCCACCGTCATGTCGGTTTCGAACGAATCGCGATAGCACCCGAGCAGGTTACAGATTGGCTGTCCCGTCACCTTCCCGCAAATGTCCCATAGCGCTGTTTCAAGTGCGGCTTTGATACTGGCATTGCCAGGAGTGAAGCTCTCCATTTCTGCAACGATTCGCGCCAGCGAAAACGCATCTTTCCCCTTGATGAGGGGCACTAAACTCTTTCCGATTGCGATATCCGACGCTTGCGTCTCCGCGGTGACCGGCGAGTAAGGCGAGGCCTCACCATAGCCGACAACGCCATCCTCCGTGCGAAGACGTACGAGGATATTGTCGGCGGCTATATCCGTTCCGATGGCGATCTTGATCGTCTGCTTCATCGCCATGGAGTTGGGAAACAACTCGATGTCTCGAATTCTGGTTGCTTTGCTCGGGATACGGGCCTTCTCCTGCCCTGCCGCTAATGAAGGTAGAGATAAATCGCAGACCGCCGCGGCGCCGATCGCGCCCGTCACGGCTTTCAGGAATGATTTCCGATTGATATTCACGAGAACTCCTTCTTCGATTTAACATCGCTGCTCCTGCACTCTCGGAGCCTTATCACAGCATGTTACACATGTTTCAGTTGCACACCATCTTATCTTTAGAAACCATGGGAACCTGCTTCAATGTGCAATTTTCCGATTGCTGGAGTACACGAATCACATAGCGCAGGTAGAAACATATGATACACTTAGGGGCCGTACAAACCAGAGCAATTTTGACTGATTGTGAGCGGGCACACGGTTCTGTGTTGGGAATCTGCGTGGGCTCGGGAGAGGCGCAATGATACGAAGAATTCTGCTGCTCATCGTGGCGTTTTCATTTGCAACTTGCGGTTCAACTTCTGCGCAGCAACCGGATCAGAAATCCGCTAAGACATCCCCCATCAAGATTTATTTCGGCCAGAAGATTCGAATGCGGGATGGCGTGGAACTCTCGGCTGACGTCTATCGGCCCGACACTGACGGAAGATTCCCCTGCATCCTGAACCGCACGCCGTATCTGAAGAATAGTGCTGGCTCGTTGAAGTTCGGTCGCTACTTCGCAGAGCACGGCTATGTTTTCGTCGCAATGGATGTGCGCGGGCGAGGAGACTCACCGGGCAACTTTGTCCCCTACCGGCACGAGGGGAAGGATGGCTATGACTCGGTCGAGTGGTGTGCCACTCAACCGTGGTCGACCGGCAAGGTCGGAACGATCGGCGGCTCTTATAACGGCAAGACGCAATGGCTCACAGCCGTCGAGCAACCCCCGCACCTGACCACGATGATTGCCATGGTGAGCCCGTCCGATCCCTTTGTCGAATTCCCGACAGGCGAGCCGATTCCTGTCGATGCAAGCTGGTATTACCTCACCTCCGGGCACGTTTTGCAGAACATGGACGCGGCGGATTGGACCGAACTGAACTGGCACTTGCCGCTTCTGACCATCGATGAGGCAATCGGGATGGCCATGCCCGAATGGCGCGAACTGTTCAACCATACTTATTTCGATAGTTTCTGGGAAGCCGAGCAGTATCAGAACAAGTTCGATCGTGTTCAGGTTCCCGTGCTTCACATCTCCGGCTGGTACGACGATGAGCAAGTTGGCACCCCGCTGAACTTTATTGGCATGACGACCAAAGGTGCGCCGTCGGTGCGCAACTCCCAAAAGCTGCTAATGGGACCATGGCCGCACGGGATCAACTCGACATCGAAACTGGGAGACGTTGATTTCGGCCCGACCGCAATCATCGACCTGAACGACACCATGCTTCGCTGGTATGACGCCTGGCTGAAAGGGATCGACAACGGCGTGAAGTCGGAAGCCCCGGTTCGAATTTTCGTAATGGGCTCGAACCAGTGGGTGAATGAACACGATTGGCCAATGACACGTACTCGATATACAGACTTTAATCTGCACAGCAGCGGGCGAGCAAATTCCCTGTACGGCGACGGGAAGCTATCTGCGGACAAGCCCCAGTCGGAGCAACCCGACCGTTACACTTACGACCCCAAGAAACCCGTCCCGTTCATCACGGAGCCTTCGTTTGCACAAATCGGCGGCCCCGACGATTACCGCCCCATCGAGCGCCGCGATGACGTGCTCGTCTATACGGGCGATCCGGTGACCAATGACACTGAAGTGTGCGGTCCTGTCAAGGTGACGCTTTACGCTGCAAGCACCGCGACGGACACCGATTTTACGGCGAAGCTGATCGACGTTTGGCCGGATGGATTCGCTGAGAGGCTCTCAGATGGCATTGTGCGCGCACGCTTCCGAAAAGGAATGGACAAAGAAGAGTTGATTCAGCCGGAAACGATCTACGAATATCGGATTGATGCCTGGAACACGTGCCAGATGTTCAAGCCCGGCCACCGTATCAGGATCGAAATTTCATCCTCCGCCTTTCCGAAATACCCGCGGAATCTGAACACAGGAGGACCTTTAGGTCGCAGCTCCAAAATGCAAACTGCGCAGCAAACGATTTATCACGATGCGCAGCACCCGTCGCATGTGACGCTGCCGATCGTTCCTTAGGTCAAACGTGTGCGTAGAGTGCAGGAGGATCAAAGCAGGCCGGGTGGAGCTGCACACCTACTCCTGGTAGAAGCGGAAGCCGTGACGCTGCTCCTCAGCCACTTTTTTCAGGATCTGGAGAGTCTTGGTCCGGTGGACTTCCGCAACCGCAGCCATGAGGGTATTTAGCAAACACATCGGGGCGGAATAAGACGCGCCAAACGAAGGAGTCTCTACCGACGCAAGAAAGAACTCGTTGCAGTAGAGTGCGACGGGCGAAATGTAACTGTCCGTGACGCCGATGCAGTACGCACCGAGCTTGCGGGCCTGTTGTATGCCCTCAATCGTCATACGGAGCCCACGACTCACATCTCCCTTCTTCATGCTCCGGACGAGGTGAACGGTCGGCCCCGGGGCTGTCGCTATGAACACCGGTAGCCCGAGAATGTTTAGATGATAGTGGAGGTAGTTCACCAGGCAGGTTGCAGCGTCACCTCCAATGACCAGAATCCGGCGAGCGTTCCAGAGACGGCGAGCTACCTTCTGCAGGCGATCCAAATCCACTCCGTTGTAGACACCGCGGAAATTCTTGAGGTCGTGGTTCAGGCACTCGCGTAATAGCGCACTCACGCTCGAATCCGGTGCAGAAGCCGCTTGCATCGTGTCGAGAGAAGTCGCCCGTACCACGGAAAGTTCGTGCAGGTAATATTGGAACTCCTTGTAGCTCTCGAATCCAAGCCCTCGGGCGATGCGCACGGTGGTCGCCGGATCGGTACCCAGTTTTTTTGCCATGTCGCGGACGCTGAGCAGAACATATTGCCGCGGATCCTCGAAGGCGGGGCGGACGATCTCGCGGCGCCGAGGACTGAGCTGCGCGAGGCGGTCTGCGTTACTCATCGAAGACCGCCCTTTCGGCAAATGGTTCGTTTTGGAGCGCATTGTCGTCGCGTGGTCATCTTAGCAAATTGAAGCTCCAACTCCCGATGTCCGCTCCAGGTTCACGTGGCAGCAGCCGTTGATTCAGTAGTGCATGTTGAAGTTCATAAGATTCCATGTGACCGAGAATATGACTAGGCAGATACAGGCGAGCGCCAACGCCAGATCATGCAGTTTGGACCAGATCCAGCGATTCGGCGCACGCCAGCTTCGAAGGGCGTTGTAGCAAACCGCAATTGTGCCGCAGACACACACAACTCCGAGCAGGCTGAAAATGATGACCAAGGGGCCAAGACCGTTAACGACGGCGAGACTCGCTTCGGCCCGTGATAAAGCAATCAGCCAGCCGGCGAGGAAAACGATGAACAAAATGCACACCACACGCACGATAAGTCGAAGCTTGCGGTCCCCAGGCGTTAGCTCCAGCGGCCGCGCGTAATGCTTGCGGACTATCGCTCCCACGGGCCAAAGCAGTACGGTCAGCGCCGTCACAAGCAGGCCAAAAATAAGCAGGAAGTAGTTCCAATATTTGTTCTCCCAAAATCCGGCTTTCTGGAAGATGAACACCGGGATTTCGACTTGGAACTGCATTCGCCCGGTCACATCCTTGCGGAACGCAAGGAGCCAGTGCCCGTGCACCTCGCGATACAGCAGCGGTCCAATTTCTTCGAACTTTACAGGGTTGCCGCCGGGGTCCTTCAGAAAGTCAATGCTGATCGTGCCATCGGAATTCCCGAAGACTTTGGGTTGACCCAGGAAGGAGGTCAACTTCAAGAATGTGCTTTCGATGCGGCGGCTCGTCAGATACAGGCCGGAGACGCTGGCCGTGTCCGCCTTCGCATCTTCAACTTTGCTCGCCGCCGGCTCGGTATATGGGAAATAGCGGTCGAGAAACCTCTCAAAAAGAATTGTTCGCGGGCTGACCTCAGCTTTCCCCATGCTGTTGTAGGAAACGAAAAAACCAACATTGGAATCGAGGATCAAGTGCATGTCGCTGTGAAAGAGTTCAGTATCCCCACCGTGACCGATGATGCGGTGCCCGTTGGAGGACTCCTCATAAAAACCGAGCGCCATCCCGTTCAGTCGATCGTCGGCGCCGAACGTGCGCGAGTGCATCTGGATGGCGGTTTCGGGACGCAGGATCTGTGCATTGCCATACTTTCCATTCTGCAGATGGGCAATCATGAAGGTACACATATCCAACGCCGTCGTAGAGACGCTACCGGCCGGGAATGCTTCTACGAACTCAAAGGGTCGTGGCTTTGACGAAGCTACGCGGTAGCCGTTCGACATCAGCGGTTTCATGTCCTCGGGTAACGGTTGAACGAAGGTGGTGTGCTTCATGTCCAGAGGGGCAAAGATATTGTCTGCAACGTATTGCTCGAAAGGCTTGCCGGAAACGCGCTGCACGATGTAACCGGCGAGCGTGGTGGCGTAATTCGAGTAGGCGGGAACCGTCCCGGGAGCAAATATGCGCTCCGGCGTGTGATTCTTTACGTATTCCGCCAGCGGATACATGTGCTGTGCGTCCGCGACGAACAGGTCTTTCAGGGTCTCCTCGAAACCCGATGTGTGCGTCATGATGTTCCGTAAAGTGATCGGCTGTCCAAACCCCGGCGGAATTTTGAAATCAAGATAGTCATTGACATCCCGGTCCAGGTCGAGCTTCCCCTGTTCAACCAATTGCATGACGGACGTCCAGGTGAAGGTCTTTGAGATTGAACCCGGGCGGAAGAGCGTCTTGTCCGCCGTCACCGGGTTGCGCTTGGCCATGTCGGAGTAGCCGTAGCCCTTCGCGAAAATCACCTGACCGTCTTTGACCACTGCAATTACGGCTCCCGCGACATCTTCGCGCTCAAGCTGGGAGGGCATGATGCCATCTAGAAATGCTTCGAGATCGGTTGCGGTCAATTCGTGCGTGGTAACGGGCTGCACGGCTGCAGGTATCGCCGCCTGCGGCGGTGTCTTTGCTGGGGAAGAAAGTGGCCTTTGCGCCCACACGGTGAGGCAGAGCACGGCCGCAACGAGCAGCGCCGCAATGGGAAGATAACTGCACAGATTTCGGTGGGTGAGATCTTGATTACGAATCATTTCGCTTCTCCTGCCCGGAGAGAAGAGGCGATCTCCGAGCCTATGAGCCCATACAGCTGAATCAACCCGCGATGTCGCGGTATTAGCTTGGGGAAGGGCTTCGTGACCATGCCTGGCATGTGTGTTGGTTGTGATCCGTCATTAGTGTCGTCGTGCGTCAACGATCAGAAGTTCACTTTCAGAGCAAACTGGATGATGCGCGGGTTGTTCAGCATCGTCGTAATCGTGCCAAAAGATGGGCCATTCGACAGGAAATTGTCAGGATCGCTAAAACTCGGATGATTGAATGCGTTGAAGAACTCCGAGCGGAACTCGAGGTTCATCCCTTCCCGGAGCGGTAGTGGGAATGTCTTGATCAAAGAAAGATCTGTGTTGACTTGCCCCGGACCGTGCAAGATTCCCATGCGGCTGTTACCCCAATCCGTTGCTACGCCGTCATCTCCGACTACGGGGTAGGGAGCGATGCAGTCCTGGTTTATCCAGCTGTTGAGTCGGTGTGTCACAGAACCGTTAGTTTCGATGTTGCAGCCGGGAACGATTTGCGCGAAGTCGTACACCGTGCCGTGCACATTTCCTGCGTCGAAATTCAGCAGAGGTAAGCGGTGTCCAGACTGGATCGTTAGAACACCTGCCAATTTCCAACCTCCGAGGGTTTGCCCAACTAATGAGTGCCGGTTGGTGGGCCCGGGCAATTCGTAAACGCCGCTGAAAACAATGCGGTGCGGGCGAATGAAAGTGTCAGGGCCATAATCGAAACGAGGATCGTCGTTGTTTCCGACTACGACCCCGCCATTAGGTTGGGTTGTGCTACCCCAAACATTCGCCAGATCGCGAGCGAAGGTATAAGAAGCGAGAAACTGGAGTCCGTGGCTGAAGCGCTTGCTCAGGGTGGCTTGCAGAGAGTTGTACCAGGCAAATCCACTGTGCGATTCGATATCGATCAACTGCGCGGCCGAAAAACCCTCGTACGGAACTCGCAATGGGATGTTTTCGACGGTGTTGGTGGTTTCGCCGCGAATGGGATTTGCGACGCTGGCCAGGCCCGCCTGGTTGATGTCATGAAACACGATCATGTGCGTGCCGCGCATTCCTGCGTAGCCAATTTCGGCCACGAAATCGCGGGCTATTTGCGTTTGCAGGTTTAGGCTGTAGCGTTGGAAAATCGGCGGCCGGATATTCGGATCAATCAGAGCTGGAGTCAGGTTTGTGCCTGGAGTGCCCGTTGCCGTGTCCGGAGCAGCGTATGGAGAGAATTGCGGGAATGCACCTGGGTCGGGCGGAAATGGATTATCGAACCCGTTCGTGAAGTTG
This sequence comes from Terriglobia bacterium, assembly GCA_020073015.1. Lineage (GTDB taxonomy): Bacteria > Acidobacteriota > Terriglobia > Terriglobales > Acidobacteriaceae > Acidiflorens. The sequence continues at coordinate 3,078 of JAIQFZ010000045.1, read as the reverse complement.
GGTACTGTGACCCGAATTAACCCAAACGGCTGGTTGGCAAGTTGTTGAAGGTACATCTGGCCGGTGGTTCGCTGCCGATAAATGCCATACCCACCACGGAGGACAAAGCGATCTGTACCGGGCAGGCTCCAGGCGAAACCAATGCGCGGGTTCCAAGTGTTTTGCCCCTTGCCATAGATTCCCAAATTGTTGCCGCTGCTGACCACACCCGCGGGCCTCGTGCCCGGGAAGTTGTCGGAAACCAGGATTCCGGCCAAGGATCCACCTTCCGCCACTGTCGGGGGATCCGGGTTAATCAGTGCCGGGTCGATGGTCGAATTTCGCCCATTTAGTTCGCCGAGACCTCCAAGACGCTCATAGCGGAAGCCGAGGTTCAGAGTGAGGCGTGAGGTGACCTTTATGTCATCTTGAACGTAGAGGTTGGCGTCCGTGGTTCGCCAATTCCGCGGAGCAATCCCTGCAAGGTCAAGAGTTTCGAATGGGTTTAAGGGCGCCTGGCCTAGGAGCAAGCCGGGGTAGTTGAAAAAGATGGCATAGCCGCCGTACGCAAACTGTGACATGTTGACTTGCGCGCGAGAGATACCGCCACCGAAGCGGAATGAATGCCGTCCACGGATCCAAGAGATTGTGTCTTGAAAGACATAGGTGTTTTGCGCAAGTTTTACCGTCTGGCCGTTTCCGCCCATGTTGAATCCGCCGAGTACACCAATGACGGCCCGGGCATCGTCGAACGAGGGGACGCTGCTGCCGATATCCGAGTACGAGATGGGAAAACTTTGAAGCGTGCCCGAATTCGTACGATGGAACCCAAATTGTGCCTGGTTCACCAAATGCGTGCTGAACAGGTACGTGTGGCTCAGGGAGAAATTCCGGAAATTCTGCGGGTTTCTCAAGGGGGCGCCGGGCAGGGTAGTTCCGACGGCTTGAGTGAGCGGAAAAGTGAACGTCGCATCGCTGTTGGCGAAGAAGAAGCGCCCCTGTAAAGAGCTCTTTGAATTCTGTATCCAATCGAGATTAGTTATGAACTGGTCCTCATTGTAGGGGCAGGAAGAGCTGTAGGTAGAGAACCCCTCCGGTAGTCCGGTAGCGGGATCGGTGATGACTGTCTGTGGATTGGGAATCACATACTCGCCGTTGGGCAGCTTGGCGTTGAACAAAGCCATCGCTTGAGAACTGACGTTGGTGCCATCGACTAATCGGCCAGCAATGTCATAACCTCCGAAAGCTGTGCTGGGCCCCACCGAAGCGGCCAGAGCCGCCGGGTCTGTGCGATCCGTACTGCTCGTCAGCACCGGCAGGAAAACGCTGCTTGAGCAATTTACGTCAATACCGTTCTTCTGCCGCGTTCCCTGGTATGAAGTGAAGAACAGCAGCTTATCCTTCACGATTGGACCGCCGAGCGTAAAGCCGAACTGATTCTGGCGCAGAACTGCGCGCGGCTCGCCGGTTTGGTTCCGGAAATAGTCGTTGGCGTTCAATGCCTCGTTCCGGAAATACTCCCACAGGTTGCCGTGCCAGTGGTTCGTCCCGGCTTTCGTCAGCACATCAACGTTCGCACCCGCATTGCGTCCATATGAAGCATCGTATTGGCTGGTCTGTACTTTGAATTCCTGAATGCTGTCAGGATTCGGGGTCGCCACGCCGCCACTGTAGTGCCCGCTGCTTTGCAGGTCATTGATCTCGACACCATTCATTTGGAAGTTGTTGTCCGCTGCACTGCTGCCGCCGGTGACGGTATTAGAGTCCACTCCGCCCCGGCCCACCTCGCCTGCGTTGAAACCGTCGCTGGCAACCCCCGGTGATAGCCCAAGGATCTGGCTGTAGTTGCGGGTGACCAATGGGAGGGCAACGACCTCTCTTTCATCCACGACACCGCCCAACGCGCTCTGTTCAGTCTTCAGCAGTTCGGCATTTGCTTTCACCTCAATCACCTCGTGCGCCGCGCCAACCTGAAGTTGAACATTGAGCGTCGTAGTTTCAGTGATGTGCACGGGGATGTCAGTGCTCACTGATTGCTTGAAGCCCTGCTTCGAAATCTGCACCCGATAGTTCGCAGGCAATAAAAGCGGCACCAGGTATATGCCGGTACCCGAGGACACAGCTGTGCGGCTTTCACCCGTAACGGTATTGATCGCATTAACTGTCGCCCCCACCACGACCGCACCCTTTGCATCCGTGACGATGCCGGAAATGGCACCTGTGCCGGCAGTCTGGGTGTATCCAGAAGAAGCTATGATCAACAGCAGCAAGAGCGAAGCGATAAACGTCGCCAACGATTTCATCTGAATGCCTCCTCGATCGCGGCCCGACGCGGTTCCAGCGCCAGCATCGGGAAATCTGATCCAGGCCATACCCGCCATAAAGAAGAGAGGCGGCTGCGGCCGGTCTCGCTTTTTGCGACAGCTATGGGGAAGTGACTTTGCCCAAGTTGCAGAACTCCAGCAGCCACCGTGCGGTTGCACCAAGCCCCAAGCAACATCTCAAGTCGGGCTCCAATCGGACAAGAAATAAATGTTTCTTTACGGGAACGTGCTTAACGACCGCAATTTATGCGTTCCGATTGTGCTTGTCAAGGTTAAATATTGACCGGTCTATGTGCGCGGCACGATCATAGAAACAACCGTGACAAAACGACCAGGTTGGCTCCGGACTGATGCAGCCGGATGTGCATTTTTCGAGAATGTCCACCGCGAATCGCGTGGAGTTCCGCAGCCACTCGACAACAGGCTCAACTGTACTTTCCCTGAGTGGCCAGAGATCGATCAGACTCCCAACGCCTGGATAACCTTCACAACCATAAGACATACAGTGCTGGCTCTTACAAACCCCAAAATGTATCGAATACCGGCCAGAATCGCGCTGTCGGAGGCATTGCTTTCAGTTCAGGTCAGATCCTCGGCAATCCGGAAGGGATCCGGTTCGCCGGATCAGTACCGGGGAGCGTGCAACTGGCGTTTGCCAGACAGGATGCAAAGGAACAGGGGGAGAGAGATGATGCTGGGCGCCGGTCGGATGACAGCTACAGCCCGCGCCGACATTGGTGCTCGACGTTCAAGCCCGACGGTGAAGCGTGGGTCC